>NZ_SMYJ01000005.1:0-130441 GCF_009720285.1 Bradyrhizobium sp. BR2003
CGATGGCGGAACGCGAGACCGATCGTTCAGTGTCGCAGACCGTGCGGGCGCAGCTTGCGCTGCGCGACCTCGTTCTCTCCGGCGGCCTGCGGCCCGGCGAGCGCATCTCGGAGCTGCAGGCGGTTGAAATCACCGGAGTGTCGCGTACGCCGGTGCGGATGGCGCTGGTCCGGCTCGAGGAGGAAGGCCTGCTGGAGGCGATCCCTTCCGGCGGCTTCATGGTCAAGGCGTTTTCAGAGCGCGACATTCTCGATTCGATCGAGCTGCGCGGCACGCTGGAGGGCCTGGCCGCGCGCTTCGCCGCCGAGCGCGGCGTCTCGTCGCGCGATCTCGAACCGCTGAAGGAATGCCTCAACGAGATCGACGGTCTGGTGCGGCAGGATCCGATTTCGGTCGAAGCCTTTTCGTCCTATGTCGCGCTCAACGCGCGCTTCCACGCGTTGCTCATCGAGCTGTCGCGCAGCCCGCCGCTGATCCGGCAGATCGACCGCGCTTCGGCGCTGCCGTTCGCGTCGCCGAGCGGCTTCGTGATGGCGCAATCGGCGCTGCCCGAGGCGCGCCAGATCCTGCTGATCGCGCAGGACCATCATCGCGTGGTGGTCGACGCCATCGAGAACCGCGAGGGCGCGCGTGCCGAAGCGATCATGCGCGAACATGCAAGGCTTGCGGCGCGCAATCTGCGGCTGGCGCTGCGCAATCGCAGCCATCTCGATCTGCTGCCGGCGCTGGCGCTGGTCACCGCCGGCTGAACGGAGCGCGCCATGCGATTCATCGAAACCTGGACATCCGCCACGCTGCTCGCCGTGCGCGACCTCACGCCCGGCATCCGCGAATTCCTGCTGCGGCCGGACGATTTCACCGCCGCGCCCTATCCCGTCGGCAGCCATATCGATGCCGGCGTCACCATCGAAGGCCAGCCGCAGACCCGCTCCTATTCGCTGGTCGGCGAAGTCGATCCGCAGGGCTACCGGATCGCAGTCCGGCACGCTGCGGATTCCCGCGGCGGTTCGCGCTATATGTGGTCGCTCGCGCCGGGCGCGCGGCTTGCCATCACGCTGCCGACTTCGCTGGTGCAGCTCGACTGGACGCGGCGACATTTCTGCCTGATCGCGGGTGGCATCGGCATCACGCCGATCGTCGGTGCGGCACAGGCGCTGGCCCGCCGCGATGCCGGCGTGACGCTGCACTATGCCGTGCGCACGCGCAGCGATGCGGCCTATCTCGATATGCTCGAAGGTCTGCTCGGCGACCGCCTCGTCGTCCATGCCGGCGACGAGGGCCGGCGGCTCGACCTCGACAGCGTCTTCGCAAGGCTACCGAAGGATACGATGGCGCTGTTCTGCGGCCCAATGCGGATGCTGGATGCGGCGCGGCGCGCCTGGGAGGCGTCGGGCCGTCCGATGACTGATCTGCGTTACGAGACCTTTGGATCGAGCGGGTTGCTGCCGACCGAGGCGTTCCGCGTGCGGCTCAGGGACGAGGGGACCGAGTTCGTGATCCCGCAGGATCGCTCGATGCTGGACGTGCTCAACGAAGCCGGCCATGAGGTGATGAGCGACTGCAGGCGCGGCGAATGCGGCGTCTGTGCGCTCGACGTGATCGACGTCGATGGCGAGATCGACCATCGCGATGTCTTCTTCAGCGACCATCAGAAGCAGGAGAGCCGCAAGATCTGCGCGTGCGTCTCGCGCGCCCGCGGCACCATCACGGTGGACACCCTGCATCGCGCCGACGCGCTCTGACGCAACCGGACGTTCGGTCGGGGGCTACGCCGCGTGCACGGAGTGCTGCGGATCGTGATCGAGCAGGGCAGTGATCTCGCTGCCCGACATCGGCCGGCCGATCAGATAGCCCTGAACCTCGTCGCAGCTGGTCTGGCGCAGATATTCGAGCTGGTCGGAGGTCTCGACGCCTTCGGCGACGACGCCGATCTGCAGCTCCTGCGCGAGGCCGATCACCGATTTGACGATCGCGGCGCAGTCCGGCTGGGTCAGCATGTCCCGGATGAAGGATTGATCGATCTTGATGCGGCTGAACGGCAGCTTGCGCAGATAGGTCAGCGACGAGAAGCCAGTACCGAAATCGTCGAGCGCGACCGTCAGGCCGAGCTCGAGCAGCGCGTTGAGGATCGCGGGCGCCGATCCATATTTCGAGATCAGCATCGACTCGGTGATCTCGATCTCGAGACGGTTCGGCGCGACGTTGGCGTCGGCGAGCGCGTCGACGATCGTCTGCAGGATGCCGACGTTCTGGAATTGGACCGCGGAGAAGTTCACCGCGATCCGGATGTCGTCCGGCCAGCGCGACAGCATCGCGCAGGCACGGCGGATCACCCACTCGCCGAGCTGGTGGATCAGTCCGCTTTCCTCGGCGATCGGGATGAAGACGGTCGGCGGGATCAGGCCGCGCGTCGGATGCTGCCAGCGCAACAGCGCCTCGAAGCCGGTGACGCGGCCTTTGCGGATGTCGAGGAACGGCTGGTAGACGAGAAACAGCTGGTCCGCGTCGATGGCGTGCTCGAGATCCCGCTGCAAGGCGCGGCGATTGCGCGCCGACTGGTCGTCGCCGGCCTCGAAGAAGCAGATGGTGCCGGGGCCGGATTTCTTCGCCCGGTAGAGCGCGATGTCGACATGCTTGAGCAGGTCGTGGGAGGTGCTGCCGTCGCGTGGCGCGAGCACGATGCCGATGCTGATCGCGCTGTTGATCTCGAAACCGTCGATGGGGAATGGGTCGGCGAAGGCCGCGACGAACCGTTCGGCGATCGCAAACGCGTCCTCGGGCCTCGTCAGATTCGACATGATCAGGGCGAACTCGTCGCCGCCGATCCGTGCGACATGTTCGGCCGCGCGCGTGCAGCGCTGCAACCGGGCCGCCACCTGCACCAGGAACTCGTCGCCCGCCGGATGGCCGAACCTGTCGTTGACCTCCTTGAAGCGATCGATATCGAGCAGCAGCACCGCGAATTCCTCGCCCGACCGCGCCAGCCGGTTCAGCGCGCCGTTGAGCGCTTCATTGAAGGCGACGCGGTTCGGCAGATGCGTCAGCGGATCCTGCCGCACCGTCCGTTCGGCCTCGTGCTGGGCGATGATCCGCCGCCTGAACTCGAACGCGTTGACGAACACGCCGCGCAGCAGCACCGAACCGTAGACCAGGACCAGCACGGCCATCAGGAGGTAGACGAAATCGCCGTCCCGGCCGAGGCAGATCGCGGTGCCGACGAAGATCGGCGCGGTGAAGGCAATCGCGGCGATCGGGATGGTGGAGAACGCGAAGGCGCCGCCGGCCAGCATTCCGGCGCACAGGCAGGTGATGACGAGCTGGGCGCCGCTCGATGCGTTGGCGAAGAAGGCGACCGGAACGACGCCCCAGGCGGTCCCGAGCGCCAGCGCATTGCGCACCAGCCGGTACATGGTTCGGCGCGACACGAATTGCGGCTTTGCGATGCGGCGCGCTGCCCGCGCCTGCAAGCCGAAGAACAGCGCCGCGCTGCCGACCGCGGCCGCCCACACCAGCGCAAAGGCCCAGTCCGGCGATTGCCACAGCGCAATCGCGAGCACCAGCGCGTTGCAGGCGTTGGCCAGCATGATGCCGAAGGAGTAGCCGAGCACGAGCGAGACCTGTTCGGCGCGGATGTGGCCGGCAAGCGCTTCATCCGCCGGCGGTGCGCCGAAGGCCGCGAGGTCGCCCGCGAACAGGGTCGCGAAATATGATCTCAGATGGGTACGCATCACTACGTTGCCCGCGCGTCACTACGTCGCCTGCCCGGTTTGGCCATGGCGCAGTGGCGAAGAATTCTCTGCAAACCTTTGACAAACTATGAACTATTGGAACGGACCGGGTCACGGCGGGCCCTCCTTCGGTTCCACCGGCGGGCATTGCTAACAAATCGATACAAATACGTGATGCGAGGTCACCGAGCGGCAAAGCTTGCCCGACGCTGCGCTGCTTGATCCCCCGCGGGTTTTCGCAATGAGTCGGGTTCCCGCGAACGGCAAAAACCAGAAGGTGCGCATGAGTCTCCCGATCACGAACCACGATCCCGGGTTCCGGATTACGCGGGCCAGCCATGTCGTCCTGACCGCTCGTGATCTCGCGGCGAGCTCGGCTATGGCGCGGCCGTCGAACGCGGCACGGGGCGGCACGGGCCGGGACACGCGATGTATGTCTACATGCGCGATCCCGACGGGCATCGCGTCGAGCTGTTCAACACGCACTACCAGATCATGGACATCGAGAACGAGCCGGTCGCCTGGGATCCGTCCGACCACAAGATCTCGTTTCCATGGGGACTGCCGGCGCGGCAGGCCTGGTTCGAGGAGGCGACGCCGTTCGAAGGTGTCGCGATCCGCGAGCCCGAGGTGAAGCCGAAGCCGCTGACGCTCGAGAGCTAACTCGCGAAGTAGCATGTCATTGCCAGCCGACAATCCCATTCATGACGTGGCCATCGTCGGCCTCGGGCCGGTCGGTGCCATCTTCGCCAATCTGCTCGCGAAACCCGGCTTGAAGGTCGCAGTCGTCGAGCGCGTTGCCGACATCTACGACAAGCCGCGCGCCATCACGCTCGATCATGAAGCGCTGCGCGTGCTGCAGGCGATCGGGCTCGGCGATTTCATGGAGCAGGTGATCGCCCCGCATAACGGCTCGCACTATCTCGGCGTCGATGGCGAGATCATCAAGATATTCGACCCGATGCCGCCGCCGTTTCCGCTCGGCTGGATTCCGAACGTGACCTTCGTGCAGCCGGACGTCGAGCAGGCGCTGCGCGACAAGCTCACAGGCTATCCGCATGCCGACATTTTCCTTGCGGCCACGGGCGTGGCGCTGCAGCAGGACGACGGCGCGGTGATGCTGACCGCGCGCCGCGAGTCCGGCGAGGAGTTCCTGATCCGCGCGCGCTATCTGGTCGGCTGCGACGGCGCCAACAGCTTCGTCCGCAAGCAGCTCGGCATCGGTCTGGACGACCTCGCCTTCGATGAATGGTGGATGGTGGTCGACACGCTGACCAGCGATCCCGCCAGGCGGCCGGCCAGAAGTTTTCAGTATTGCTGGCCGTCGCGTCCCGGCACCTTCGTGCCGGGTCCGCGCAATTTGCGGCGCTGGGAGATCAAGTTGCTGCCCGGCGAGGATCCCGAGGCGGCCGGCGCACCTGACAACGTCGTGAAGCTGCTCAAGGGTTTTACCGATATCTCCGACCTCACGATCTGGCGCTCGGCGGTCTATCGCTTTCACGCGCTGCTCGGACAGCGCTGGCGCGACCGCCGCGTCCTGCTGATGGGCGACGCCGTGCACCAGACGCCGCCGTTCCTCGGGCAAGGGCTGTGCGCGGGTATCCGCGATGCGGTGAACCTGGCCTGGAAGTTGAGGCTGGTTCTTCGCGGCGACGCAGGCGATGCGCTGCTCGACAGTTACGAGATCGAGCGCAAGCCGCATGTCCGCGCCGTCGTCGCCAGCGCCAAGGAGTTCGGCAAGATCATCGGCGAGCTCGATCCGCTGGCCGCCGTCGAACGCGACATGCGGCTGCGCGCCGACCTGAAGGCCGGCAAGGCCGAAACCATCAGGCAGAAATTCATCCCCGATCTCGCCTCCGGCCTGATCGCGCGCGATGCCGCGCTTGCCGGGCGGCTGTTCGTGCAGCCGCATGTGCGCGCGCCGGATGGGCGGACGTGCCGGCTCGACGACCTGCTGAAGTTGGAATTCGCGATCGTGACGACGGCGGCGGAGCCGATGGCGTGGCTGTCGGAGGCGTCCTCGAGCGCCTGGCAGCGTCTGTCAGGCGAGCGCGTCGTCATCGCCACATCGGGCGAAAGTGCCGATCGAGGCGGTATCCTGAGCGTGGTGGAGCGCGACGGGCTGTTCGCCGAATGGATGCGGCAACATGGCGCCGCGGCGGTGATCGTGCGGCCCGACCGCTACGTGTTCGGCGCCGCAGGGAACGCCGATGAGCTCAATATGCTTGTTGGGCAACTGCTCCAGAACCTCAGCGCAGGGCGCTAGCCTTTTCAAGCCGCCGCTTTGTCTGTACCACCGGAAGAAAGAAATTCCGGGGGGAAACCAGTGAACAAAAATCATGATGCGGCGGAGTATGATTACATCATCGTCGGCGCCGGCTCGGCCGGCTGCGTGCTCGCCAACCGCCTGAGCGCTGACGGCAAGCACTCGGTGCTGCTGCTCGAGGCCGGACCGAAGGACAGCAACATCTGGATCCATGTCCCGCTCGGCTACGGCAAGCTGTTCAAGGAAAAATCCGTCAACTGGATGTACCAGACCGAGCCGGAGCCCGGCCTCAACGGCCGGCAGGTGTTCCAGCCGCGCGGCAAGGTGCTCGGCGGCTCCAGCTCGATCAACGGCCTGCTCTATGTGCGCGGCCAGCACGAGGACTATGACCGCTGGCGACAGCGCGGCAATGCCGGCTGGGGCTATGACGACGTCTTGCCCTATTTCAGGAAGGCGGAGGATCAGCAGCGCGGCTCCAACACATATCACGGCGCCGGCGGTCCGCTGCCGGTGTCGGATTGGCGGCATCACGATCCGCTGTCGGAGGCCTTCGTGCATGCCGCAGCCGAGGTCGGCATTCCCACCAATCCGGATTTCAACGGGGCGACCCAGGAGGGCGCGGGCTTCTTCCAGACCACGACGCGGCGCGGCCGGCGCGCGTCAACGGCGCGGTCCTATCTGCGGCCGGCACTGACGCGCGGCAATCTTCATGTCGAGACCTCGGCGCTGGCGCAGCGCATCCTGTTCGACGGCAAGCGCGCGAGCGGCGTCGCCTACAAGCAGGACGGGCAATTGCGCAAGGCCAAGGCGCGCAAGGAGGTGCTGGTATCGAGCGGTGCGTACAACTCGCCGCAATTGTTGCAGCTCTCCGGCGTCGGCCCCGCCGATCTGTTGAAGCAGCACGGCATCGACATCGTGCTCGATGCGCCCGGCGTCGGCAACGATCTGCAGGATCACATGCAGGTCCGTATCGTCACGCGCTGCGCGCAGACCGTCACGCTGAACGACGTCATCAATCATCCCGTACGCCGCGTCATGGCGGGCCTGCGCTATGCGGCGCTGCGCAAGGGGCCGCTGACGATCGCCGCCGGCACCTCCGGTGCATTCTTCAAGACCAGCCCGCGGCTGGCGTCGCCCGACATCCAGATCCACTTCCTGCCGTTCTCGACCGACAAGATGGGGGAGAAGCTGCACCCGTTCCCGGGCTTCACGGCCTCGGTCTGCCAGCTGCGTCCGGAGAGCCGCGGATCGCTGAAGATCAGGAGCGCCGATCCGGGCGTGCCGCCGGAAATCCGCATCAACTATCTGGCGACCGAGACCGATCGCCGCGCCTTCATCGACGGCATCCGCATCCTGCGCAAGATCCTGGCGGCACCGGCGCTGAAATCCTATTCAGTGGGCGAGGTCGATCCCGGCGCCAAGGTGGTCAGCGACGACGACCTGCTCGATTTCTGCCGGCGCACCGGCAGCACGGTCTATCATCCGACCTCGACCTGCCGGATGGGCAACGATCCGCTCGCGGTGGTGGACCAGCGGCTCAAGGTGCGCGGCATCGAAGGTCTGCGCGTGGTCGATGCGTCCGTCATGCCGGACCTGATGTCGGGCAATACCAATGCGCCGACGATCATGATCGCGGAGAAAGCGTCGGACATGATTTTGGAGGATGCACGGTAGTCCACCGCTCTTCAGTCCGTCACCCTGAGGAGCGCGTAGCGCGTCTCGAAGGGTCGACGGCCCCAGTGTTTCGACGGGCGGCTCTCTTCACTCATGGCCAGACCCGGGCCGTCGACCCTTCGACGGCCGCTGAAGAAGCGGCCACCTCAGGGTGACGGTGAGGGAAGCTCCGTAGATGGGGTCACGGGCCGACGGATGGAGCCGGTCGCCGCTACGGCGCAATTGGACAGCGCGCTTGCGACCGGCTTGGCCGAGAGGCGGTCGTCCCTCAAACTGATGGTGTCAACGGAGTCGGGCAAGACCCGCTCCAAGCATCATTAAGGGACGACCATGTATCACTATGCAGGAATCGACGTGTCTTTGGAATGCTCTACGATTTGCGTTGTTGATGGCGCGGGCAAGATTTTGCGGGAGGCGAAGGTTGCCAGCGAGCCGGCGGCCCTGATCGCCTGGTTCCGATCGCTGGGCGTGAGCCTCGAGCGGATCGGGCTGGAAGCAGGACCGCTGTCGCAATGGCTCTATGGGGCGCTGCGTGATGCGGGCCTTGCGGTGGAATTGTTGGAGACGCGGCATGTCCGCGACGCCTTCAAGGCGATGCCGGTGAAGTCGGACCGCAATGATGCCCGCGGCATCGCCCAGCTGATGCGGCTGGGCTGGTTCCGGCCGGTGCACTGCAAGTCGATCGAAGCACAGGAGACCCGCGCGATCCTGACGGCGCGCAAGCTGCTGCAGTCGAAACTGCGCGATGTCGAGAACAGCGTGCGCGGCGTGCTGCGAGGCTTTGGCCTGAAGGTAGGCAAGACCACCGAGCGCAGCTTCGCCGGCCGCATCAGGGAGCTCGTCGCCGGCCATCCCGGGCTTGAACTGGTGGCGAAGGCGCTGCTCGAGGCCCATGCCGTGGTGCTGCGCGAGTTCAATGGTCTGGATAAACACACCCAGAAGCTCGCCAGATCGCATCCTCCAGCCCGACTTCTCATGACCACGCCGGCAGTCGGCCCGATCGTGGCTCTCACCTATGCCGCGGCGATCGATGATCCGACCAGGTTCCGCTCATCGAAGGCAACCGGCGCGCATTTTGGGCTGACCCCGAAGAAGTACCAATCAGGACAAACTGACTACAGCGGTCGCATCAGCAAGATCGGCGATGCTTCGGTCCGCGAAGCGCTATACCAGGCCGCTCATGTCATGCTGACCAAACCGCTCAAGGGCTGCTCGGCTCTGAAGAGCTGGGCGATGCGGATCGCCAGGCGCGCAGGCATGAGCAAGGCCAAGGTGGCCCTGGCGCGCAAGCTTGCCGTGATCCTGCATCGCATGCTCACCGACGCAAAACCGTTCAATCCGATGGCCAAGGGTGCCGTCATCTAAGCAAGAAGCATCAGCCGAATCCGGGCGGGCCACAACACCAGGCCTTCCCTGAGCGAAGTCCCTTGCCGGGACGACGGATCCGGTCAGGCCGCCATCCGGGAAGTTGGCTCACAACCACGCTTCCGTAGATTGGCCGGCCGGCTCCTCTCATGCACCCCATCAGGCGACGGCCATCGCGCGCCGATCCCGTACAGAAGCAAGTGCCCGGCAAGCGGATGACGCAAAAAGGGATTGACTAACCAAGGCCCGTGACAGAAGCCCGGACGAAGCGAAGCGTAATCCGGGGCCGGGCCATCGACGGAGGAGAGAGTCCCGGATTGCGCTGCGCTCCATCCGGGCCACAAGGCCTCAGCCCTTATACGCGCGCACCCGCGCGACCATCTGCTCGACATGGGCGATCGGCGTCTCGGGGAGGATGCCGTGGCCCAGATTGAAGATCAGCCGCCCCTTGCCAAAGTTCTCCAGCACATCGTCCACCGCGCGGTCGAGCGCGGCGCCGCCGGCAATCAGGGCCAGCGGATCGAGATTGCCCTGCACCGCGACGCTGTTCTGCACGCGCTCGCGGATCATTGACGGCTCGGTGGCCCAATCGATCGAGACCGCATCGACGCCGGTTTGCTCGACATAGGCGGGCAGCAGGCCTGCCGCGCCGCGCGGGAAGCCGATGATCCTGGCATCGGGGACCTGCTTGCGCACCCCGGCCACGATGCGCCGGGTCGGCTCGATCGACCAGCGGGCGAACTCGCGCGGCGGCAGCACGCCGGCCCAGGTGTCGAAGATCTGCAGGCAGTCGGCGCCGGCCTTCAACTGGCCAACCAGATAATGGATCGAGTTCTCGACCAGCACGTCGATGATCTTGGCGAATGCATCCGGATGGCGGTAGGCAAGCATCCGCGCGGGTGCCTGGTCCGGCGTGCCCTGTCCGGCCACCATGTAGGTCGCAACCGTCCACGGCGCGCCGCAGAAGCCGATCAGCGCGATCTCGGGGGCGAGTTCGCGACGGACGCGGCGCAGTGCTTCAAAGACCGGCTCGAGCTTGTCGAAGTTGGCGTGGGTCGCCAACGTCGCGATCTCGCCCGGCGTTGCCAGCGGATCGAGCCGGGGTCCTTCGCCGGCCTCGAAGCGCACCGAGCGGCCGAGCGCGTAGGGGATCACCAGGATGTCGGAGAAGATGATCGCGGCGTCGAAGTTGAACCGGCGGATCGGCTGCAGCGTGATCTCGGCGGCGAATTCGGGCGTGAAGCAGAGATCGAGGAAGCCGCCGGCCTTGGCGCGCAGCTCGCGATATTCCGGCAGATAGCGGCCGGCCTGCCGCATCATCCAGAGCGGCGGCACGGCCTGCCGGTGGCCCGACAGCACGTCGATGAGCGGCTTTGTGGTAGGATCCTGGGGCACGCGGATAGTTCCTGATCGCGGTCAAAATTTGCGCCCCTGATACACGCTGCAGCGCGATGGGCCAAGGCGGTTCTGGAACCCCTCTTTGCGTGGCCGCGTTGTGTCTAGGAATACCCTTGGGGAATGGAGGGACGACATGGCCGACAAATTCGATCCTGCCCCGCACGATAAGCATGCCGAGAAGCCGCATGAGGCGCAGGCCGCCGACCGCAAGGCTCGCACCCGGCTGAAGGAGGGGCTCGAGGACACCTTCCCGGCCTCCGATCCGGTCAGCGCCACGCAGCCCGCGCCGTCGAAGCACGACGGCAATCGGGACAATTAGCTGGTATATCCCAGCGGCTGCTGACCACGATGCCAACTGCGTTCATCATGCGGCGACCTGCCCGCTGAGGAGCGGTGGCCCGGAGCGACCGAGCCCGCCCGCGTACCGTGATTGCCGCGATAGACTAGACGGGGCCGCTTGCGGGGCGCTGCATCCGGTCAGATTCGAAGGTCACGCCGAGCCGCCGCTCCAGGCGCCAGGCCACGATGCAGTGCCGCCGGATCGGTTCGCTCTCGATATCGAGGTCGAACGCGAACGGGATTGCGACATCGCTTTCCACGGCGAGCCCCGCGCCGCCGGTCGAGATGTTGAGCACGAGACATCCGACACTGGTGTTGCGGAAGAAGATCGTCCCGCGCTTCAACAGGATCGTTCGTTGGCTGTCGGTCTTGTATCTTATTGTTGTGCTCACGGCAGTGTCCTATCCCCGATCGGTCCCCTAGTTCACCAGCACGGCGCCGTCGCAGCGGATGCCCAGCACCCAAACGTCGACCTGGCCGAGCCCGATGCCGAGCGTCGCGAGCAGCGACGCCAGCACCTGATCGACGGAACTCGTCACGCCATTCAGGATGCTCATGACGAGCGCCCCCAATCCCGGGATTGGCAGCCCGAGCGGGCCGAGATTGATGGTCAGCGAGAGGTCGCCGAGCAGGCTTCCGGTCAGCGATGAAAGGAAGTTGGTCGTCGTCACCGTCTTCTTGGTGCCCGACTGGATGTCGCTGTAACTGAAATTGACGTTGGTCGGCGTGGTGTTGCCCATGCCGGCATGGGCGAGGCCGGTGACGGTGGCGAGACCAAGGTTGACCAGTGTCGCCGGCGGCGGATTGGGCTTGGTCGTGAAGTTGGTCATGTCGGCGACCGTGACGTTGCCGATCCATGCATCCACGATCCCCGGCGTCACGCCGATCGTGACCTGCGAGGTGTTGATGTTCGGGTGGCCGCAGGACGCCGCGTTGAGTGTCGCGGTACCCGAGGCGACCTCGACATAGACCGGCAGATTGACCGCAGACACGGTGCCGGAGCCGAGAACATTGATCGTCGCCAGGATCCTGGTCTGAGCGGTGTGGACGCTCACACCCTGGGTGCCGATCGCGATCCAGCTCGAGCCGACCGGGCGCTCGCCGATCGTTGCGATCACGGAGACATTGGCGATGCCCGGCAGGCCGAGATTGACCGAGGTTGCGATCTGATGGTTGCCGTTGGCGATCTGCGCCACCGTGGAAATCAGGTCGAAGACCGACACACTGGCGCCGACCTTGGGTTTCTGCCCCACCGTGAGATTGGCAAAGGGACCGAGGTCGACCAGCGTGCCCGGCGAAATCTTGGTGGTGGAGCCGGTGACGGCCTGGGAGATCGTCGACAGCGCGGTGGTCGCTGCGTTGGCGCCGTTGGTGATCTGCTGTGTGGTCAGTGCGGACGCGACGATGTCGCCGACCTTGATGTTGCTGCTCAGCAGGTCGCTATAGGTGACGCCGGTCAGGTTGACCCGGGTTGCCAGTGCCGACAGGAAGTCCAGTGCGTCGATCTTCGCGCTGATCAGCGCATTGTAGTCCATCACCGAGAGCGACAGCGTGGTGCCGAGCATCGAGCCGAGCAGCGCATTGAGCGCGCCGCCGTTGACCGAGAGCAGCCTCGAGCCGATCGCGAACGAAGCCATTTCGGTCGATGTCGCGGTGGCGGTCGTCTTGATGGTGAAGCTGCTCGCGCCGGTCAGGTAGCGTGCGAAGTAGAGCGGGGTCTGGGTGTTCAGCGTGACCCGCGCGGCGTTGGGAGTGCCGACCGCCGGGGTCACGAAACGGGCCTGCGGCGCGATGGCGCTGTTTGCGGTGTAGGTTCCTGTCTCGACCTTGACCAGCGCGCTGGCCGGGTACTTGTTCTGCGTCACGGTCGCGGTGGCGGCGTTGACCGGGTTGTTCAGGTTGGCGGCGGCGACGATCGCGGCGAGATCGGCGGTGCTCTGCGTCTTGCGCCGGTCGGCGAAGATGGTGCCGAGATCGATTGCAAGCCCGGCGCACCCGATCAGCAGCGTCATCAGGCCGGCGCTGATCATCGCGAAGTTTCCTCGTTCGTCGGCGCCAAAGCGCCTCATCAGCATGAGGACGCCTCTCATCCTAGAATCCCCCGTACTGAATCGCCGCGGAGCGGACGATGGTGCTCGCCGGCGCGGGGACGAAGGGCAGCTTGTAGATGAAGTTGCCGGCCGCGTTGTAGTTGACCGTCACGACGTAGACGTTGGCATTCGATGGAGACGGCGCGGCATTGACCGTGAGATTGGCGGCAACGAGCAACGGATAGGTCGACGCGTTGGCGGTGACGTAGTTCGTCGCGAGGCTGTTGCGTTCGGTGTCGGTCATTCCCGCGATGGATGACCGCGCCGCTTCGGCGGCGAGTTGCTGAACGCCATGCACCATGGCGAGATACGAGCCGAAGACGATGATGCCGAAAATAAAGGCAAGAAACAGCGGCAGCATCAGCGCGAATTCGACGGCAGACGCACCGCTTCGGCAGCGAAAAAAACTGGTCATTGCAACACACCTCGAAACGCCAACTGCGACGTCACGTTGCGAGGCTTTGATTAAGGAAAACTATGAAAACGCTTTCGCGAATCAGCGGCGGCAATTCAGACTTATCGGGTCAGTGAAACATTATGGGGCGATCAGAATATTTGATGCGATATCCGCAAAAACCCGGGGTGTGGTGCGGTTGAGGTGCTGCAGCGTGTGGGGATGCAGTTGTTGGATACCGTGATATGCGGAGCAATGCACGTAACAATACATATGGCCTGTAATATCAGTGCCTTGGCGGTAATTGTAGCTAAACGAAAGTGCAACCAAATGTTAGTATAGCTTGATCACATACTGTGGAGATTGGAATTGCGTCCCGTGCTGAGATTGGAGTGCTCGCGATGCATAGACCGCGTCAACATTTGAATATTCCTACTGAAATCGTTCGCACCGTCGTTGCGATCGCGGAGACAGGCAGCCTGTCGAAAGCCGGGGAGCGTCTCGGCCTCAGCCAGCCGGCGATCAGTTCGCAGGTCAAGCGCCTGCAAAGCCTGATCGGTGGCGCACTCTTCGTCAGAACCGCAAACGGCACCACGACCACCGAGCTCGGCAAGGTCGCCGTGCAGCAGGCGAGGCGCATCCTCGAAGCCAACGATCAACTGCTTCGGCTCGGCGGCAATCATGAAGGACCCCAGCCGTTGCGGCTGGGAATCAGCACGATGCTCGCCGAGGAATTCCTGAAGCTGCATCCGTCCGATGCACTCGCCGACGTTCTGCTTCACGCCGACATGTCACCGGCCGTCATCAGGGGATTGATCGACGGCTACATCGACATCGCGTTCGTCTACAGCAACCCTTCGCAGGAGAACGAAGACGAGGTGACGATCGCCGCCGAGGCCGCCGAGCGGTCGGTGTGGGTGCGATCTCGTGATTTTGTGCTGCGGCCGGGCGCCCCGATCCCGATCCTGGCCTGGCCTGGTGACGACTGGATGATCCGGACGCTCACCAAGCACAACATCACATACAAGATCGTGTTCAGGAGCCCGAACCATCAGCTGCGTCTGGAAGCCGCGCGGGCCGGATACGGCCTGACGGCGTGCCCCGAGCGGATGATCCCGTCCTCGCTGATTTCCGCGAAGGACTATTATCTTCCGGAGCTTCCGATGCAGAAGCGCCTGCTGTGCGTTCGCCCTGGTCTCGAAGGAAGCCGCGCCACGGCGATGGTGCAGCGGTTGTCCAGCCTGTTCTTCAGCGGCGCGAAGCCGATGCGTCAGGTGAGCAACATGTAGCCGCTGCTGCCGCGGTCCGGCAGCAGCGATCAATAGTGCGGTGGGCGTTCGTTGGCGGGGCCGGGCGCCTGGCGTTCGGCCTCCTGAAGCCGGTTGCGCAACTCGGCGATCTGGCGCGTCAGCGCGTCGATCTGCTTCCATTGTGCCGTGATGGTCTGGTTCAGCGTCTCGATGGTTTCGTCCTGATAGGTCAGGCGGACCTCCAGCGCGTCGATCCGCTCGCTCAGCTTTGCCGTGTCATTCATGGATGCCAGCCTCGCAGGGGGGCATCCGCGCGCTCCACGTCGCTCGAACGCGCTCCCGCGCGCTCGCGCAGGCCGTGACCGAGCGCGACACGCTCGTCGAACACAAAACAGTCGCCGCGCCAGCGGCTGTCCTGCTGCGGCGTGTCCTCGAGATATTTCAGGATGCCGCCCTTGAGGTGATAGACCTCGGCAAAACCCTGCGCGAGCAGATAGGCGCTGGCCTTCTCGCAGCGGATGCCGCCGGTGCAGAACATCGCAATCCTGCGGTGCTTCGCCGGATCGAGGTTCCGTGCCGCAAATTCCTTGAACTGTCCAAAGCTCGCGATCCTGGGATCCACCGCGCCTTCGAACGTGCCCATCGCCACCTCGAACGCGTTGCGGGTGTCGAGCACCGTGATGTCGGGCGCGGCGATCAACTCGTTCCAGTCGGCGGCATCGACATAGGTGCCGACCTGCCGCGTCGGATCGACCATGGTGTCGCCGAGCGTGACGATCTCCTTCTTCAGCCGCACCTTGAGCCGCTGGAACGGCATTTGCGCGGCTTCGGAGAACTTCAGCTCGAGATTGTCGAGGCGACCGCCGAACAGCGGCCCGCGCCTGAGCTCCGCAACGAAGTCGTCGATGCCCTGGTCGGTGCCGGCAATCGTGCCGTTGATGCCCTCATGGGCGAGCAGCACGCTGCCCTTGAGATCGAGCCCGGCGCAGAACGCGCGCAGCGGCTCGCGCAGCGCGCGGAAGTCCGGCAGCGCGGCGAACTGGTAGAAGGCGGCGACCTTGAAGGGCATCGCCGGGGTTTATCAGGCCGGCCGGGCCGGCGAAACCCGCAAAGCCATGCATTGTCGGGATAATTCCCCTGGCATGCCAGGCATTGCTCAGCCGGGGATGAGTGTGCCATGTACTTTGTACCCCCTTGGCATCATCCGCCGCGGCCGCATCAGACCATCACGATCAAGCGAGCACTCCGTTATGAGGAATTTCCATTTCGCCGGCCGTTCCACGGTCCATGCCCAGAACGCGATGGTGGCGACGTCGCATCCGGAGGCGGCGCTCGCGGCCATCGAGGTGATGCGCGAGGGCGGCACGGCCGCCGACGCGGCGGTCGCGGCCTGCGCGCTGCTCGGCGTCATCGAACCGCAATCGACCGGCATCGGCGGCGACTGCTTCGCGCTGATCCAGCCGAGGGGGGAAGGCAAGATCACCGCCTATAACGGCAGCGGCCGGGCGCCGATGGCGGCGACCGCCGACTGGTATCTCGAGCGCAAGATCCATTCGGTGCCGCTGACCTCGGCACATGCGGTCAGCATTCCCGGCGCGGTCGATGCCTGGGACGTGATCCTCAGGGATCACGGCAAGTTCGGCTTCGACCGGCTGTTGCAGCCCGCGATCAAGGCCGCCGAAGAGGGCTACGTGGTCGCTCCGCGTATCGCCTTCGACTGGAAGAACGGGTTCGAGAAGCTGAAGAACGGCACCAACACCGAGCGCTATCTGTTGCCGCACGGCAAGCCCGCGGTTGCCGGCGACGTGATCCGCCAGCCCGAGCTCGGCAAGACGCTGCGCGCGATCGCGCAAAAGGGCCGCGATGCCTTCTATAGCGGTGAAATCGCCGCCGACATGGTCGACACGCTGCGCGGCATCGGCGGCCTGCACACGCTCGAGGACTTCGCTGCGCATTCGACCGAGGCGACCTCGCCGATCGGCACGATGTACAAGGGCTACGACGTCTGGCAGTGCCCGCCGAACGGTCCCGGCATCACCATGCTGGTCATGCTCAACATCCTGTCGCGCTTCGACCTGACCAAGTTCAAGCCGCTCAGCATCGAGCGCTTCCACCTCGAGGCCGAGGCGGCACGCATCGCCTACATGATGCGCGAGCAGCATATCGGCGATCCCCAGCACGTGCATGTCGACGTTGCCGGCATCCTCGCCAGGGAATTCGCCGAAGAGCACATCAAGAACATCCGGATGGACCGGCTGCTCGAACTGCCGAACGTTGCGCCGCCGATGAACCCGTCGACCGTCTACATCACGGTGGTCGACAAGGATCGCAACGTCTGCTCGTTCATCAACTCGATCGCGCATTCGTTCGGCTCGGCGATCGTCTCGAACAGGACCGGCGTCCTGCTGCAGAACCGCGCCGGCGGCTTCCGCATCCAGCCCGGGCATCCGAACTGCATCGCACCGGGCAAGCGTCCGCTCCACACCATCATCCCGGCGCTGGCCACCAGGAACGGCCGCGCGGTGATGCCGTACGGCGTGATGGGCGGGCAGTACCAGCCGGTCGGCCAGACCCGTGTGCTGACCAACATGCTCGACTATGGCTGCGACATTCAGGAAGCCATCGATATGCCGCGCGGCCTGCACTACGAAGGCGTCTACCAGCTCGAGGACAGCGTGCCGGCGGAGATCGTCGAAGGCCTGAAGAAGATCGGTCACAAGACCACCAGCGTGGTCGCGCCGCTCGGCGGTGGCCAGGGCATCTGGATCGATTGGGACAAGGGAACGCTGACCGGTGGCTCCGATCCGCGCAAGGACGGCTGCGCGCTCGGCTACTGAGCGCTGGCATCAACCGGCATCAAGCAGGGAGAACATCTACCATGCGTTCGTCACGACGCACTATCATCCAGACCGCATTCGCCGCTGTCGCGGTGGCAGTCTCCACGTCCGTTGTCAGCGGGACGGCAACGGCCCAAACTGCAGGAAAGCCCATGACCACAGCTTCAGGCCTCCAGATTATCGACAGCAAGGTCGGCACCGGCGCCTCGCCGAAGACCGGCCAGACCTGCGTCATGCACTACACCGGCTGGCTCTACGAGAACGGTCAGAAGGGCAAGAAATTCGACTCCTCGGTCGATCGCAACGAGCCGTTCGAGTTTCCGATCGGCCAGGGTCACGTGATCAAGGGCTGGGACGAGGGCGTCGCCACCATGAAGGTGGGCGGCAAGCGCACCCTGATCATCCCGCCGAATCTCGGCTACGGCGCGCGCGGCGCCGGCGGCGTGATCCCGCCGAACGCCACGCTGATGTTCGACGTCGAACTGCTTGGCGTCAAATAAGCTGATGGGCGTTAAGTAACCGGCCCACAACAACTGGGGCGCAGCGATGAAGATTTCGATCCTCGACGATTATTTCGACACGCTGCGCACCCTCGATTGCTACCGCAAGCTCGACGGGTATGACGTCAAAATCTGGAACGATCATGTCCAGGACGTCGATGCACTGGCCGAGCGGCTGCGCGATACCGACGCGCTGGTCCTGATCCGCGAGCGCACCCAGATCCGCACCCCGCTGCTCGAACGTCTGCCGAAGCTGAAGCTGATCAGCCAGCGCAGCGTCTATCCGCATATCGACATCGACACCTGCACGCGGCTCGGCATCATCGTGTCGTCGAGCCAGCATGCCGATACGCCGTCCTACGCCACCGCCGAGTTCACCTGGGGCATGATCCTCGCGGCGATGCGCGCGATCCCGCAACAGATGGCGGCGCTGAAGGCGGGCAAGTGGCAGATCGGCGTCGGTCATACGCTGCGCGGCAAGACGCTCGGCATCTATGGCTATGGTCGCATCGGCGCGGTGGTCGCGGGCTATGGCAAGGCGTTCGGCATGAACGTGCTGGTCTGGGCGCGCGAGGGCGCGATGGCGAAGGCGCGGGCCGACGGCTATGAGGCCGCGGCCAGCAAGGCGGATTTCTTTGCCCGCTGCGACGTACTGTCGCTGCATATGCGGCTGGTGGACGCGACGCGCGGTATCGTCAAGGCGGAAGACCTCGCGCGGATGAAGCAGACCGCGCTGATCGTCAACACCAGCCGCGCGCCGCTGATCGAGGCCGGCGCACTGGTCAATGCGCTGCGTGCCGGCCGGCCCGGGATGGCCGCGATCGACGTCTACGAGAGGGAGCCGCTGCGCGACACGGCCGACCCGCTGCTCAATATGGACAATGTGGTCTGCACGCCGCATCTCGGCTACGTCTCGCGCGACGAGTACGAAATCCAGTTCACCGACATCTTCGATCAGATATTGGCTTACGCGGCCGGTACGCCGACCAACGTCGTCAATCCGGATGTGCTGACACATCCGGATGTGCTGGCGCATGCGCGCCCGCGCGGCTGACCAGCATCGCTCATGCTCGAACGGCCGGCTCGATGGGGCGGCCGCGTCATCTCCCGTTCAGCGAGGCCAGTGAGCCGCTGCGGTCACCCTGCCGACAATCCTCTTGATGCCGCCGAGTGCCTTCTGTCCCTTGCCCTTGGCTTCCAGGATCGCGCCTCTGCCCTGCATCGCCGGAGAGCCGGTGACCTTGCCAAGACGCCGCTTGAACCTGCCGATCGCCTCGTTGGCCGTGCCTTTGATCCTATCGGTCGTGCTACCCATGAAATTACTCCTTCGGAATAAGAAGAAACGCGTTCGGAATAAGAAGAAACGCGCCGGCACATGGCGATGTTCCGATTTGGCGAGTTCCGATTTTGCGCTCGCCTGCGGGAGCGCTTTTCGGTAGCGTTCCACGCACGAAACCTGACCAACGAAAGCAAGAACGATGAGCGGTTCCCACGATCACACCCATTCCCACGACCATCACCATCACGACGATGAGCGCTGGAAGCACGACGGCGTCCGCGTGATTCCCGGCAACCAGCTCGATCCGAATGTGCCGTCAACCGCCGGCATGGACCGCAAGGCCGCGATCAATTTTGCCCGGGTCGGCGCGCAGAAGTTGTGGGCAGGCACCGTCAGCATCAAGCCGGACGCCAAGACCGGCGCGCATCATCACGGCCATCTCGAAAGCATCATCTATGTCGTGAAGGGCAAGGCGCGGATGCGCTGGGGCGAGAAGCTGCAGTTCACCGCCGAGGCCGGCCCCGGCGATTTCATCTTCGTGCCGCCCTACGTGCCGCATCAGGAAATCAACGCCAGCCGCGACGAGGTGCTGGAATGCGTGCTGGTGCGCTCCGACGGCGAGGCGGTCGCAATCAATCTCGACATCGAGCCGATCGAGAAGCCGGAGACCGTGCTGTGGGTCGACCCGGTGCACCGCCATCCCGACGAGAAGAAATAGCTGCGACGTTTGCGTCGTCATTCCGGGGCGATGCGCAGCATCGAACCTCGGATGCGCAATAGGGCATGGGGCAATCTCGAGATTCCGGGTTCACGCTTCGCGTGCCCCGGAATGACAGTCTAGGCTAGGAGGCCAGCATGACACTCGTGCGTTACGAGAGCGCCGACCACATCGCAACCATCACGATGGACCGCGTCGCGTCGCACAACGCGCTCAACAACGCGCTGTGCGACGAGTTGCAGCAAGCCTGGCGGCGCTTTCGCGACAGCGATGACCGCGTCGCGGTGCTGGCCTCGGCCGAGGAGAAGTACTTCTGTGTCGGCGCCGACGTCCGGGATTTCCCCGCCAATATGTGGCAGGCGGTGCCCGGGCTCGGCGTCGAGCTCGACAAGCCGGTGATTGCGGCGACGTCGGGCTGGGTGGTGGGCGGCGGCTTCGTTCTGGTGCAGATGGCCGACATCTGCGTCGCCTCGGAGACGACGCGGTTCGTCTATCCGGAAGCCAAGATCGGCACCACCGGCGGCGGCGTCTCCTCGGTGCTGGCGCGGATGCCGCACAAGATCGCGATGGAGTTCCTGCTTGTCGGCGAGGAGCTATCGGCCGAGCGGGCCTACCAGATCGGCTTCGTCAACCGCATCACGCCGCCGGGGCGGCACCTTGCGGCCGCGCAGGAGCTGGCGGCCAAGATCGCGGGCAACGCGCCGCTGGTGGTGCAGGCGCTGAAGAAGCTCGCGCGCGACGCGATGCCGAAGGGGCCGCTGGAGACGGTCGCGGAGGTGCGCCGGCAGCTCGACGCCATCAAGGACAGCGAGGACCTCAAGGAAGGCGCCAAGGCCTTCAGCGAGAAGCGCAAGCCGAATTTTACGGGGAGGTGACGCAGTCATTCCGGGGCTCGCGAAGCGAGAACCCGGAATCTCGAGGGTTCCCCGATGCGCAATTGCGCATCTGAGGTTCGACACTCGCGCGTCGCCCCGGAACGACGGGCTCAAGCAAACACCCGGTGATCGATCACATCGTTCGGCACGACATAGCCGTAACGCGTATTCGACGGTTCGGGGCCGGCCTTCTCATACTGCGCCTTCATCATCGCAAAGCGATCGCCCTTGAGGTCGAGCATGGCGCGCTTCGGCTGGATGTTGTAGAGTCGGGCGTTGTTGTCGCCGAAGATCGCCGTCTTGACCGGCCCGTCGGCGGGGCCGAGCGGTGCATAGCCGAACTTCTTCTGCATCGTCTCCGGGATTTCCAGCCGCCGTAGGCCCTCGATCTGCCATTGCGGCGCGCCCGTCCACAGCGCATCGGTGCCCCAGCAGACGTGGTCGACGCCGAGGCCCTTGATCAGGGTGCCCATCAGTGCGGCGCAGACATTGGGCTCGGCGACCAGTGTGGTTGCAAACAATTGCCCGACGTCGCCATAGACGTTGTTGACGCCATACTGCGCCGGGATGTCGGCGAGGTCCGAGGTCCAGGCGATGCGGCCGGTGCGCTCGAACTCGGCGAGCGCGACCTTCGGGTCGCCGCCGACATGGCGATAGGCCGAGTGGTAGATGATGAAGTTGAGCTGCGGCCAGTCCTTGGCCGCTCGGCCGACATCGGCAACGTCGGCGAAGCCGCGCAGATTCGGATATTGCTTCTCGATCCCGGGCGGAAACAATCCCTTGTGGACGCAGACATTCTTGATGCCCGCCTTCACCATCTTCTCGTAACCCTTGTAGGCGACCTTCTCGTCGTCCAGCCGCCAGGGGTAGCGGCTGATCTCCTTGTGGGTGTTGTCGCCGATCGTGTAGCCCTTGCAGGATTCCGGCTTCAGCGCCAATGCGGCGTCGAGCTTGTCGAGCCAGCCAGGCTGCCCGGGCGTGAAGATGGCGTGGCAGAACACGCGTCGCGAGCCGGCCTCGTCGTTCATCTTCTTGCGGGCGTCGGCCATTTGCTCGTTGGTCAGGAACCAGTCCTGCTCGATATCCGACGGCGCCGAGGAGATCAGCGCGATCTTGGTGTCGGAATCGAGAAACATCTCTTTCTTGTAGTTGTTGAACTTGAGATCCTCGATGGTCTGCTCGTGATCGTTGAGCTCCTTGTTCCAGCCGGCCTTGCCGACCGCCTTGCGCATTTCCACAAAACCCGTGATGCGGGTGTCGTCGCGCAGGAAATGTGTGTGCATGTCCATGATGAACTGATCTTTCAGGGAGTTGGCGCGCTCCTGCGCCATCGCGGGTGTCGCGGCCTCCGCCGGCGTCACGGCGAACAGCTCCCCGTAAACCTGATTCATCGCGACGAAGGAGGCGGCCATGCCGGCCGCGGTCTGGAAGAATCTGCGGCGATCGAGGCCCTGCTTGGCGCCAAGATCGTCGGCCATCGCGAGCAGCCGCGCCTCGACCTCGCGCTGACGTTCGTTCTGCGGGTCGGGATAGAATTCGTCGCTGGAGACGATCTGGGTCGGGATCGGCGTGTGGTGCCGGCACAGTTCGGAGGGCATCAAGGCGGCAAGTTCTTCGTCGGTGAGATTGCTGCTCATTCTTCGCTCCCGCTTCTCGCCGGATTTTTCCGGTCGGATCGCGGCGGAGACTAGGACCAAGTCCGTCTGTCGTCCGCGCCGTTTGCCGGAAACCGCGTTCACAAAATCGTGCATCGGATTGGCGGACGCGAGATGCGCCCGTCGCCCAACCGGACATGCGCGCTGCTATGCTCGATCGCACCGGATCGAACGAAGAAATCCGGAAGGGAGCGGATCCATGATGTCATCTGACCATTCGCGGCGCAGCATGATCAAAGGCATCGGCATTGCAGCGGCCGCCGGCGTATTCGGCGCAGCGACGGCGCAGGCCGCGAGCGCGGTTCCTGCCGAGGGAGAAATGTGGAGCAACGAATACTGGGCGAAGAAGGGCGACATCCCGTTGTGGATGTTCCGCAAGCGGATCGGCGCGCCGAAGCCGGGCGAGCCGACGCGGCCGGTAGTGTTCTTCGTTCACGGCTCGTCGGTGACATCAAGGGTGTTCGACCTCACGGTGCCCGGCAAGGGCGAGTATTCGCTGCTGAACACATTTGCCCGCTACGGCTTCGACTGCTGGACCATGGATCACGAGAACTACGGCAAGTCCGGCCGCACCGCGGGCAATGCGGATATCGCAAGCGGCGTCGAGGACCTGAAGGCCGCGGTCGAGGTGATCGCGCGCGAGACCGGGCAGAGGCGATATCACTTCGTCGGCGAATCCTCGGGCGCGCTACGGGCCGGCGCTTTCGCAATGGCCGCTCCCGAGCGCATCGACCGCCTGGTATTCGCGGCCTTCACCTACAAGGGCGAAGGCTCGCCGACGCTGGCAAAGCGCGCCGAGCAGCTCGCCTATTACCGCAGCCATAACATGCGCAAGCGCGACCGCGACATGATCCGCTCGATCGCAACCCGCGACAGGCCCGGCACGTCGGATCCCGCCGTGGTCGAGGTGCTGGCCGATGTCGAGATGCAGTTCGGCGACCAGATCCCGACCGGCACCTATCTGGACATGACCTCCAATTTGCCGGTGGTGCATCCGGAGAAGGTGCTGGCGCCGGTGCTGCTGGTCCGCGGCGAATATGACGGCATCGCCGCGGTTCCAGACCTCGAGGAGTTCTTCAACAAGCTGCCGAACGGCGACCGGCAGTTCATCATCCTGCCCGGCACCGCCCATTCGGTGGCGCTTGCCACCAATCGGGAGCTGTTCTGGCATGTGACGCGGGCATTCCTGACCATGCCGACACCGATTGTGACGTGACGTCACCCTGCGGCAGGACGCCGCAAAAAAAATTGGCGAGGTGATGTCGGGACGTGGCGAGGCGGTTCGTCCTCGGGGCGCAACCCCGCGAAAAGGAGCACCTTTCATGGCCACGCCGACAATGATCTTCGTCAACCTGCCGGTCAGCAATCTCGCCCACGCGACCGCCTTCTATGAGGCGATCGGCGCGACCAAGAACGCGCAATTTTCCGACCACACCGCCTCCTGCATGGTGATCTCGGACACGATTCACGTCATGCTGCTGACGCACGACAAGTTCCGTGAGTTCACCCCGAAGAAAATTGCCGACACCAAGACCACAAGCGAAGTGCTGATCTGCCTGTCCGCCGACAGCCGCGACGCGGTCGACGGCTATGTCGCCAAGGCGACAGGAGCGGGCGGCAACGCCGATCCGTCGCCGCAGCAGGATTACGGCTTCATGTACGGCCGCAGCTTCGAGGATCCCGATGGTCACATCTGGGAAGTGATGTGGATGGACGTCGAGGCGGCGATGAAGGCGCAGTCCGCCGCGGCGACCGCCTGATCGCATCCTGCCATCACGAGGAGTTCAGCATGTCCAAGGTATTTCCCTGCCTGTGGTTCAACGGCGAGGCCGAGGAGGCCGCGAACCTCTACGTCTCGCTGCTGCCCGGTTCGCGGATCGAGACCGTCCAGAAGAACGTCATCGACAGCCCCGGCGGAAAGGCCGGCACGGTGCTGCTGGTCGAATTCACGCTCGCCGGTCAGCGCTTCATGGCGCTGAACGGCGGGATGAGGATGGAGCATACCCACGCGGTCTCGTTCGCGATCGACTGTGTCGACCAGGCCGAGGTCGATCGCCTGTGGGATGCGTTGCTCGCGGCCGGCGGCACGGCCGAGCAGTGTGGCTGGCTGCGCGATCGGTACGGCGTCGCTTGGCAGATCGTGCCGGCGGCGGTCCGCCAATATCTCGGCGGGACCGACGCCGCCGGCGCCGCGCGCGTGATGCAGGCCGTGCTCGGGATGATCAAGCTCGATATCGAAGGTTTGCGCCGGGCCTATGAGGGCGAGGCGGCGGCGTAAGGTAGGGCTTCGCTGGCATCAGCTTCGCTGGCATCGCCCGGCTCGCCGCCTCCGCTGAAGCTTTGGCGCGCCCGAAAGCGAAAGCCTCGTCGAAGCCTTGGCGTAGACGGGACCGGGCGATCCAGCATTCCAGAGACTTCGGTGCTCGGCCGACAGGCCGCGGCGTATTGGATGCCCCCGCATGATGCGGGACATGACCTTATGGGCACGATGGTTCCGTCAGATGACCGTGGCGACGGATCGCGGACGCAGCTGATATCGTATAATTGTCGCAAGCTGCGTTCCTCCCGCACCGTGCTGGCCCTTTGAACATCGCATCCAACTCGCATTCTGTTCCAGGACGTCCCGCCGCGCGCACGGCGATCGTCGCGGCCATCATCTTCATCGTCGCCCATGTCGTGCTGCTGCTCGGGATCACGGCACCGGACAAGCTCTATTTCGACGAGGTGCACTACGTGCCGGCGGCGCGGCAGATGCTGCTGCCGGTGCGCGAGGGCCCGATCCTCAATCCGATGCATCCGCCGCTCGCCAAGGAGATCATCGCGCTCTCAATCAAGGCGTTCGGCGACGTACCGCTCGGATGGCGTTATCCCGCGGCGCTGTTCGGTGCGCTGGCGCTGGTCGGCGTCTATCTCGGCGGGCTTGCGCTGTTCGCGTCGCAGGAACGCGCGATCGCAGCCGTGCTGCTCGCCTTCTTCAACCAGATGCTGTTCGTGCAATCGCGGATCGCGATGCTGGATATTTTCGCGCTCGCCTTCGGCCTGTTCGCGATCGCGGCGTTCGTTCACGGCTTCAGGCAACCAAGACCGCAATCCGCATTCGCGCTGGCAGGGCTCTTCGCGGGGCTTGCCACTGCCTGCAAATGGAGCGGCCTGTTCGTGCTCGCGACCTGCATCGCGATTGTCGCTGCGATCCGCCTGATGCAGGGCTGGCGCACGCGCTTTGCCGACGCCAATGCGGAGGATTGGTACCGGCCGGATCTATGGCCGGACTTTCGTGTTCCGCACGTCATCGTCTGTTTCGTGCTGATCCCGGCGGCCGTCTATCTCGCGACCTTCGTGCCGCTCTATGGCCTCTCGTTCACGGATATCATCGAGGCGCAGCGCCGCATCCTTGCCGACAACACCACGACCGCGATCGCGGGCCATACCTATATGAGCTCATGGCCGTCCTGGCCGTTCCTGGTGCGCCCGGTCTGGTACCTGTTCGAGAAGGTCGGCGACGACAGGTTCGCCGCGATCGTGTTCCTTGGCAACCCGCTGGTGCTGTGGCCGGCATTGATCGCGCTGATCATTGCGCTGCGCGACTGGATCGTCGGGCGCGGCTGTGATGCATTTCTCGTGGCGGCGTTCTACCTCGGCCCGTATCTCGCCTGGGCGCTGCTGCCGCGCACGCTCGGTTTCATCTATTACTATTTGCCCGCGGCGACCGCCGCGAGCTTCGTGCTGGTCTACGCCTTGACACGCAAGGGGGCGCCGCGCTGGCTGCTGTGGACGTTCGTCGCGGTTGGATGCGCAGGGTTTGTTGCGATGCTGCCCGTCACGGCCGCTGTCATCGAGACGTCGATGGCGACATTCAACCGGCTGATGCTGTTTCAGGGTTGGATATGATTGATCCGCCTGCCGCACTGGCAGGCGGATCGAGAATACAAAGAGATTACTGCGACGCGGTCTTGGTATCCATATTGACGACCTGCACGCGGCGATTGGTCGGGTCCATCGGCGCGCTCGGGTCCTTCGGCCGGGTCTTGCCGTAGCCGACGGTGACGAGATCCGAGCCGTTCAGACCGTAATGCTCGACCAGATATTTCTTGATGGTGTCGGCGCGGCGCTCCGACAGGTCCTGGTTATAGGCCTCGCCGCCGATCGCATCGGTATGGCCGGCGACGACGAAGGTCGAGCCCTTCATGCTGGCATCCGACAGCGCCTTGCCGAGCTCCTCCACCGCCTGGGTCGAGCCCTTGCTGATGTCGGCCGAGTTGTAGTCGAAGTGGATCTCCAGGTCGATCTTCGGCTTGTTGGCCGCAATGTCGGCGATCTCCTGGCGTTCAACGCGCGACAACGAACGGGTCTGCCGGTTGCGGACGGTGTTGAGGAAGCTCGCCTCCTTGGCGGAAGCCGCGGGGTCGACCTGCGTGCCGGCGGCGAGGCTGCGGGTGACCGACTTCGGCTTCAGCGCATTGAGGATCTGAGCGGCCGGAACGGCCTCGCTGCCGGCCAGTGCAACGCCCGCCGTCATCGACAGCGCTGCGCCGATTGTCAGAAGTGACACGGAAAAAGAGCGGGTCATGGTTCTCGTCCTCAAATGTCTGGCTAGCCAATCCGGCTGCTGTCGGTTTGATGCTGGGAGCCTAGAACGGGTTCAAAACCCGGAATGTGATCTGGGTCACGATTGATCGCCGGCCCGCCCTCCACACCGGCGCGAATCTGACTACATTGGCGGGGCAATGTCCCGCGCCGCCGAACCCCTTTCGTTGAACAATGCTAGCGCCCGCCACATCTGGCTGCGTGCGCAGCGGCTCGATACAGAGGCGCCGTTCGGAGAGGGAGCGTCAGCGGTGGCGGCCGCGGTCGATCATCTCGGCTATGTGCAGATCGACACCATCAACGTGATCGAACGCTGCCATCATCACATCCTGTTCACCCGCATTCCGGACTACCGCCGCGCCGACCTCAAGCAGGCGCAGAGCCGGGACAAGAGCGTGTTCGAGTACTGGACGCACGCGCTGTCCTACGTGCCGTCCAAGGATATCGGCATCTTCCTGCCCGCGATGAAGGCGCACAGGCGCGAGGGCCACAAATGGTTCTCGTCGGTGACCCCGGCAGATACGCGCAAGGTGCTGCGGCTGCTCCGTGCCGGTCCTCTGACCATCCGCGACATCGATGACGACGTGCTGACCGAGAAGGAGCATCTCTGGCAGAGCCGCAAGCCCTCCAAGCGCGCGCTGCAACTCGCCTTCTATGGCGGCGTGGTCACGATCAGCGAGCGTGCCGGCATGTTGAAGACCTATGAGCTGATGACCCGGCACTTCGGCTGGGACAAGCCGCCGAAGCCGGCCCCGGCCTCGGCCAGGACCGCCTATCTGCTCGACCGCGCGCTGCGCTCGCAGGGCATCGTCAGCCTGGATTCGATCTGCCACCTCGACGCGCCGAGCAAGAAGGCGGTGCGCAGCCTGATCGAGGCGCGCCTGCGCCGCAAGGAGCTGGTGCAGGTCGCGCTGGAAGGTGCCGGCAAGCAGGAGCATTGGGCGCAGCCCGAGGTGCTGGAAGCGACCGGCGAGGGTGATCCCACCCTGGTTCACATCCTTTCGCCGTTCGATCCGCTGATCATCCAGCGCAAGCGCACCGAGCTGTTCTTCGGCTATGGCCACCGTTTCGAGGCCTATGTGCCGAAGGAGAAGCGCCTGTTCGGCTATTTCGCGCTGCCGGTGCTGGTCGGTGACGACATCGTCGCCGCCCTCGACCTCAAGACCGACCGGCAGAACAAGAAGCTCCTGATGCAGAAATGGAGCTGGGTCGGCAACGGCAAGAAGCAGGCGGCACGCAAGGAGCTGAAGCGCCGCATCGAGGAAGAGCTCGACCGCTTCGAGCGCTTCCAGCTGGCTGAATAGGGCTGGCTCGCAATGACGCCGTGCACAAAACGCACAAGGTTCCCGTTTGCGCTGTGAGCTATGAGTTTTTGCCATTGCTCAAAGCGGAGCCAGCCAATAATCCTCACGGCAAGCAACACCCGGGGGGCAGCTTATGAGCCAGACAGCAACCATTGCGCCTGATCGCGGCGCCCGCAGCGAGATCGAGACGTCGACGATCCGCGCGATCTCCTGGCGGCTGATCCCGTTCCTGATCCTGGCCTACTTCTTCTCCTATCTCGACCGCGTCAATCTCGGTTTCGCCGCGCTCACCATGAACAGCGAGCTGAAGTTCTCGCCGGTGGTGTTCTCGTTCGGCGCCGGCATCTTCTTCATCGGCTATTTCATTTTCGAGGTGCCGAGCAACCTGGCGCTGGAGCGGTTCGGCGCCAGCAAGTGGATCGCCCGGATCATGGTGAGCTGGGGCATCCTCTCGGCGCTGATGGCGGCGGTCTATGACGAGCACAGCTTCTACGCGCTGCGCTTCTTCCTCGGCGTGGCCGAGGCCGGCTTCTTCCCCGGCATCATCCTCTATCTGACCTACTGGTACCCGGCCGAGTATCGTGCGCGCTTCCTCGCCGCTTTCGCGCTCGCGGTGCCGATCTCGACCGTGATCGGCGCGCCGATCTCCGGCCTGTTGCTCGGCCTCGACGGCGTGATGGGCCTGAAGGGCTGGCAGTGGCTGTTCGTCATCGAGGGCATTCCCTCGGTGCTGCTCGGCATCGTCACCTGGTTCTATCTGACCGACCGGCCGGAGAAAGCCGATTGGCTCTCGGCCGAGCAGAAGGCGTGGCTCAAGGCGAAGCTCGACGCCGAGGTCGCGGCCAAGCAGGCGGCGAAGCATTTCACGCTGGGCGAGGCGCTGTCGTCGCCGAAGGTGCTGGCGCTCAGCGCGATCTATTTCGGTTTCGTCGCCTCGCTCTATGGCATGCAGTTCTGGCTGCCGCAGATCGTCAAGGCGTTCGGGCTGACCAACGCGCAGACCGGCTTCGTCACCGCGATCCCGTACGCATTCGGCACCGTCGCGATGATCCTGTGGGCGCGCCGTTCCGATGCCACGCGCGAACGCGTGTTCCATGTCGGCGCGCCGCTGCTACTGACCGCTCTGGCGCTCGGCGTCTCCAGCTACATCACCGATCCGGTCATGACGATGGTGGTGCTGACGATCGCCGCGATCGGCGTGTTCTGCACCTTCGCGGTGTTCTGGACGCTGCCGACCGCCTGGCTCTCCGGCACCGCCGCCGCCGGCGCGATCGCGCTGATCAACTCGATCGGCAACCTCGCCGGTTTCGGCGGGCCCTATCTGATCGGCTGGGTCAAGGAAGCCACCGGCAGCACGTCGACCGGTCTGCTGGTGCTCTCGCTGTTGCCGCTCGCGGCGGGCCTGCTGGTTTTCCTCGGCAGCCACGAGACCAAGACCGAGTTCGCCGGCGCGAAGTAGCTGCGCCGCTCGGCTAGACCACAAAAATCGAAAACAACCCCATGCACAGTCCCGGATTTCGCTTTGTTGCATCCGGGCGACGCATTTTTCCGGGCTTCCACACCCACAATTCCGCGCCTATCACGGCCATCCTCACGAATTGGTTATAACTGACGAATATTGACATTTATCAGTGATAAATCGATACTCTTCATCAGTTGTCAGCCCGATGGAGATTCCAGATGTTCGTTCGTTCCGTTTTCTCGAGCTATTACAGGCTCTTGACGGGAGCATCGTTGGCTTTTGCGGTGTTCGCGCTGACCGGCTGCAATGAAAAGGCGGCCGAGAACACCGATCCGGGACGCCCCGTTCTGGTGGCGACCGTCCATTATGAAGCCGAAACCCCTCAACGCAGCTTTGTCGGCACCATCAAGCCCCGTATCGAAGCCGATATGGGCTTTCGGGTTGCCGGCAAGGTGGCCAAGCGGCTGGTTGAGGTCGGACAGACAGTCGACGTCGACCAGCCCTTGGCCACCCTCGACGAGGTCGACCTGAAGCTGCAGGCCGAGCAGGCGGAGGCGGAATTCCGCGCCGCCACCGGCGTGCTGGCGCAGGCCGCGGCCGCCGAGCAGCGCGCCAAGGACCTGAAGGCCAAGGGCTGGACCACCGACGCGGCGCTCGATTCCGCCAAGGCCGCCGGCGACGAGGCCCGCGCCCGGCTGAATCGCGCCGAGCGCTCGGTCGAGCTGACCAAGAATTCCCTCTCTTACGCAACGCTGGTGGCCGACACCCGGGGTGTCGTCACAGCGACCATGATCGAGCCCGGCCAGGTGGTTGCCGCGGGCCAGGCTTCGATCCGTGTCGCCCGACTTGGCGAGAAGGAAGCTGTCGTCGCGATCCCAGAGACGCTTCTTGCTCGTGCCAGGTCGGGCGTAGCCACGGTGACGCTGTGGTCGGACGCCAAGAAGAGTTATGCCGCCAGGCTGCGCGAGGTCGCCCCGCAGGCCGATCCCGCCACCCGCACCTATCTCGCAAAATTCTCGCTGCCGGAGGCCGACGAGGCGGTCTCGCTCGGCATGACCGCGACGCTGACCTTGGCCGACAAGGCGAGCGAGCGCGTCGCCAAGTTGCCGCTGTCGGCGCTGTACAGCCAAGGCGGCGATCCCTCGCTCTACATCGTCGATGACAAGGGCGACATCGCACTGAAGCCGGTCAAGGTGAAGGCCTATGAGAGCAGCAACGTCGTCATCTCCGGCGGCGTCGACGATGGCGCCAAGGTGGTCGCCCTCGGTGTGCAGAAACTCGATCCGAGCCAGAAGGTGCGGGTCGTGTCGTCGCTGTCGTTCTAACCCTCGCATAGCAGCGGAAACGGTTCTGGGACTGGTCTAGAACTTGGAGAGTTCGATGAAGCGCTTCAACCTTTCGGCCTGGGCGGTCAGCCATCCGACGCTGGTGCTGTTCCTGATGATCATTCTCGCCGCCGCCGGCTTCTTCTCCTACGAGAAGCTCGGCCGCGCCGAGGATCCGTTCTTCACCGTCAAGGTGGTGAACGTCTCGGTGATGTGGCCGGGCGCGACCTCGCAGGAAATGCAGATGCAGGTCGCCGATCCCATCGAGAAGAAGCTGCAGGAACTGCCGTTCTTCGACAAGGTGCAGACCTATTCCAAGCCGGGCTTCACGGCGATGCAGGTCTCCTTCAAGGACTCGACCTCGCCGAAGGACGTGCCCTATCTCTTCTATCTGTTGCGCAAGAAACTGGTCGATGTGCAGGGCGAGCTGCCCTCCGGCATCCTCGGTCCCGTCGTCAACGACGAATTCTCCGACGTCGATTCGATCCTCTATATGATGACCGGCGACGGCGCCAATTATGCGCAGCTCAAGAAGGTCGCGGAGGGTTTTCGCCAGCGCCTGCTGAAGGTGCCGGGCGTCACCAAGATCGATCTCTACGGTACGCAGGACGAGCGTATCTTCGTCGAGTTCTCGCATGCCAAGCTGGCGACGCTCGGCATCACGCCGCAGGCGCTGTTCGACTCGCTCGCCAAGCAGAATAACGTCACCCCGGCCGGCACCGTCGAGAGCTCATCGCAGCGCGTGCCGCTGCGCGTCACCGGCGCGCTTGACGGCGTCAAGGCGGTTGCCGAAACGCCGGTCGAGAGCAACGGCCGCGTGTTCCGGCTCGGCGATATCGCGACCGTCTCTCACGGCTATGTCGATCCGCCGAGCTTCGTGGTGCGGCAGGAAGGCAAGCCGGCGCTCGGCATCGGCGTCGTCACCGCCAAGGGCGCCAACATCCTCGAGCTCGGCAAGGAGGTCCAGAAGGCGACCGCCGAGTTCCTGAAGGCGGTGCCGCAGGGCATCGATATCCAGCAGATCGCCGACCAGCCCAAGGTGGTCGAGCACGCCGTCGGCGAGTTCGTGCACTCCTTCGTCGAGGCGCTCGCGATCGTGCTGTTCGTCTCCTTTGTCGCGCTCGGCTGGCGCACCGGCATCGTGGTCGCGCTGTCGGTGCCGCTGGTGCTCGGCATCGTCTTCATCGTGATGAACGCGATGTCGCTCGACCTGCACCGCATCACGCTCGGCGCGCTGATCATCGCGCTCGGCCTTCTGGTCGACGACGCCATTATCGCGGTCGAGATGATGGTGGTGAAGATGGAGCAGGGCTGGGACCGCATGAAGGCGGCGTCCTTTGCCTGGGAATCCACCGCGTTTCCGATGCTCACGGGAACGCTGGTCACGGCCGCCGGCTTCCTCCCCATCGGCTTTGCCAATTCGGCGGTCGGCGAATATGCCGGCGGCATCTTCTGGATCGTGGCGATCTCGCTGGTCGCCTCCTGGTTCGTCGCGGTGATCTTCACGCCCTATATCGGCGTCAAGCTGCTGCCCAACATCAAGGTGCACCAGAACCACGATCCGCACGCGATCTACGAGACGCGGATGTATCGCGGCTTGCGCAGCGTCGTGCAATGGTGCGTCGATCACCGCATCAAGGTGGTGGCGGCGACCGTCGGCGTCTTCGTTGCCTCCATCGTTGCGTTCGGCCACGTCCAGCAGCAGTTCTTCCCGCTGTCGGAGCGGCCCGAGTTGTTCCTGCAGCTCCGTCTGCCCGAGGGAACCGCCTTCAACGTCACCGAGAAGACGGTGAAGAAGGCCGAAGGGCTGCTGAAGGGCGATGACGACATCCAGACCTACACCGCCTATGTCGGCCAGGGTTCGCCGCGCTTCTGGCTCGGCCTCAACCCGCAGCTGCCGAACGAGGCCTTTGCCGAGATCGTGATCCTCGCCAAGAACGTCGAGGCGCGCGAGCGCGTCAAGGCCAAGATCGAGCAGGCCGCCGCCGATGGCGCGCTGAACGAGGCGCGGGTCCGGGTCGACCGCTTCAACTTCGGTCCGCCGGTCGGCTTCCCGGTCCAGTTCCGCGTGATCGGCCCCGATGCCAACAAGGTGCGCGACATCGCCTACCAGGTGCGCGACGTCATGCGCCAGAACAAGAACGTCAAGGACGTCCAGCTCGACTGGAACGAGCAGTCGCCCTACCTGAAGCTCGCCGTCGACCAGGATCGGGCGCGCGCGCTCGGCCTGACCCCGCAGGACGTCTCGCAGGCGCTGGCGATGCTGATCTCGGGCGCGCCGGTCACCACGATCCGCGACGGCATCGAGAAGGTCGGCGTGGTCGCCCGCGCGGTGCCGTCCGAGCGGCTCGATCTCGGCCGCGTCGGCGATCTCACCATCACCACGCGCAACGGCGTCGCCGTCCCGCTGCAGCAGATTGCGAAGATCGAATATGCGCATGAGGAGCCGATCCTGTGGCGGCGCAACCGCGACATGGCGATCACCGTGCGGTCCGACGTCGTCGACGGCGTGCAGGCGCCCGACGTCACCAACCAGATCTCGCCGAAGCTGAAGGACATCCAGGCCCATCTCGAGCCGGCCTACCGGATCGAGCCGGGCGGGGCGTTCGAGGAATCCGCCAAGGGCAATGCGTCGATCTTCATCCTCTTCCCCGTGATGGTGATGGTGATGCTGACGCTGCTGATGATCCAGCTGCAGAGCTTCTCGCGCCTGTTCCTGGTGTTCCTGACGGCGCCGCTCGGCATCGTCGGCGCCTCGCTGGGGCTGAACGTGGCCAACCAGCCGTTCGGCTTCGTGGCGCTGCTCGGCCTGATCGCGCTCGCCGGCATGATCATGCGCAACGCCGTGATCCTGGTCGACCAGATCGAGAGCGACGTGGCGTCCGGCCTGACCCGGCGCGAGGCGATCGTCGAAGCCACCGTCCGGCGCGCCCGGCCGGTGGTGCTGACGGCCCTGGCCGCCATCCTTGCCATGATCCCGCTGTCGCGCTCGGCGTTCTGGGGCCCGATGGCGATCACCATCATGGGCGGTTTGTTTGTTGCGACTTTCCTGACCTTGCTGTATCTGCCGGGCCTTTACGCCCTCTGGTTCCGCAAGACCCTCGAGGAGAGCGGCTCCGAGCAAACCGATACTGCGCCGCAGCATGCCGGCGATGCGCAACGCGCATTTCCGCTTGCTGAGGCGGCCGAATAATTGAAGATTGAGCAGGCCAACATGACACTGATCTCGGAACATAGCGAAACCGACACCCGCGAGCGGATTCTCGTGGTGGCGGAGCGCTTGTTCCGGCAGATCGGCTACCAGAAGACGACGGTCGCCGATATCGCCAAAGAGCTGCGGATGAGCCCCGCCAACGTGTACCGCTTCTTCGATTCGAAGAAGTCGATCCACGAAAGCGTGGCCCGCGGCCTGATGGGCGAGGTCGAGATCGAGGCCCAGCGCATCGCGCGCTCGGAAGGGCCGGCGGCGTCGCGCCTGCGCCAGCTGATGACGACCATCAATCGCATGAACACCGAACGCTATGTCGGTGACTCCAAGCTGCACGAGATGGTCGAGATCGCGATGCAGGAGGACTGGGACGTCTGCGTCGCCCACATGGAGTGTATCGCCTCCATTATCGGCGAGGTGATCGCGCAAGGAGCCGCGTCGGGGGAGTTCGAGATCAAGGACCTGCAACTCGCCTCGCTGTGCGCCTGCACGGCGATGATGCGGTTCTTCCACCCGCAGATGATCGCCCAGTGTGCGACCAAGCCGGGCCCGACCATCGACCAGATGATCGATTTCGTGATCGCCGGCCTGTCGCCGCGCGGCCGCGCCAACTGAGCGCCAGCCCTGACATTTTCGTCAGTTGACTCTTCTCGCATAGCAGGCAAATCGGTTTGTGGCCCGGATGGAGCGCAGCGCAATCCGGGGCCATTTCCGCTTGCGAGACCGTTCCGGATTGCGCTGCGCTCCATCCGGGCCACGTGAGAGGGGCCAGCCGTGACCGCCAAAGACCTGCACTTCTACGAGCCGAAGAACGGCCACGGCCTGAAGCACGACCCGTTCAACGCCATCGTGGCGCCGCGGCCGATCGGCTGGATCTCCTCGCGCGACAAGGGCGGCAACGTCAACCTCGCGCCCTACAGCTTCTTCAACGCCTTCTGCTACGTGCCGCCGATCATCGGCTTCTCCTCCACCAACTGGAAGGACAGCGTCGCCAACATCCAGGACACCGGCGAGTTCGTCTGGAATCTGGCGACGATGGATCTCGCCAGGCACATGAACGCGACGGCGGCGCATGTCGCGCGCGATGTCGACGAGTTCAAGCTCGCGGGGCTCACGCAGGTCGCCGGCAAGCTCGTCAACGTGCCGCGGGTCGCCGAAAGCCCGGTGTCGTTCGAATGCAAGGTGAGCCAGATCGTCCAGCTCCAGGGCGCCGACGGCAAGAAGGCCGAGGCGTGGCTGACGCTCGGCGAGGTCGTCGCCGTCCACATCGACAAGGCCTTCATCAAGGACGGCGTCTACCAGACCGGCCTCGCGCACCCGATCGTCCGCGCCGGCCGCCGCGGCGACTACTTCGAGATCAAGCCGGAAAACATGTTCGAGATGATCCGGCCGGATTAGCTCTTCCGCCCCGCTCTTGCGGGGTCGAGACGAGCGAAGCTCGCTCTTAGAAAGCAGGGGTGAGGGGCTGCTTCCGCAAGTTCTGTCGGCGATGAGACCTGTACCCCCTCACCCGGAACGCATCCGGCGATGCGTTCCGACCTCTCCCCGCAAGCGGGGCGAGGTAAGAGACGTCGCCCCGCAACGACGGCCCGCGCCACAACAATGTGAAATCTCCGCGCGCGGGGATGAAAAACCGTCACTCGCAACCTCTCCGAGAGCAGTCTAACCTCCACCCGCCAGGCCGGATCAACGGCCAGCCAACAGAGTGGGAGGATGCGATGACACGCCAACCGCGGCGCGATCCGAACGAAGAACAACGCGATCCGAATGTCTCACGACGCACGCTGGTTCAGGGGCTTGCGGCTTCCGCCGCCGCCGTCGCGGGCATCGGCAGCGCGCTGGCTCAGAACGCGCCCGCGCCGGTCGGGCCGCCGACGACGATCACCAGCCCGCCGCGCGACTTCAGTCCGCGCGGTGCGCCGACCACCTATTTCTGGGACCCCGACATCATCGCGGTCGATCCGTCCTTCAACGACCTTGCCCAGCCCAACACCTCGATCAAGCGCCTCTTCACCGGTGTGCTGTGGGCGGAAGGCCCGGCCTGGAGTTCGCAGGGCCGTTATCTGTTGTGGAGCGACATCCCCACAACCGGCAGATGCGCTGGTCGGAGGATGACGGCCATGTCAGCGTCTTCCGCATGCCGTCGAACTACTCGAACGGCAATTCGTTCGACTTCCAGGGCCGCCAGCTGTCCTGCGAGCATCTCACCCGTCGCGTGACGCGCTACGAGAATGACGGCACCGCGACCGTGCTCGCCGATAACTATCAAGGCAAGCGGCTGAACTCGCCGAACGACGTCGTCGCGCATCCCGACGGCAGCTACTGGTTCACCGATCCGCCCTATGGCGGCCAGCTCTATGAGGGCGAACCTGACGCCGCGGGCGGCCCGGGCAATCCGGCCGGCAAGCTCAATCCCCGGATCGGGCAGCCGGCGGGCTTCGTGCCGGCCAAGCGCGAGCTGCCGACCAATTGCTATCGCATCGATCCCTCCGGCCGCCTCGATCTCGTGGTCAGCGAGGACCAGGTGCCCGATCCGAACGGCCTCTGCTTCTCGCCGGACTACAAGAAGCTCTACGTGGTCTCGACCGGCAAGGGACCGGGCGATAGCGGCCCCGGCGGCAAGGGCGACGTTTTCGTGTTCGATGTCGGCGCCGACAACAAGCTTTCCAACGGCAAGCGGTTCAGCGACTTCACGATCGACGGCGTGAAGTGCGGACCGGACGGCATCCGCTGCGACGTCAACGGCAATGTCTGGTGCTCGAGCAATGCCGGCCGCGCCGTCGGTTACAGCGGCGTGACGGTGTGGTCGCCGGACGGCAAGCTGCTCGGCCGCATCCGGCTGCCTGAGGTCTGCGGCAACATCACCTTCGGCGGCCCCAAGCGCAATCGCCTGTTCATGGCGGCAAGCCAGTCGCTCTATGCGGTTTATACGGCAACCCAGGGAGCAGGGCCGGCCTAGCTCGCGGTCAGGCTAGATGGAGTTATATCCGCGCAGGAACTGCGCTCCCTCTCCCGCTTGCGGGGGAGGGCAGGGGTGAGGGCTCTCTCCGCGAGCCGCATTGTGGAGAGAGCCCCCACCCGCATCGCATCTTCGATGCGATGCGACCTCCCCCGCAAGCAAGAGAGGTGCAGAGGAGCCTGCCGCGAGTCCGATCGATCCGGCTTCATCCCGCACGGCGCCGCCGCCACCTCGGCTACCTGATTGTCGCACCTCACTTTTCGGAACTGAAGGCGCAGCCTGCCGTTAACAGAATGGCGCCTGGGCCGCGTCAATTTCGCTTTATTTGAACAGCGAAGTGTTCACCGGTGGACGGCATTTTCGATAGGATCACCCATCCGCGCCGCCGTTTCATGAGGATCCGCCATGAGCTTCCGCCGCGACTATATGACAAAACCGATCTTCTCCTGGGCGCGTGGCGTGCTGCCGACGATGTCGGACACCGAGCGCGAGGCGCTGGAAGCGGGCGATGTCTGGTGGGACGCCGATCTGTTCACCGGCAATCCCGACTGGTCGAAACTGCTGGCGTTTGCGCCAGCCAGATTGACCGACGAGGAGCAAGCCTTCCTGCACGGTCCGGTCGACGAGCTCTGCAGGATGCTCGACGAGTGGAAGATCAACTGGGAATGGCGCGATCTGCCGCCCGAAGTCTGGGCCTTCATCAAGGCCAAGAAATTCTTCGGCATGATCATCCCGAAGGAATTCGGCGGCCTCGGCTTCTCGCCCTATGCGCATTCCGAAGTGGTGCGCAAGATCTCGTCGCGTTCGCTGACCGCGGCCGTTACCGTGATGGTGCCGAACTCGCTCGGGCCGGGTGAACTCCTGATGCGCTTCGGCACCAAAGAGCAACAGGACAAATGGCTGCCGCGCCTCGCCTCCGGCCAGGACATTCCCTGTTTCGGGCTGACCAGCCCGGAAGCCGGCTCCGACGCCGCCTCGATGATCGACACCGGCATCATCTGCAAGGGCAATTTCGAAGGCCGCGAGGTGCTCGGCTTGAGGCTCAACTGGCACAAGCGCTACATCACGCTGGGGCCGGTGGCGACGCTGCTCGGACTTGCGTTCAAGGCCTATGATCCCGATCACCTGGTCGGCAGCGAGGACGAGCTCGGCATCACCGTCGCGCTGATCCCGACCCATCTGCCCGGCGTCTCGATCGGCCACCGCCATCTGCCGGCGATGCAGGTGTTCCAGAATGGCCCGAACCGGGGCAAGGACGTCTTCATTCCGCTCGACTACATCATCGGCGGTCAGGAGCGGCTGGGTCAGGGTTGGAAGATGCTGATGACGGCGCTCGCCGCCGGCCGCGGCATCTCGCTGCCGTCGTTGTCGGCGGCCGGCGCTGCCTATGCCGCGCGCACCACCGGCGCCTATGCCCGCATCCGCGAGCAGTTCGGCATCTCGATCTCGAAATTCGAGGGTATCGAGGAGCCGCTCGCCCGCATCGTCGGTACCGCGTATTTGCTCGACGCCGCGCGGCGGCTGACCTGCGCGGCGCTGAACGAGGGGCATCATCCCGCCGTCATCTCGGGGATCATGAAGCTGCACGCCACCGAGCGGATGCGGATCGCGATCGACGACGCCATGGACATTCATGGCGGCAAGGCGGTGATCGACGGACCGCAGAATTATCTCGGCGGGCTCTACCGCTCGGTGCCGGTCGGCATCACGGTCGAGGGCGCCAACATCCTGACCCGCAACCTGATCGTGTTCGGGCAGGGCGCGATCCGCGCCCATCCCTACCTGTTGCAGGAGATGAACGCGCTCAGCGAGCCCGACCGCGACAAGGGCCTCACCGCGTTCGACACCGCGTTCTGGAAGCATGTCGGCCACAGCTTCGCGACGATGTTCCGCGCCTGGGGCCGCAGTTGGAGCTTCGGCCTGTTCGCGCCGGCGCCGGATGCCGGCGACGCAACCGAGTTCTATCGCCAGCTCTCGCGCTACTCGTCGGCGTTCGCGCTGTGCGCCGACATGGCGCTGCTCACCCTCGGCGGCGCATTGAAGCGCAAGGAGATGCTCTCGGCGCGCTTCGGCGACATCCTGTCCGAGCTGTATCTGCTGTCCGCCGCGCTGAAGCGCTGGCAGGACGAGGGGCGGCAGAAGGAGGATCTTCCCGCGCTCGAATGGTGCATGGCATCCGGCTTCAAGACCATCGAGAACCGCTTTGCGGAAATCTTCGGCAATCTGCCGAACCGCCCGGTGGCTTGGCTGCTGAAATTCCTGATCCAGCCGTTCGGCGCCCGCGTCACCGGCCCGTCGGATCGCGTCGTGCAGCAATGCGCGCAGCTCGTACTGTCGCCGTCTTTGGCGCGCGATCGCCTGACGCCGGACCTCGCCTTTGTCGAGGATGACGGCGGTATCGCGCGGCTGGAAAAGGCCTTCCGCCTCGTCACCGAAGCCGAGGACGCCGCCAAGCAGCTGCGCGCGGCGCGCCTGCACGACTGGAAGGAGGCGGTGAAGAAAGGCGTCATCACCGTGGCCGACGGCGAGAAGCTCGCCGCCGCCGATGAGGCCGTCGCCAAGGTCATCGAGGTTGATGATTTTGCGCCGGAGGCGCTGTCCCCGATTTACAAGAAATCCGCCGACGTGCATCAGTTCTTCCAGGAGCTTGGTGAGCAGAGGGCGGCGAGCTGATGGCGCGACCAGTCTTTATCGTCGACGGCAGCCGGACGCCGTTCCTGAAGGCGCGCTCCGGTCCCGGCCCGTTCACCCCGGTCGATCTCGCCGTGCAATGCGGCCGGCCGCTGCTGGCACGGCAGCCGTTCGCGCCCACCGCCTTCGACCAGGTGATCCTCGGCTGTGTCAACGTGATCGCCGACGAGATGAACCCGGCGCGCGTCGCGGCCCTCAGGCTCGGCATGGGCGAAGAGATGGTCGCCTTCACGGTGCAGATCAATTGCGGCTCCGGCATGCAGTCGATCGACACCGGCTACCGCTACATCCGCGAGGGGACCTCCGACCTGATCCTCGCCGGCGGTGCCGAGGCGTTGAGCCACGCGCCGCTGGTCTGGCCCAACTCCGGCGTGCGCTGGTTTGCCGGCTTTGCCGGCGCCAAGGGGCTAGGTGCCAAGATCGCCGCGGCGCTGAAGGTGAAGCCGAGCTACTTCAAGCCGATCATCGGCCTCGAGCGCGGGCTGACCGACCCGATCACCGAGCTCAACATGGGGCAGACCGCCGAGAAGGTCGGCCATCTCTTCGGCATTACGCGCGCACAGTCCGATGCATATGCCGCCGAGAGCCATCAGCGGCTGGCCAACGCGCAGAAGCAAGGCTTTCTCAAGGGCGAGGTCGAGACCGCGTTCTCCCGCGACGGCAAGTTCTACGATCATGACGACGGCGTTCGCCCGGACTCGACGCCCGAGACCCTGGCCAAGCTGAAGCCGGTGTTCGAGCGTCCGTGGGGCCAAGTCACCGCCGGCAATTCCTCGCAGATCACCGACGGCGCCTCCTGGGTGATCCTGGCGTCGGAGACGGCGGTGGCCAAGCACGGGCTGACGCCGAAGGCCGTCATCCTCGACAGCCAGTGGTCGGCGCTCGATCCCTCGATCATGGGCCTCGGCCCGGTGCTGTCGGCGACCGCGCTGCTCAAGCGCAACGCCATGACCTTGCAGGACGTCGAGACCTGGGAGCTGAACGAGGCCTTCGCCACCCAGGTGCTCGGCTGCCTCGCGGCGTGGAACGACGAGACATTCTGCCGCGAAATCCTCGGGCTCGACGGCGCGGCCGGCGAGATCGACCGCGCGAAGCTGAACGTCGACGGCGGCGCGATCAGCCTCGGCCATCCCGTCGGCACCAGCGGCAACCGCATCGTGCTGCATCTGGTCAATGCGATGAAGCGGCTCGGCACCAGGCGCGGCATCGCCACCGAATGCATCGGTGGCGGGCAGGGCGGCGCGATGTTGATAGAGACGGTGTGATCATGGATTCACGGATCATGGACCTTCTCGCCGATCGCGTGCTCGAACTTGGGCCGAAGCCCGCCGCCGACGGTCCCTACAGGAATTTCAAGCTGACCCGTGACGAGGATGGCATCGCCTGGCTGCTGTTCGACCGCGCCGGTGCCAGCGCCAACACGCTGTCCGCCGATCTGCTGGAAGAACTCGATGCCGTCGTCTTGGCGCTCGAGAGCCAGCGGCCGACCGGTCTCGTGGTGCGCTCGGCCAAGCCGAGCGGCTTCATCGCCGGCGCCGACGTCAATGAGTTTCGCGGCGCCAGCGATTCCAGCGCGGTCGAGACCGCGATCGGCCGCGCCCATGCGGTGATCGACCGGCTCGAGGCGCTGCGCGTGCCCTCGGTCGCCGTCATCCACGGCTTCTGCCTCGGCGGCGGCCTCGAGGTCGCGCTGGCCTGCCAGATGCGGATCGCGATCGACGACGCGCGGTTCGGCTTCCCCGAGGTGATGCTCGGCCTGCATCCCGGTCTCGGCGGCACCGTGCGCTTCACCGAGCTGGTCAACCCGATGCAGGCGATGACCTTGATGCTGACCGGCAAGACGATCGACGCGCGCCGCGCCAAGTCGCTCGGCCTGGTCGATGCCGTCACCCAGGAGCGCCATGTCCGCAACGCGGTGAAGGATGCGGTGTTCGGCCGGCTGAAGCGCGCCAGGCCGGGCGCGCTCAACCCGATCCTCAATCTTGGTCCGGTCAGGGGCTTCCTTGCCTCGCGGATGCGCAGCGAGGTTGAGAAGGCGGCGCCGCGCAAGCATTACCCGGCGCCCTATGCGCTGATCGATCTGTGGGAGAAGCACGCCGGCAACCGCGCGGCGATGCTGAATGCGGAGAAGGCCTCGTTCGCCAATCTGATGGTGACGCCGACGGCGCAGAATCTGATCCGCGTGTTCTTCCTGCGCGAGCAGATGAAGAAGGTCGCGGCGAGCGGCAACAAGGTTGCGCATGTCCATGTCATCGGCGCCGGCGCGATGGGCGGCGATATCGCGGCCTGGTGCGCCAACCAGGACATGCGCGTCACCTTGGCAGACATGAAGGCCGAGCCGATCGCGGGCGCGATGAAGCGCGCTGCGGAGCTGTACGGCAAGATCATGCGCAAGCGGATCGACCAGCGCGATGCACTCGACCGCCTGATTCCCGACATGGACGGCGAGGGCGTCCGCAATGCCGATCTGATCATCGAGGCGGTGCCGGAAAAGCTCGAGCTGAAGCAGAAGGTCTATGCTTCCCTCGAGCCGAAGATGAAGCCCGGCGCAATCCTCGCCACCAACACCTCGAGCATCCCGCTGCAGGATCTGCGCACCACGCTGGCACGGCCGGAGCGGCTGCTCGGCCTGCACTTCTTCAACCCGGTGTCGCGGCTGCAACTCGTCGAGGTCGTCAGCCATGACGGCATCGATACCGGCATGCTCAAGGAGGCGCTCGCTTTCGTCGGCGCCATCGACCGCCTGCCGCTGCCGGTGAAGAGCTCGCCGGGCTTCCTCGTCAACCGCGCGCTGACGCCCTACATGCTGGAAGCGATGATGATGCTGGACGAGAAGACCGACCAGCGCCTGATCGACGCGGCCGCGGTCGAGTTCGGCATGCCGATGGGGCCGATCGAACTCGCCGACCAGGTCGGCCTCGATATCTGCCTCGATGTCGGCGACATGCTGCGGTCGAAGTTCGGCGACACCTTGCCGCCGACGCCGGCCTGGCTGCGCGAAAAGGTCGCCAGGGGCGAGCTCGGCCGCAAGACCGGCAAGGGCTTCTACACCTGGAAGGACGGCAAGGCGGAGAAGGCGCCGCTGCCGGAGACCGGTCCCCGGGTCACCGACGAGATGGTCGACCGCCTGGTGCTGCCGATCTCGAACGTCTGCGTCGCCGCCTTGCGCGAGGGCATCGTCGACAATCCCGACATGGTCGACGGCGCGATGATCTTCGGCACCGGCTATGCCCCGTTCCGCGGCGGCCCGCTCAGCTATGCGCGCAGCCGCGGCGTCGACAATGTAGTGTCGGCGATGCAGGCCTTGATGCGCAAGTTCGGCGGACGATTTGCACCGGATCCCGGCTGGGAGGCATTCAAGTGACCGACTCGCAGATGACCGACGCCCATGTTCACGCGCCGCTGAGCAATGACGCCGAGCCGAAGGGCGATCTCTGCATCCGCACGCTGGCGATGCCGGCCGACACCAATGCCAATGGCGACATCTTCGGCGGCTGGCTGCTCAGCCAGATGGATCTCGGCGGCGGCGTGTTCGCCTCCAAGGTGGCGAAGTCGCGCACCGTGACGGTCGCGATCGACGCGATGAACTTCCGCAAGGCGGTCAATGTCGGCGATCTCGTCTCCGTCCATGCCAATCTCGTGCGCATCGGCCGCACCTCGATCACGGTGCATCTCGAGGCCTGGGTGCTGCGCCGTCGCGAGCAGCAGTCGATCCTCGTGACCGACGGCAATTTCACCTATGTCTCGATCGACGAGCAGGGCCATCCGCAACCGATCCAGCGCGACGGCGCGACGATCGAAACCTGAGATCTTTCGCGCGCCAGCGCCGCTGATTCGGCGCGGGAGCAAACGCGTCGAAACTGAGTCCGGAGCGTGATTTGACTGCAAAAACCCGCTTCGCCGCGCAAAAATAATCTAGGAACAAACAGCCAGCGATTCCGTTGTCGGGCCGGAGTCAAACCGAGGCTGACAATGTCCGACAGTTACGTGATCGAAGTGAGTTCGCAGACGGCGGGTATCGTGGTGCGCGATGCGCGTGGTTATCAGTTCTTTGCTGCATCGCACCTTTTCGACCGCCTTGAAGGCCAGATCTTCCGCAATGCCCGCGAGGCCGAGCGCGCGGCGCGCCGGCTGCTCACCGGTCAGTCCATGCAGATGGCGTCGTAGAACGCTCCTTCGCGTCATTGGCCCGGGCGAATCGTCCACCTTCGCCCCGGCCGTCCCCGACCCGGCACTGCACGTTGACCTCCGTGCCGAACGGTCGCACCATGGGCGACTCGCCGTTTCAAGGGGGCCGCCGTGGCCGGACTCTCCCATCGCCAGACTGAAATCCTCAACATCGCGCGCGCGTTCGGGCGGGTCATGGTCGAAGACCTCGCCAAGCGATTCGAGGTGTCGGCGCAGACCATCCGCAAGGACCTCAACGATCTCTGCGACCAGCGCTCCCTGACCCGCATCCATGGCGGCGCGATCATCGCCTCGGGCGTCGAGAACCTCGCCTACGAGGCGCGCCGCTTCGTCGCTGCCGAGGAGAAGAAGGCGATCGGCGCTGCCGCGGCAGCACGGATTCCGAACGGCTGCTCGCTGTTCATCAATATCGGCACCACCACGGAAGAGGTCGCAAGCGCCCTGACCTCACATGAGGATCTGCTCGTCATCACCAACAACCTCAACGTCGCAATGCTGCTGTACCGCCATCCGCGCATCGAGGTGGTGGTGGCCGGCGGCACGGTGCGCCGCGCCGACGGCGCCGTGGTCGGCTCCACCGCGACGCAGCTGATCGGCCAGTTCAAGGTCGACTACGCCATCATCGGCGCATCCGCGATCGACGAGGAGGGCGCGCTGCTCGACTTCGACTATCGCGAGGTGCAGGTCGCGCAGGCGATCATCGCCAATGCGCGCAACGTGATGCTGGTCTCGGACTCGACCAAGCTCCGCCGCAGCGCGCCGGTGCGGATCGCCCATATGAGCCAGATCCAGACCTTCGTCACCGATTCACCGCTCCCTGCGGGCCTCGCCAATATCTGCCATAGCCGCGGTATCGAGGTGGTCGTCGCGATGGACAAGCCGCAAGTCGATCTCGACGACAACGGCGCTGACGCGGCACCCGCGACGCTGCGCAGCGCGCAGGGCGCTTGATCGCTCAAGTTTTAGCGAACTTGTTTCGGATGCCTTTCGGCGGCTGCTGTAGCCTTCCGGAGGTGGAGCGGTTCGTTGGTCAGCACGCAATTCAAGATCGTCACGGCATTGGGCATGGCGGCGATGTTCGGCATCGTCTCGTTTGTCCTTGGCTTTAACGTCGCATCCGCGTGCGCGACGGCGCTGGCCGGCGGTGTTTCTGCGCTTGTGGTCATGCGCGCGTTCGATGGTGAGACCCGGCCGCCGTCGCGTAGCGTCCGTGCCGATATCTTTCGCTTCGGCAGCGGGAATCGCCCGGCCTGGCTTTCGGAACTGGAACAGCAGAACGGTCGTGGCAGGAAGCTGCTCTACGGACTGTCGCGGATATTCTTTTCGGGATCGCTGTGTCAGCGCATCGCGAGCGGAGCCTTCTTCGTGCAGTCGGCAATTGGCCTGGTGGCGGTCGTCGTGTTCTGGCTTGGGCAGGCGATGGGTTTTGAGATGCGAGTATTCGCAATCCCGCCGTTCGGGAGCCTGTTTGCAGATGGCATCCCGATGTCGGCTGAAGCGATCGCGCGGGTGAGGTTCGAGCATCTCTTCCTGCCGCTGGTCTCGCTCTACGCCGTCACGTTTTCCCTGTTCCTGGTTGCTTTGCTTGGCGATCTCACGATCATCCTGCGCGATTGGCGAGAGCAGTGGAAGTATCTCACGATGCCGCTGTTCTGCTTTGCATTCTGGGCACTCCTGGCGCACCGAAAATCATCGGGATATAGCGGTCTGCAAGTTGCGCTCGGCGGCGGACACCTGTGGGCCTATGTCGCGGTCTTCGTGTTCTTTCCGCTTTTCTTTCTCGTGCTGTCGGCGTCGCTGCCAGGCAATCGGGCGATCCGATGAACAGGGATCGCGCGGTCGGGCGAATCTATCTCCGCTTCGCCCTCAAATGGTATGCGATCCTTTTCGTCGCGTCGTTGGTCTTCTACGTCCTGTTCGCCAGCGGCCATACATTCGTCGCATCGACCGGTGTGCTTTTGCTCGCCGTCTACTTTGTGCGCGACGGCCGAGCTTGCGCCAAGCGGGCAGGCGGTGAAGTTCGCCGTACCTACGATCCCGAAAAGGCTCTGTCGGAATTGCGCGTCGGATGATCGCCGTGAAGTCCCTGATCGTCCGCCATCGCCTCGCCTGACGTCACCCCAAGCGTCGCCCGTCCGTCCTCCCCAAAAGCCCTGACAGCGAGCACTCCGCCCAAAGAATCCGCAGCAAAGGTTCCCCGTTTTCACTTTGCTTTCGTTTTTGGTTGTGATTTACTACAATCCGAAAGTAAAACCGTCAAAGCGAAGGCGGTTGCCGGGGGAAGCGTTCTTTGGATCGAATTTACGACCTCGCCATCATTGGAGGCGGCGTTAATGGCTGCGGCATCGCGCGCGATGCGGCGGGCCGGGGTAACTCTGTTTTCCTCTGTGAAATGAACGACTTGGCCAGCGGGACGTCGTCCTGGTCGACCAAGCTCGTGCATGGCGGTCTGCGCTATCTCGAATATTACGAGTTTCGTCTGGTGCGCGAGGCGCTGATCGAGCGCGAAATCCTCTGGCAGATCGCGCCCCACATCATTCGGCCGCTGCGTTTCGTTTTGCCGCACCATGCCGGCCTGCGCCCGGCCTGGCTGCTGCGGCTCGGCCTCTTCCTCTATGACCATATCGGCGGCCGGCATTTGCTGCCGGCGACGCGCTCGGTCGATCTGACGCGCGACGTGGTCGGCAAGCCGCTGATTCCGGGCCGCTACACCAAGGGCTTCGAATATTCCGACTGCTTCGTCGACGACGCCCGGCTGGTGGCGCTGACCGCGCGCGATGCCGCCGATCGCGGCGCCGAGATCCGCACCCGCACCCGCGCGGTCGAGATCAGGCAGGTCGACGGCGTCTGGCACGTCACGGTCGAGGACAGTGTCACAGGTGCCCGCGACACGATCCAGTCACGCGTGCTGGTCAATGCCGGTGGTCCCTGGGTCGAACAGGTCCTGGCCTCGGGCGCCGGCGTCAACGCGCGCGCCAAGGTGCGCCTGGTGCAGGGCTCGCACATCGTGGTGCCGAAGCTCTACGACCACGACCGTGCCTACATCTTCCAGAATGCCGACGGCCGCATCATCTTCGTCATTCCCTATCAGGACGACTTCTCGCTGATCGGCACCACCGATCGCGACTATGACGGCGATCCGGCCAAGGTGAAGGCGACGCAGGAGGAAATCGAATATCTCTGCGCATCCGCCAGCGCGTATCTCGCCAAGCCGGTGAAGCCCGAGGACGTGGTCTGGAATTACTCCGGCGTGCGTCCGCTCTATGACGACGGCGCGAGCGAAGCCAAGGCCGCGACCCGCGACTATGTGTTCGAGCTCGATACGCCCGACGGTGCGCCGCTACTGTCGATCTATGGCGGCAAGATCACGACCTATCGCCGCCTCTCCGAAGAGGCGCTCGAGCGGCTGTCGCCGTATCTCCGCGGCACAAAGGCGCAGGAGGGCTGGACCGGCAAGGCGCCGCTGCCCGGCGGCGACATGGATGTATCCGCGGTCGCGGCGCTGAGCGCCGAACTGATCCGCAACTATCCGTTTCTCGCGCAATCGCACGCCAATCGTCTCGCCCATGCCTATGGCACGCGCGCCAGCAAAGTCTTGGGCGACGCAACATCGATGGCCGATCTCGGCCGCTCCTTCGGCGCCACCTTGACGGAAAGCGAAGTCAGGTACCTGATGGCGAACGAATGGGCTCGGACTGCGGACGATGTCGTCTGGCGACGATCCAAGCTGGGCTTGCGGATGACGGCGGGTGAAATCGCCGCGCTCGACGAGTGGATGCTCGCCAACCGCGTGTCCGGTGAACGTCCCCTCCGCGAAGCGGGAGGACGGGCATGAGCGTCACACTACAGAATGTCACGCGAACCGTGGATGGCATTCCGACCATCCGCGATGTGTCGCTGACGCTGGAGCGTGGCACGCTGAGCGTGCTGCTGGGGCCGACGCTGTCGGGCAAGACCTCGATCATGCGGCTGCTCGCCGGCCTCGACAAGCCGACCACCGGCCGCGTGCTGGTCGACGGCAAGGACGTCACCGGCGCCGACGTGCGGCAGCGTTCGGTCGCGATGGTCTATCAGCAGTTCATCAACTATCCCTCGCTGACGGTCTACGAGAACATCGCCTCGCCGCTGCGCGTGCAGGGCAAGCCGCGCGCCGAAATCGAGCGGCGGGTGGCGGAAGCGGCCAGCCTGTTGCGGCTCGAGCCGTTCCTGAAGCGCACGCCGCTGCAACTCTCCGGCGGCCAGCAGCAGCGTACCGCGATCGCGCGGGCACTGGTCAAGGGCGCCGACCTCGTGCTGCTCGACGAGCCGCTCGCCAATCTCGACTACAAGCTGCGCGAGGAGCTGCGCGCCGAGTTGCCGCGCATCTTCGAGGCCTCCGGCGCGATCTTCGTCTATGCCACCACCGAACCGTCGGAGGCGCTGCTGCTCGGCGGCGACACGGTCTGCATGTGGCAGGGCAAGGCGCTGCAAACCGGCGCGACGCCGAAGGTCTACCGCCATCCCGACACGCTGCGCGTCGCGCAGGTGTTTTCCGATCCGCCGCTCAACATCATCGGCATCGAGAAGAAGGGCGCGCAAGTGATCTATGCCGGCGGCGAGCTGGCGCCCGCTGCCGGCCTCTATGCCAATCTGCCCGACGGCGCCTACCGGACCGGTTTCCGCGCGCACCAGCTCGAGGTCGGGAATGTCGCGGCCGGCCGCCACAAATTTTCCGCCGCGGTGACGGTGACGGAGATCACCGGGTCGGAGAGCTTTGTTCATGTCCATGTCCACGGCTCGAACTGGGTCGCGGTGCTGCACGGCGTGCACGAATATGAACCCGGGCAGGTGCTCGACGCCGCGCTCGATCCCGACAACATCTTCGTGTTCGACGCGGCCGACCGCCTCGTCGCGTCGCCCGCGACCGCGTTTTCGGGTAACGCGCATCGCAGTGCGCGTGCAGCAAACGCGTCAGCCGGCAACGGCAAGTGAGGGAGATGCTTCATGGCCCGCATTGACCTCGTCGATCTCGCGCACTCCTACGGCGGCAACGACGCGCCGCAGGAATCCTTTGCGCTGAAGCCGGTCACCATGACCTGGCGGCAGGGCGGCGCCTATGCGCTGCTCGGGCCGTCCGGCTGCGGCAAGACCACGCTGCTCAACCTGATCTCCGGCATCGTGACGCCGTCGCGGGGAAAGATCCTGTTCGACGGCCGTGACATCACGCCGCTGTCGACGCAGAAGCGCAACATCGCGCAGGTGTTCCAGTTCCCGGTGATCTACGACACGATGACGGTCGGCCAGAACCTGGCCTTCCCGCTGAAGAATCGCGGCGTCGCGAAGGCCGAGGTCGACGCGCGCGTCAGGCAGATCGCCGACCTGCTCGACCTCACGCCCTATCTGAAACGCAAGGCGACGCGGCTCACAGCCGACGCCAAGCAGAAGATCTCGCTCGGCCGCGGCCTGGTGCGGTCCGACGTCGCGGCCGTCCTGTTCGACGAACCGCTGACGGTGATCGATCCCGAGCTGAAGTGGCAGCTTCGTTCCAAGCTGAAGGCGCTGCACCGCGAGCTCGACCTCACGATGATTTACGTCACCCACGACCAGACCGAGGCGCTGACCTTCGCCGATACCGTCGTCGTGATGCATGATGGCCGGGTAGTGCAGAGCGGCACGCCGGCCGAATTGTTCGACAAGCCGGCGCACACCTTCGTCGGTTACTTCATCGGCTCGCCCGGCATGAACATCGTGCCCGCCGAGGTCAGTGGTCACGAGGCGCGGATCGACGGCCATGTCATCGGCCTGCATCGAAATTATGGTGTGCTGCCTGCGGGCAAGAAGATCGAGATCGGCGTGCGTCCGGAATTTGTCGATGTCGCGGCGCCGGCGTCAGGGCTGCTGTCGGCCACCATCGAGCGGATCGACGATCTCGGACGCATCCAGTTCGCCCGCGTGCGGGTCGGCGATACCAAGTTCGCCGCGCGCGTGCCGCCGGGTTTCTCGGTCTCCGGCAACACCGCCGGGCTGATCTTCAATCCCGCGCATGTCCACGTCTATGCCGACAGCCATTTGGTGGAGGGGGTCGCCTGATGGATAAGACGATCAACCAAAAAGCCTGGTTCCTGGTGCTGCCGGTGTTCCTGGTGGTGGCGTTCTCGGCGGTGCTGCCGCTGATGACCGTCGTGAACTATTCGATGCAGGACACCTTCGGCAACAACCAGTTCTTCTGGAACGGCGTCGGCTGGTTCAAGGAGCTGCTCGATCCCTCGACCGATCTCGGCGGCCGCTTCCTGGCTTCGCTCGGCCGTAACCTGTTCTTCTCGGCCGTGATCCTCGCGATCGAGGTGCCGCTCGGCATCATCGTCGCGTTGTCGATGCCGCGGGAGGGCTGGAGCGTCGCGGCTTGCCTCGTCATCCTCGCCTTGCCGCTGCTGATTCCGTGGAACGTGGTCGGCACCATCTGGCAGATCTTCGGCCGGCCCGATATCGGCCTGCTCGGCTATGTGCTGAACCACCTCGGCCTCAACTACAATTACGTGTCCAATGAGGTCGACGCCTGGATCACCGTCATCGTGATGGACGTCTGGCACTGGACCAGCCTCGTCGCGCTGCTGTGCTATGCCGGTCTGAAGTCGATCCCCGACGCCTATTACCAGGCGGCGCAGATCGACGGCGCCTCGCGCTGGGCGGTGTTCAAGGCGATCCAGCTGCCGAAGATGAACCGCGTGCTGCTGATCGCGGTGCTGCTGCGCTTCATGGACAGTTTCATGATCTACACCGAGCCGTTCGTGGTCACCGGCGGCGGCCCCGGCAACTCCACCACCTTCGTCTCGATCGAGCTCGTCAAGATCGCGCTCGGCCAGTTCGATCTCGGCAAGGCCGCGGCGCTGTCGCTGGTCTACAATTTGATCATCCTGATCGTGTGCTGGGTGTTCTACACCGTGATGGTCAATGCCGGATCCGAGCGTCCGGCCAAGGAAGGAGCGGCGTGATGCATTCGATCCCCGGCCGCCGCCTGATCATGGCGCTGTTTTTGATCTTCCTGCTGTTGCCGATCTACTGGCTCGTCAACATGAGCTTCAAGACCAACGCCGAGATCGTCTCGACGATGACGCTGTGGCCGCACACGCCGACACTGCAGCACTACAAGCGCATCTTCACCGACGAGAGCTGGTATTCGGGCTACATCAATTCACTCGAATACGTCGTGCTCAACACCATCATCTCGATCGCGGTGGCGTTGCCCGCGGCCTATGCGTTCTCGCGCTATCGCTTCCTCGGCGACAAACATCTGTTCTTCTGGCTGCTGTCGAACCGCATGGCGCCGGCGGCGGTCTACGCGCTGCCGTTCTTCAACCTCTATTCGGCGATCGGCCTGTTCGATACGCCGTGGGCGGTCGCGCTCGCGCACTGCATCTTCAACGTGCCGCTGGCGGTGTGGATCCTCGAAGGCTTCGTCTCCGGCGTGCCGCGCGAGATCGACGAGACCGCCTTCCTCGACGGCTATTCGTTCCCGCGCTTCTTCATCAAGATCCTGGTGCCGCTGATCGCGAGCGGCATCGGCGTCGCCGCCTTCTTCTGCTTCATGTTCTCCTGGGTCGAGCTGCTGCTGGCGCGCACGCTGACCTCGGTTCAGGCCAAGCCGATCGCGGCGATCATGACGCGCACGGTCTCGGCGGCCGGCATGGACTGGGGCCTGCTTGCCGCCGCCGGCGTGCTCACCATCATTCCGGGCGCGCTGGTGATCTGGTTCGTCCGCAACTACATCGCGCGCGGCTTCGCGCTCGGCCGGGTCTAGGAGGCGATCATGGAATCCATCGCATGGATGGCCTGGACGCTGCCGACCGCGATCTTCTTCGTGCTGCTGGCCTCGACGCTCGGCGTGATGACCTGGCTCGCGGCGGTCTATCCCGAGGCCGAGCGGGTCGGCGTGCTGCGCATCCCGACCACGCGCGGCGATCGTTTGTTCATTTCGCTGGTGCTGGCGGCGGTGATCCACCTGGTGTGGATCGGCCTCGTCGGCACCGATCCGATCCTCACCCTGCCGATCGGCGAGGGTGTGGAAATTTCGAGCCTGTGGCTCGCAACGCTGATTTCGCTTCTTTCAGCCGTGGCGATCTTTCGCACCGTCTGACGAAAGCGAAGAAGAGCAGATCCGGGGTCTACCCGGGCCTGGGGTTTTGTTTGTCGCTGCAAACGGAGGAATCATAATGCGACATTTGAGAACGACAAAGGATAGTCTTTTGACTATGACCAGCGCCGCCGCGCTGATCGCGGCCTCGCTCGCGGTCGCCACGCCGGCCCGCGCCGCCGACGATGCCGTGATCCAGAAGTGGATCGCGGAATTCCAGCCCTCGACGCTGTCGAAGGAAGACCAGAAGAAGGAGCTCGAGTGGTTCGCCAAGGCCGCCGAACCCTTCAAGGGCATGGAGATCAACGTCGTCTCGGAAACGATCACGACGCACGAATATGAATCGCAGACGCTGGCCAAGGCGTTCTCCGAACTGACCGGCATCAAGCTCAAGCACGACATCATCCAGGAAGGTGACGTCGTCGAGAAGCTGCAGACCCAGATGCAGTCGGGCAAGAACGTCTATGACGGCTGGATCAACGACTCCGACCTGATCGGAACCCACTTCCGCTACGGCCAGACCATCATCCTATCGGACTACATGAAGGGTGAGGGCAAGGACGTCACCGACCCGATGCTCGACGTCGACGACTTCATCGGCAAGTCGTTCACCACGGCGCCGGACGGCAAGCTCTACCAGCTGCCCGACCAGCAGTTCGCGAACCTCTACTGGTTCCGCTACGACTGGTTCACCAACCCCGAGTACAAGGCCAAGTTCAAGGCCAAGTATGGCTACGAGCTCGGCGTGCCCGTGAACTGGTCGGCCTATGAGGATATCGCCGAGTTCTTCACCAATGACATCAAGGAGATCAACGGCGTCAAGATCTACGGTCATATGGACTATGGCAAGAAGGATCCTTCGCTCGGCTGGCGGTTCACCGACGCCTGGCTGTCGATGGCCGGCAACGGCGACAAGGGTATCCCGAACGGCCTGCCGGTCGACGAGTGGGGCATCCGCATGGAAGGCTGTCGCCCGGTCGGGTCCTCGGTCGAGCGCGGTGGCGACACCAACGGCCCGGCCGCGGTCTACTCGATCACCAAATATCTCGACTGGCTGAAGAAGTATGCCCCGCCGCAGGCCCAGGGCATGACCTTCTCGGAAGCAGGTCCGGTGCCGGCGCAGGGCAACATCGCCCAGCAGATGTTCTGGTACACCGCCTTCACCGCCGACATGGTGAAGCCGGGCATCGCCGTGATGAACGCGGACGGTACGCCGAAGTGGCGTATGGCTCCGTCGCCGCACGGAGCTTACTGGAAGGAAGGCATGAAGCTCGGCTATCAGGACGCCGGCTCCGTGACGCTCCTGAAGTCGACCCCGCCGGATCGCCGCAAGGCAGCCTGGCTCTATCTGCAGTTCATCATCTCCAAGTCGGTGTCGCTGAAGAAGAGCCATGTCGGTCTCACCTTCATCCGTGAGTCCGATATCTGGGACAAGTCGTTCACCGAGCGTGCGCCGAAGCTCGGCGGCCTGATCGAGTTCTACCGCTCGCCCGCGCGCGTGCAGTGGACCCCGACCGGCAACAACGTGCCCGACTATCCGAAGCTCGCGCAGCTGTGGTGGCAGAACATCGGCGATGCGTCGTCCGGTACCAAGACGCCGCAGCAGGCGATGGACGCGCTGGCCGCGGCCCAGGATTCGGTGATGGAGCGTCTTGAGAAGTCCGGTGTGCAGGGCGCCTGCGGACCGAAGCTGAACAAGAAGGAATCCGCCGAGTTCTGGTACAAGAAGGCCGAGAAGGACGGCACCATCGCTCCGCAGCGCAAGCTCGCGAACGAGAAGCCGAAGGGCGAGACGATCGACTACGACACGCTGATCAAGTCGTGGCCGGCCAACCCGCCGAAGCGCGCCGAAGCGAAGTAAGGCGTACCAGCCCACGCCATCCGAAGACGACGAAAGGCCGGGAGCGATCCCGGCCTTTTTGTTTTCTGACCTCGCCCCGCCTGCGGGGAGAGGTCGGATTGCGAAGCAATCCGGGTGAGGGGGCTCTCCGCATATCCGTCTCTCGAATTTGTGGAGAGAGCCCCTCACCCCGACCCTCTCCCCGTAAGGACGGAGAGAGGGAGCGTACCACCCTACACCGCCGCCTCGGTCGCCTTCAGCGTCGGATAGTCGGTGTAGCCCTTGGCGCCGCCGCCGTAGAAGGTTGCCTTGTCCCACTCGCTGAGCGGCGCGCTGGCCTTGAGCCGCTCGACCAGGTCGGGGTTGGAGATGAACGGCTTGCCGAACGCGATCAGGTCGGCCGCGCCGGCCTCCAGCACTTGCTCCGCCAGCGCGAAATCGTAGCCGTTGTTGGCGACATAGGCCTGCTTGAAGCGCTTGCGCAGCGAGGCGTAGTCGAACGGCGCGATGTCGCGCGGGCCGCCGGTCGCGCCCTCGACGACGTGGAGATAGGTCAGCTTCAGCGCACTGAGTTGGTCGACGATGTAGTCGAACAGCGCTTGCGGATTGGAGTCGGTGATGTCGTTGGCCGGCGTCACCGGCGAGATCCGGATGCCGGTCCGATCCGCGCCGGCCTCGATGGCGACCGCCTTGGACACGTCCAGCATCAGCTTGGCGCGGTTTTCGATTCCGCCGCCATAGGCGTCGGTGCGCTTGTTGGTGCCGTCGCGGGCGAACTGGTCGAGCAAATAGCCGTTGGCCCCGTGGATCTCGACGCCGTCGAAGCCGGCCGCCAGCGCATTCGCCGTGCCGCGCTTGAAGTCCTCGATGATCCCGGGAATTTCCGACAGTTCGAGCGCGCGCGGCTCGGACACGTCGGCGAAGGTGCCGTTGACGAATGTCTTGCCCTTGGCCCGGATCGCGCTCGGCGCCACCGGCGCGCCGCCATTCGGCTGCAGCGAGGTGTGTGAGATGCGGCCGACATGCCAGAGCTGGATGAAGATGCGGCCGCCGCGCTCATGCACGCGATCGGTGACCTTGCGCCAGCCCTCGACCTGTTCCTTCGAATAGATGCCGGGCGTGTCCTGATAGCCCTGGCCCTGCTGGGAGACCTGGCTCGCCTCGGTGATCAGAAGGCCGGCGGAGGCGCGCTGGCCGTAATAGTCCACCGCGAGCGGGCTCGGCACCATGCCGGGCGGCACCGCGCGGTTGCGCGTCAGCGGCGCCATCACCAGGCGGTTCGGCAGCGTCAGCGGGCCGAGCTTGTAGGGCTCGAGAAGTTTGGTCGATTGGCTCATATGAAATGTTCCAGAGAATGGATGATGAGGGAGAATTGTGCATTGCCGCGACGAGCGCAATGCCCGAGGCATTCGCGCTCCGCAGGCTAGCTGCGCACAATTCCGCCCATGTGGCCGGCATCGAGGAACAAGGTGTGCGCGTTCACGTAGGAGGATTCATTCGAAATCAGGAACAGCGCAGTATAGGCGACCTCCCAGCCAGTGCCCTGGCGGCCGAAAGGCACTGTCAGGGCGCGATCCGATCGCCTGCGGCTGGCATCGCGGCCCATCGGCGTGTCCATGAAGCCGGGCGCGATCACATTGCAGCGAATGCCCTTGTCCTCGCCGGCACGCGCGATCGCGCGCCCCAGCGCGATCTGCGCCGCCTTGGAGGATTCATAGGCCGGGTTGCGGCCACCGGCGCGCTGGCTCGCCATTGAGGAGATCAGGATGATCGCGCCGCCCGGTGCCATCACCTCCAGCGCCTTTTGCGCGAACAGCATGTGGCTGCGCACATTGACGGCGTAGTCGCGGTCCCAGGCTTCGGCCGTCATCTTGGGCAGCGACAGGCCGGACGAGATGCCGACATTCAGCGCCAGCCCGTCGAGCCCGCCGAGCCTTTGCGCGCAGCGTTCGACCGCGGGCGCGATCGCCGCGACGTCGGAAACATCGACCACGTCGGTGAAGGCCTCGCCGCCTTCCTTGGTGATCTGCGTGACGGTGTCGTCGGCGGCGTCCTTGTTGACGTCGAGGCAGGCGACCGACGCGCCCTCGCGCGCGAACAGCACGCTCATGGCGCGGCCGTTGCCGATCGGCGGCGCTTCATCCACGGTCGTGCGCTGTCCCGCGCCGACCACGAGGATGCGCCGCCCGGCGAGGCGGCCGTGGTTCTTCGCCAGTCCGAGCGCTTCGGCATGCAGCGAGGCGGACGGATCGATGGCTTTCGGTGCGTGGGTTGTGGTCGACATGGCGTGCTCCCTGACGTCTTGTTGTTGTCAGGGAGCAGTAGCACGGTCCGGCATGCGAGGCGACGTGTCGCGCCGAAGCCTTGGCGAAGGTGGAAAATCCCGCGCCGGGGAATTTGGTCGTGCCGCCGTCATTCCGGGGCGTCCGAAGGACGAACCCGGAATCTCGAGATTCCGGGTCTGCGCCTAACGGCGCATCCCGGAATGACGCGCGAAGCGCGTCAGCTGACGCCGAGGAAATCGCGCTTGCCGATCTCGACGCCGTTGTGGCGCAGGATGTCGTGCGCGGTCACGGCGTGGAAGTAGAAGTTCGGGAACGAGAACGCGCTGAGGAATTGCTGGCCCTTCAGGGTCATTGTGCGATCGGGGCCGATCGGGAAGGTGACGTCCCGGGCGTCGGCGCCGTCGAACTGCGCCGGCTTGAACGACTTCACATAGTCGATGGTCTTGGCGAGCCGCTGCTTCAGTTCACCGAAGCTCTTCTCGGTGTCGGGCGTCGACGGCACCTCGCTATGGGTCAGCCGCGCGCAGCCGCGTGCGGCGTGATCGCAAACCAGCTGCACCTGCTTGGTCAGCGGCAGCATGTCGGGATAGAGCCGCGATCCCAGCAGCACTTCGGGCGCGACCTTCTTGGCCTCGCAATGCGCCTCGGCCTTGGTCAGCTCGCCGGTGAGGCTGTTGAGGATCTGCAGGTAGGCGGGGACGACGGCGTCATGAAAGGACATGTGATGCTCCCTGTTCTGATGAAAATCCGGATGTTACCGAACGGCGATGCTGCAAATGGGGCGGCAAGGGGAAGAATACAACTGCAGGGAGCAGTAACACTTGGTCAAATATTTTCCGGGGCTCCGGACATTGATCCGTCATCCTGAGGTACGAGCGCAGCGAGCCTCGAAGGATGTACGGCCCGGCTCTTGGCCGTCGACCCTTCGAGGCTCGCTCCGCTCGCACCTCAGTGTGACGGGGAGAGCGAGCGGCACCCGCTTTAGCGCGTCCCCGGTACCGCGGCGTCGGCCGCCGGCTGCGTCCGACCGCCGCCGCGCATCCGCGCCAGGAGCTCCGCGGTCGGCCAGGAATCCGCCGGCAGGCCGTATTTCATCTGCATCGCCTTCACCGCGCTGCGGCTTGCTTGGCCGAGCACGCCGTCGATCTTGCCGACGTCGTAGCCGGCACGCGCCAGCAATCCCTGCAACTCCTTGATCTCGCCAAACGGCAGCTGCGCGACTGGCGCGTGCGGCCGCTGCATCGGCGGCGCGCCCGCGATGCGGCCGGCGAGATAGCCGGCGGTGGTGGAATAGATCAGCGAGTTGTTCCATTCGGTGTAGGCGGCGAAGTTCGCATAGGCGAGGAACGCCGGACCCATCCGGCCCATCGGCAGCAGCAGCGAGGCCGGCATCTCGTCATTGGCGAGCGGTTTGCCATCGGTCGAGGTAACGCCGAGCGACACCCATTTCGAGCGCGGCAGCTTGATGGTGAGGTCGGCCTGGTCCCAAGGGAAATTTGTCGCCTGCGGCACGCGCACCTCCTGCAGCCACGGCTCGCCGCGCCGCCACTTCAATCCGGTGGCGATGTAGTTCGCGGTCGAGCCGATCACGTCGGGGCCGCTTTGCAGGAGATTGCGGTGGCCGTCGCCGTCGTAATCGACCGCGTAGTTGAAATAGTGCGTCGGCAAGAATTGCGTCTGGCCGAGCTCGCCGGCCCATGAGCCGATCATCTCGTCGGGCGTCAGGTCGCCGCGCTCGATGATCTTCAGCGCAGCGATGGTCTCGCTCTGGAACATCTCGGAGCGGCGGCAATCATAGGCCAGCGACACCAGCGATTTCAGCGTCGGCAAATTGCCCATCTGCACGCCGAAATCGCTCTCCAGTCCCCAGAACGCGGCGATCACCGCCGGCGGCACGCCATACTCCTTCTCGGCGCGCGCGAACGCGGCTGCATAGGTCCGGATGTATTGCTGGCCCTGCTGCATGCGATAGTTCGCGGCCATGCGGCCGGCGAACTGGGTGAAGATCTGCCCGAACACGCGCTGGCCGCGGTCGCGGTTGACGATGCCCTGGTCGTAGACCAGGTAGGGCGCGGCCTCCGCGATCGTGCGCTGCGAGACGCCGGCGGCGACCGCCTTCTGCTTCAGCTCGGCGAGGAAGCGATCGAAGTTTTGCCCGTTGTGGCAGGACGCAGCCCGCGGCGAGGCGACGGCGGCCGGGCGCGGCTTGACTGGCGCGGGATTCAAGGGGCCGGGCAGCGGCTGCTGCGCCGAGGCCAGGGTAGAGAGCGCCAGCGCCCCCGCGATCGCTGCGATCATGATCGGGGCGCGGAGGGGAGAGGCTGGCATCGATGTCACCGGCTGGAAAAAAGAGGAATTGAAGCCCGATCTGCATACACCAGGGCGACACCGGGCAACAACGGGGGTGCCGCTCTTAGACCAATTGGGCTTCGGCAGGGGAACACGCCGCCGCTATGATCGGCGGGTGATTCGCGGGCAGGGTGTCGGCGGATCGATCACGCCCGGAGGGACCCATGTGGAGTTTTCTCGAGCGTCTCTTGGATTCGTCGACGTTTTCGCCGCACGGCATCTGCCTGTTGTGGGAGCCGGAGCTGATCTGGCTCCACGTGATTTCAGACGCGATCATTGCCGCTTCGTATTTCTCGATCCCGTTTGCGCTGGCGATCCTCGTCTCCAAGCGGCGCGATTTCCAGTTCGGCTGGATGGCCTGGCCGTTCGCCGCGTTCATCCTCGCCTGCGGCCTCACCCACGTGTTCTCGATCTACACGCTGTGGGTGCCGATCTACGGTCTCGAGGGCCTGCTCAAGGCGCTCACCGCTGTCGCCTCGATCTTCACCGCCGTGCTGCTCTGGCCGCTGATCCCGCGGATCCTCGCGATCCCGACCGAAGAGCAGTTGCGCGAGGCTCATGTCGCGCTCGCCGAGGAGGGGTGGCAGCGCCAGCGCTCGGAATTCCTGCTCGAGCGTTTCCGCGAGGCCGAGGCCAATGAGAGCAAGATCCGCCAGGCGCAGAAGATGGAAGCGGTCGGCCAGCTCACCGGCGGCATCGCGCACGACTTCAACAACATCCTCACCGTCATCACCGGCACGATCGACATCCTGGCCGAGGCTGTCACCCACAACCGCCAGCTCACCGAGATCACCTCGCTGATCCGCGACGCCGCCGAGCGCGGCGCATCGCTGACGCGGCATCTGCTCGCCTTCGCGCGCAAGCAGCCGCTGCAGCCGAGCGACGTCGACGTCAACGCGTTGATGGTCGATACCATCGAGCTGCTGCGGCCGACCATCGGCGACCATGTCGACATCGATTTTCGCTCCGCACCCGATCTGCCGCGCGCACTGGTCGATGGCAACCAGCTCGTCACCGCGATCATCAACCTTGCGCTCAACGCGCGCGACGCGATGCCGAAGGGCGGCCGGCTGACGATCGAGACCCGCACCGCCGAGCTCAAGCCATCGGACGTGAACGGCCATGACGGGCTTGCCGCCGGCGACTATGTCGCGATCGCGCTGACCGACAACGGCCGGGGCATTGCGGAAGCCGATCTTGCCAAGGTGTTCGAGCCGTTCTTCACCACCAAGGACGTCGGCAAGGGCACCGGGCTCGGGCTGAGCATGGTCTACGGCTTCGTCAGGCAATCCAACGGCCACGTCGTGCTCGACAGCGAGGTCGGTCGCGGCACCAGGGTGATACTCTATCTGCCGCGCGCGGCGGTGGTCTCACCGGCAGTGCCCGAGCGGCGGCAGCCGGACGCGCGCGGCGCGCGGGAAATCGTGCTCGTCGTCGAGGACGACAAGCTGGTGCGCTCTTATGTGCTGACCCAGATCGAGAGCCTCGGCTACACCACGCTGTCGGCCAACAACGGCCGCGAAGCCCTTGCTGTGCTCGACAGCGGCGCGCCGATCGATCTTTTGTTCACCGACGTCATCATGCCCGGCGCGATGAACGGGCGCGACCTCGCCACCGAGGCGCAGAGGCGCCGCCCCGGTCTGCGTGTGCTGTTCACGTCGGGCTATACCGATGACGCCATCGACCAGGACGGCAAGCTCGAGCAGGGCATCCTGTTCCTGGCAAAGCCCTACAGCCGCGCCGAGCTCGCACGCATGTTGCGCGTCGCGCTGCGCGAGGACGAGGCGGTGATCGCGCAGGAGCCGGCGGAGTAGTAGCCCGGATGCAGCGAAGCGCAATCCGGGGCAGCTTCTCCGCGGTGAGATAGTCCCGGATTACGCATCCGGGCCACGGATTGCGACACATAACCAATCGTTAACCCCCGCCGCGTCGCTGCGACGCACTGGTTCCCCTTGCGGCTTCAGCGGCAAAATCCCTACCTCAGCGGCGTCAGTTGTGGCAGCATTCCATCTGCCGTCAGGGAACCACGATGAACTATCTTCGCACCGCGCTCCTGCTTGCCGGCCTCACCGCCCTGTTCATGGGGGTCGGCTATCTGATCGGCGGCGGCACCGGCGCCGTGATCGCGCTGATGGTCGCGGCTGCGACAAATCTGTTCACCTACTGGAATTCCGATCGCATGGTGCTGTCGATGTACGGCGCCCATCAGGTCGATGCGAGCTCGGCGCCCGAACTCTACAATCTCGTCGCCGAGCTGGCGCAGCGTGCCGCTCTCCCGATGCCGCGCGTCTTCGTGATGGACGAGGCGCAGCCGAATGCATTCGCGACCGGCCGCAATCCGGAGAATGCGGCGGTCGCCGTCACCACGGGCCTGATGCAGCAGCTCAGCCGCGAGGAGCTGGCCGGCGTGATTGCGCATGAGCTTGCTCATATCAAGCATCACGACACGCTGACCATGACGATCACGGCGACGATCGCCGGTGCGATTTCGATGCTGGCGCAGTTCGGCATGTTCTTCGGCGGCAATCGCAACAACAACGGCCCCGGCATTGTCGGCTCGATCGCGATGATGATCCTGGCGCCGCTCGGCGCCATGCTGGTGCAGATGGCGATCAGCCGCACCCGCGAATACGCCGCCGACAATTATGGCGCGCGCATCGTCGGCCAGCCGATGTGGCTTGCCTCCGCGCTCGCGAAAATCGAGAACGCCGCGCATCAGGTGCCGAACATGGAGGCCGAGCGCAATCCGGCCACCGCGCACATGTTCATCATCAACCCGCTGTCGGGCCACGGCGTCGACAACCTGTTCGCGACCCACCCCTCGACCGCGAACCGCATCGCCGCGCTGCAGCAGCTCGCCGCCGAGCTCGGCACCCAGACCGCGCCGCGCCCGGCCGGTGGAAGCTATCCGCCGCGCAGCCCGTGGGGCGGATCGTCCGGCCAGCGCGGACCGTGGGGATAGGCGAGGTGAGGCGGGATTGAACGGCAGCCGCGAAGGCGGTGTGCTCCCTCGCCCCGTTCTTAACTGGAGAGGGTTGGGGTGAGGGACTGTTTCCGCAGATCCGGCGATAGCTGCATTCGCGGAGGCTCCCCCTCACCCGGAACGCATCTAGCGATGCGTTCCGACCTCTCCCCGCACGCGGGGCGAGATGAAGTGGAGCCGCTGCTACGCGCTCGCGGCGTCCAGCCGTTCGACCTGGTCCTTGCTCAACTCTAGTTTGGTCGCCGCGACCAGCGTTGCGACCTGCTCGGGCCTGGTGGCGCTGGCAATCGGCGCGGTGACCGAGGGTTTTGCCATCAGCCAGGCGAGCGCGACCGCGGCCGGCTCGGCGCGGGTTTCCGCGGCGATCTCGTCGAGACCGGCCAGGATGCGCATGCCGCGCGGGTTCATGTATTTTGGAATGCTGCGTGCACCGCGCGGGCTCTTGGCGAAGTCGCTCTCCGAGCGATATTTGCCGGTCAAAAATCCTGCGGCGAGCGAGAAGAACGTGATCACGCCGACGTCGTTCGCCTCGCAGACGCGTTGCAGCGCGCCTTCGTAGCTTGAGCGCTCCGCCAGGCTGTATTCAGGCTGCATGCTCTCGTAGCGCGGCAGCCCGTTTGCCTTGGCAATATCGAGCGCACTCTGGAGCCGCTCCGCCGAGAAGTTCGAGGCGCCGATCGCCCTGATCTTGCCGGCCTTGATCAGCTTGTCGTAGGCCGCGAGCGTCTCTTCCTGCGGCGTCGTCTCATCATCCTTGTGAGACTGGTAGAGATCGATGAAATCGGTCTGCAGCCGCCGCAGCGAATCCTCGACGCCGCGCGCGATGTAGTCCGCCTTCAGTCCGACATTGCCGTCTCCCATGTCCATGCCGACCTTGGTGGCAAGGATGACGCGGTTGCGGTTGCCGCGCGCCTTCATCCATTTGCCGATGATGGTCTCGGATTCGCCGCCGCTGTGGCCCGGCACCCAGCGTGAATAGACATCCGCCGTATCCAGGAAGGTCAGCCCCTGATCGAGCACGGTGTCGAGCAGGCGAAACGACGACGTCTCGTCCACGGTCCAGCCGAATACATTGCAGCCGAAGCAAAGGGGAGGAACAGTGAGGCCGGAGCGGCCGAGCGCGCGATGCTTCATGAGTTTTCTTTCGCTTGTTCTTGATGGCAGGCGCCGGACACTGAGGCAGATCGCCCTTGTTTGCAAGGCGTTGTGTCTGTCGCATGATGTGAGGCAAAGGTGCGGGTGAGGTCGGGGTTGGTCGTGGACACACCATGCTCGCTCGTGTGTCAGGCAGGCTGCCCCACAGTGCCGCCTCGATAGAGCGCGATTTCATTTGCCGGATATTTGGTGTAGATTGCGCGGCGAGCTGCCACCGGTTGCGCCGAAATCCGGGAAATGAGCGGCAGCGCGACTGGCCATCGGCAGGCCATTTCTTCTCATTTTCCAGTACGTAATGCTCTGCCTGGGCCGCACGCCCGGGTGAATGTTTTTTCATTCTAGCCAAACGGAGCGATTGCCATGCATTTCTGCTTCTCTGGTGAATACACCCCGCGTTCCCTGAACAACATCATGGAAAACCCCACGACCAATCGGCTTGAGGCCGCGAAGAAGTTGATCGAGGCCGCCGGCGGCAAACTGATTTCGATGTACAGCACGGCGACCGATGGCCCCGGCGTGATGGTGATCTTCGACGTGCCGGATCCGAGCTTCGCGCCTGCGATCAGCGGCGTGGTCGTGGCGGCCGGTGCCATGCAGAATGTGCGGCTGATCCGGCTCTTTACCCAGGACGAGATCAAGGTGGTGCGTCAGCACGCGACCAAGCTCAAGGCTGCCTACACGCCGCCTGGCGGGTAGCAGGCCGAGCGATCCAGAACGGCGCAGATTGATCTGATGGCCGGTGTCACTCTCGCGCGGCGGCGCCTGCCGGCGTCGCGCGCGAAGGCGGGGGCCGTTGTGCGCCGCTGATCCGGGGCGTCAACGGATGGGCATTAGCTCAGGCGGATGTCCCGGCTACGTGCATGCCGGCCACAGCCCCGGCCGGTTGTGCCGTCGCATGACGTCCGCCGCCTCGCTCGGCCTCCGCTTCGGCATGACGAGCGCAGTACGCGCTAAGGCGCGATGAGATCAGGGCGTGTACTCATGAATTCTTCGCGTCCGCTTTGATCTCGGACGCTGACGTCGAGGCCGACATCGCCGTATGTCGGCCTTGGGCCAATAAGCGACAGAAGTTCAGTTGACTACGTGCGGGCCTCAAAGTTCATGCCGAACGGCGTCTCGGTCGCGCGACGGAACTGCTTAGAGCCCGCCCCGATAACGCATGCTCGCATGTCCAGCCCTTCTTGGCGGACGACTAACAAATGCGACAGGGGATACGAAGTATCGCCTTGGCCGATCAGCGCCGCTTGGGGATGGAAAAATCACACCCCCCGCTTCTTCGGACCTAGCCCCTCGAACTGCGTCTTCTGCTCGTCACTCAGGTTCCAATGGAAATCGTCGACCGCGTCGTTCACGCTGATGATCGCCTCTCGCATCGCTTCCAACCGCGCTTTTGCGGCCTTAAGGCGGGCCGGCGGGGTGAGCGCGTCCTTTGGCGGGCATGGGTTCAAGGCTTCCATGGTGACCATCGTGGTGTCCTGCACCACTTCGAGCGCGGCGCGTTGCGTATCGTTCAGTTTCAGGCTGGCGGCGATGTCGTCGAGGGGCCATTGCTGGGCGACGAGCTGACGGTATTGCTTTTCGGCCTGTTGCTCGTCCTGCGGCTCACGGCTCGCCTGGCAGGCGGCGTCCTGCATCTCCTTTAGCTTCGCGGCCGCAGCGTTAGCGCGGCGGTCGCGTTCGGGCGTGTTGAGCTGGGCCTTCTGTTCATCGCTTAGGAGATCGTAGAATTTTTGAAATGGCGGCATAACGGTCGCAACTGCGCTCAGCATCGCGTTGACGCGGCTCTGCATGGCCGCGAACCGCTCCAGCGCGGTGGTTGCGGCCTGTGCTGGACAGGAAGCGCGGATGGTGTTGCCGGCGGAAATCCAGGCGTTCGCGAGCTCGTCGAAGGCTGCGCGCTGCGCCTCGTTCGCCGCGACCGCCAGGCCGATCCGCTCGAGGGGAAGGCCGGTCGTTTCGGCGGTGTCGCCGCTACAGAGTTCCTGCACGGAGGGCGCTTTGCGATGCCGCCTCCCGGCGGGGCGCTCGGCCGCAAACGCTGAGAGATCGCTCGCAGCGTAAGGCGAGAAGATCGCGGCGTAGAGATCGCCGTAGCCATAGGCCCAGAAGCCGCTGCCATCATTGAGAAGCGCGTAATCATAGAGATCGCTATAGGCAAACGGCCAGAAGAGCGGACCGACCCAGCCGTATGAACCGTCGGAGTGCTGCCACCAGCCTTGCGCAGCTCGGCCGCCCTGCCAGCCGGCCAGCGCGGCGACGGCAGTGAGCTGCGCGCGCTCACTCGGGCCGATCGACTCGGCGGCAGGGCGAAGATCTTGCGGTCTTAGAGCAGCCATGCGGACGCGGCTGTGGCGCGCCGCCATGCGTGCGTGGCGGAGACCTGCGACCGACAGCACGCCGGCCATCGCGAAGCGCGCGACACTCACGGGGCCGCCAACGCGCAGGCGGAAACCCGCCTCGGCCGTGCTCGGCAGCGCTCCCAGAACGCCCATTGCAACGCCGGCCGCAGCCATTCCAAGGCGGGACTTTGACATGATCTCTCCCTCGGTCTCTCCCTTGGCTTCCCTCCACGGCGGCCAGGCCGCATCGCGTCACAAATATGACTCGCAGCGGAACCGAAAGTTCCCCCCGCCGTTTTCATTGGATGGACCTGCGGTCAGGTCATGACGTCAGCGGATTAGCCGCGTCGAGTACACGCGCTGGGTCGAATCGTCATCGCGCTTTAGTTTGGTGTTTGATCCGCGCAAACGCGTTGTCGCGAGGGAAAACCGCTTCGCACTTTTCCGGATCATGCTTTAGCACGCGTCGTCCTCGGTCGAATCCTCCTCCGTTTTCGGCGGCCAGGCGCCGCGCCGGACCAGCGCCTCGTGCAGGAGATGTGCACGCTGTTCGTCGCGCCCGATGGCAAGGTGGTCGAGGGCCGGATCAGCAAGGACGGCTGGTGCAAGGCCTTTGCCGCGGTCGATTGATCCTTCACTCACAACTCCCGCGCATTCGAGAACGCGAACGAGGACACGCGCCGCGTCGTCTCGTCCAGGATCAGGGTGCGCGTGATCGGCGGCTCGGCGCGCTGGCTGCAATTCTCGCGCTCGCAAAGCCGGCAGTTGACGCCGATCGGCGTGCCTTCGACCTTTTCCAGATCCATGCCGGTGGCATAGACGAGTTTTGCCGCATGACGGATCTCGCAGCCGAGCCCGATCGCAAAGCGGGGCTGCGGCTGCGGGTAGGGCGCCACCGGCCGGCGCACCATCTGCGCGATCGAGAAATAGCGCGTGCCGTCCGGCAATTCGATCACTTGGCTGAGCAGGCGATCCGGCATGTCGAAGGTCGAGTGCACGTTCCAGAGCGGGCAGGTGCCGCCGAACTTGGAGAACGGGAAGGTGCCGGAGGAAAATCGCTTCGACACGTTGCCGGCATTGTCGACGCGGAGCAGGAAGAACGGCACGCCGCGCGCGTTCGGCCGTTGCAGCGTGGTGAGGCGGTGGCAGACCTGCTCGAAGCCGGCGTTGAAACGCTGCGCCAGTACATGGACGTCGTAGCTCAAGGCTTCGGCTGCGGAATGAAACGCCTGATACGGCATCATCGCGGCGGCTGCGAAGTAGTTTGCGAGCGTGATGCGGTAGAGCCGGCGCGCAGTGTCGTCGAACGGGCCGGCGCGGCTGACGATGGCGTCGATCGCGGCGCCGCACTCGACAAAGCCGATCTGCAGCGCAAGCTGGAAGCTGCGGCCTGAGCTGTCGACCAGTTCGGAGATCAAGAGCTGCCGGCGGTGCCGATCGAAACGGCGCAGCGTCTCGCGCATCACGTCGACCGGCATCACGCGGGTCAGAATCGAATGCTTTTCGCGGAGGCGCGTGGTCAGCGCCGTGAACAGGCCTTCGGTCGGCACGTTGAGCTCGTCGCGCAGATTCTCCGCGGCGGTCTCGAGCTCCGGAAAATAGTTGCGGTTGGCCTCGATCAGGTCGCGCACCCGCTCGATCGGATTGGCGTCGAATTGCGAGCCTTCGCGGTCGGCCATCTGCGCCGCCACCAGCGTCTCGCCGCGGCGCGCTTCGGTGTAGGCGGCATAGAGCCGCTGCAGCGCATGCGTCACGCCGGGGCAGAGCTCGGCGAGGTCGCGCAGCTCCTGCTTCGGCAGGTCGATCTGGCGGAACAGGGGATCGGAGAAGATCTCGTTGAGTTCCGCGAAGAAGCGGTCCTCGTCGGCGGTGGCGAGGTCGCGCAAGTCGAGGTCGTAGGTCTCGGCCAGCCGCAGCAGGATCTGCGCCGTCACCGGGCGCTGGTTGCGCTCGATCAGGTTGATGTAGGAGGGCGAGATGCCGAGCCCCTCGGCGATCTGGGTCTGCGACAGCCCCAATTGCTGGCGGATCCGCCGGAAGCGCGGACCGACGAACAGCTTCTTTCCGGACTCACCGGGCATGGCAGGCTTCCTGACCTATATTGTGACAAAATTTACAAATCGACATTTATTACAAGTTCAGATGTTACATGACATCACAAATAAAAAACAAGGCGTCTATACGAACTTTGCGTTTTCGCGTTTATCTCCTGACACGCAATTCGCAATGCTCTGTCAAGAATGTCGATCCGGCGAGCAGGTTGCGGAGATCAGGTGCAGGCGGCTGGGCAAAGGCAGCCCGATTTTTTGAAGGAGACTGACGATGAGCAAGGGCAGCAATTTCTGGGTGATTGGCGGCGAGTTCGGGTCGATGAACTTCCACAAGCTCGTCGAAGGTTCGGCCCAGGTCCGCGGTCCGTTCAAGACCCGCAAGGAAGCCGAAGAGTGCTGGAAGGAAGTCTCGGAAGAGAGCCGCCACAAGGCCGGCGTGCGCTTCTCCATCGTCGAGGAGCCGTCGCGGGTTTCGGCCTGACGCTCAAGATTTTCAGAGCTAAGAAAACGTCCAAGGACGGCGGCCCCATCCGGCTCCATTCGGGTGGGGTCGACCGCTTTTGGGACAGCGTCAAGCCTTTGATCTGGGGATAAGTGGTGGCCTAAGTGCTTGGGAACCAACGCCCTTTGCGGACATCTTGGTTGCTGATAGGTTAATGCGCAGGAAACCCGTCACCACGAGACCGCAAGGCATGTCCGATCCGCAGAACACCGGCAGCGAGGCGCGCGAGATGCGGCCGACTCTGCGAGAGGCGCTGCGACGGGCGCGGATCGAGGCGGCCGACCGCACTGGCGTCGTCGTCGAGTTGCGCGACGCCGAGGTGGCGCGGCTCGAGATCCTCAACGATGCGCTCGATCCGCTGTTCGCGCAGGTGCCGGACAAGGTCGATCTGTTCGACCGCGGCATCAGCCAGGGCGAGACGCCGCGGCTGTGGATCGACGTCGTCGCGCATGTGCTGATGGGGCGCGACAAGCGGATCTACCGCTTCGTGCAGGACACGAGGTTCGGCCGTATCGTGCTCGCCGAATCGCATGACGTGGCCGCGATCGTCGATGCCGTCACCGATTATGTCGCGCGCCGCCTGATCGAGCGCGAGCATGCGATGGTGGCAACGCCGCTTCCGGTTGCCGAGCCGCCGGCTCCGCCGCCCGTCCCGGTATTGGCGCCGAAGCGCCGCGGCGGGATCGGCATGTTCGTGTTCGGCTTCGTCATGGGCGCGCTCGCGCTGTTCGGTCTCGCGCTGTATGCGAGCTTGCAAAACTTCTAGCCGCTCAACGGGCGGGGCTTCGTGGTCATAACACCCGCCTCGGCATTTTTCGGCGTCCTGGCGGCGGCCGCGGTGGTCGGCAGCGCGGTGCTGTTCGGCAAGTGGCAGACGTTGCGGCGCGCCGAATACATCCGCACATTTCACTGGCCGGCGGGCCTGTTGGCGCGGCTCGAGAAGCGTCACCCCGGCTTCACCCGCAAGGACAGCGCGCTGGTCTCGCGCGGCCTGCGGCAGTTCTTCCTCGCCTATCTGATGAGCGGTAAGCGCTACGTCTCGATGCCCTCGCAGGCGGCCGACGACCTCTGGCACGAATTCATTCTCTACACCCGCGAATATGATGCGTTCTGCCGCCGCGCCTTCGGCGGCTTCCTGCATCACACCCCCGCGGTCGTCCTGGTGAAGGAGCGGCGCAGGAGCAACGAGGGGCTGCGGCGGGTCTGGTGGTACTGCTGCAAATACGAGAACATCGATCCGGTCAGGCCGACGCGGCTGCCGCTGCTGTTCGCGCTCGACGCCAAGCTGAACATCGCGAACGGCTTCATCTATCACACCGACTGCGAGGCGCTGCGCCGCAGCGGCATCGGCGGCAGCAGTCCCTATTGCGGCGGCGATTTCTCCGACTCGTCGATCGACGGATCGTCAGCGGGTTTCGGCGATGCCGGCGACGGGAGCGGTGGCAGCGATGGCGGTGACGGCGGCGGCGACGGTGGCGGCGGTGACAGCGGCGGCGGCTGCGGCGGTGGGTGTGGCGGCGGCGGCGGGGGCGGCGATTAGGACAGTCGTATTTGCTTCAATTCGCGAATGCCGGTGTGATCGCCGAGGCCGCGCACGGTCTGCTCGCAGCGCCAGCCATTGCCGTCACGCTCGATCGTGAACAAATTGTAGGCCGCCGCCGGATAGTGCTTGCGCGCCAGCGCCGATGCCGACGGCACGCCGATCGCCGGGATCTTCCGCTCGGGGCCGTCGAACCACATCGTCGAATGAACGTGGTCGTGGCCATGCAGCACCAGCTCGACGCCGTGGCGCCTGAGCAGCGCGAGCAGCTGATGCGAATCGGTCAGGCGCTTGGCGCGGCCGTCGGAGTGCAGCGGATGATGCACCAGGAGGACGCGGAAGGCGTCCTCCTGCGACAGCTGCGCGAGGATCGCATCAAGCGCATCGAGCTGGGGATGGCCGAGCCAGCCGGTCGCCATCAGCGGCGGCGTCGGCACCGCCGAGGAGACGCCGATCAGCGCCAGCGGCCCGCGGCGGCGCACGAACGGAAAATGCGCTGCCGCGCCGTCGGCGTCGCCGCGCAGATAGTCGCCGAAGTGACTGACGAAGCGATGCCGGGTCGCGCGCACATAGGCGTCGTGGTTGCCGGGGACCACGGTGACGTCGGCGGGCGAACCTACGCCCTCCAGCCATTGCCGGGCCGGATTGAACTCGGCATCCAGTGCCAGATTGACCAGGTCGCCGGTCACGGCGATGTGGTCCGGCTGCTGCGCCTGCATGTCCGACACCAGCGCGTCGAGCACGTCGCGGCGGTGATATTTGTGACGGTTGCGCGTCCAGTTCAGGTAGCCGAAGGCGCGCTTGCCGGCCAGGTCGCGCAGCCGCGCCGCCGGCAGCGGCGGCAAATGCGGGTCCGACAGATGCGCGAGGCGGAACGCCGCCATCATGCGATTCCCTTCGGATTGTCCGCGAAAAGTGGCCGGCAGCCGGTCATGTCGTGCTATCCCGAACGTCCCTAGCCTGTATTGGCAAGAGCTGCGCAGGCGCGCAAGGATCAATGCACGGATCAAACACCATGATGTCGAGGGTTCAGTGACGGTCCTGCTCGATCTACGCAAGCGCTACGAGCCGCAGATCAGATGGGTGTTTCATTTCTACTGGCGGCTGGTCCGCAGCATGACGCTCGGGGTCCGTGCCGTCGTGCTCGATGCCGACAACAGGGTGTTTCTCGTCAAGCACAGCTACGTCCATGGCTGGTATCTTCCCGGCGGCGGGGTCGAGGTCGGCGAAAGCTTTATCGAGTCGCTGCGGCGCGAATTGGAGGAGGAGGGGCGGATCGAGCTCAAGGGCGAGCCGGTGCTGCACGGAATCTTCCACAACAGCCACGTCTCGCCGCGCGATCATGTCGCGGTCTACGTCGTCAGGAACTACCGGCAGGACCGCCTGCCGGAGCCGAATCGCGAGATCGTGGCCTGCGGCTTCTTCGATCCGGCTGAGCTGCCTGACGAGACCACCCCCGGCACGCGGTTGCGGATCGCTGAGGTACTCGAAGGCAAGCCGCCGACGGCGACATGGCGGTGATGGACCGCGCCCGCGCCAGATGCTATCCCGCGCCCCACAATGACCGAATTGTCCCTGACCATCCTGCCCGAGACCCCGAAAGACGCCCAGGCGATCGAGCGCCTGCACGAGCGCACCTTCGGGCCCGGCCGCTTCGTGCTCAGCGCCTACCGGCTCCGCGAGCATGTCGATCATCTGCTCGATGTCTCCTTCACGGCGCGGATCGGCACGCTGCTGGTCGGCTCGGTGCGCCAGCTGCCGGTCACGATCGGCGATACGCCGGCCCTGATGCTTGGGCCGTTGACGGTCGAGCCGCCGTTCCGCAGCCGCGGCGTCGGCCGCGCGCTGCTCGAACGTGCGATCAACGACGCTCGCGCCAAGGGCCACCGGCTGATCGTGCTGGTCGGCGACGAGCCATACTATTCGCGGGTCGGCTTCAAGCCGGTCCCGAAGGGGCGAATGACCATGCCGGGCCCGGTCGATTACAGTCGCCTGCTTGTCATGGAACTGGTCGACGGCGCGGCCGAGGGCGTGTCCGGGCCGATCCAGCCGGACTGGAGCAAGGCGATCTGACATCCGCGCGAGCGGCGCCGGAACTGTTGCGCGCTATCGGAAACTAAAGCACAGTTGAGACAAGCGCCGGGACAAGACCGGCGCTTGTCATGTCAACAGGGAGAGTGCGCGCCATGATCAAGGTCAGTGTGATGTATCCGAACAATCCAGGCGCACGCTTTGATCACGACTATTATCGCGACAAGCACATGCCGCTGGTGAAGGCGCGCCTCGGCGACGCCTGCAAATACTACACCGTCGACAAGGGGCTCGCCGGCGGCGCACCGGGGCAACCCGCAACCTATGTCGGAATGTGCCACATCTTCTGCGACTCGGTTGAGGCCTTCGCGGCCGGCATGGGCAAGCACGCCCAGGAGATCATGGGCGACATCCCGAACTACACCGATCTGCAGCCGGTGATCCAGATCAGCGAAGTCGTCGTCGGCCACTGATCGGCGCGGACGTTAGGGCATCATCCCTCTGCCGCAAGCGGCAGAGGGACCCGCTTGGCTCAGAACTTCAGGTTGGCGAACGCCCGCACGCCGAGGCCCGGCATCAGCACCTCGTCCTTGGTGTAGGAGACGGAGTTGCGGATGTTCTGGTTGAGCAGATTGTTGCCGACCAGACCCAGCGTCATCTCGCGTGCGCCGATCCATGACGCATTCAGCTTGGTGTTGTAGGTGATCTCCGCATTCAAGAGATTGTAGCCCGCCGTCGGGGTCTCGCCGATGACAGCGATGTCGTTCTGCGCGAAGGCGTGCACCAGATTGATGCGGGTCAGCCAGTTGCTGTCGCGCCAGTAGAGGCCGCCGCCGAGCCGCACCGGCGGAATCCGCGGCACGTTGCTGCCGTCGGTGAAGGTGGCGCGCACCACGTCGAACTGGTTCTCGATGCCCCAGATGCCGCCGTTGAGCGGGCCGATGTCGAATTGGCTCTGGAATTCGGCGCCGCGGAAGATCGCGTCACGCTGCGAGTAGCGCGCTTGGTTCAGTTCGAGGCCGGGGCCCAGCTGGCACGCGCTCTCGTCACATGTGTTGCCCGTCAGCCGGCGGTATATGAAGCCGTCGAACCTGGTGTAGTAACCGGTGAGCTCGAACCGCAGCGGTCCGGTCGCCCGCCGTAGGCCGATCTCGATCGATTTTGCGGTTTCGATGCCGAGATTGGGATTGCCGATGTCGAACGTGGCGGTCGCATCGTGGGGGCCGCGCGAGAAGAGCTCGGCCGGTTTCGGCGCACGTTCGACGTATTGAGCGGTCGCGCTTGCTACCAGATCCCACGGCAGATTCTGGATCAAGCCGAGGCTGCCGCTCTTGGGCGTGAAATTCGGATTTTGCGCTGTAGCTGGACCGATGCTTGCGGGATCGGTGGCCACGTCGAATATGGGGGGAATGAAAGCCGGAGTTGTGCCGGAGAGATCGATATGTTCGATCCGCCCGGCAATCTGTGCCTTGGTGGTGTCGGTGAACTTCAGCTCGTTGAACACGTAACCAGCGACCCTGTTGTTCTTGTTGGGGTCCCATAATCCGTTGAGCGGGCTCGTCGGATCGTCCGGGCTCGGCGCGGTCAGCTCCTGATGCCCGGCCTGCACGCCGAATGCGGTCGTCACCGTGGCGAAGCGTGCGTTGAACGGCATCATCTGCACCTCGACGCGCGCCTCCTGCTCCTTGTTGGTGAAGGTCTGGCGTACGCCGTCGCTGAACGGGTCGGTCGGATCGGCAAGGCCGAGCTCGTTGTGGCGATAGTCGGTCGCGCCGACCCAGAACCGCACCGCATCGATCGCCGCCGTATCGGGACGGTACTCGCCCTTGACGGCGATCTTGGTCTGATGCGCGTCGATCCGGGTCTGGTGATCGGCGCCATCGGTGCCGGGGATGTGGTAGAGCGCGTCGTTCTGGGTGATCGCCGCGCCGATATAGCCGCCTTGGAAGAAATAGGAGGCGCCGACCGACGCGCCGTCCGACTGCGTCGCGGAGTTCGGCTGGCGGCTGTTGAACGGCTGGCCCGGCACGAACAGATAGGGGTAGCTCGGGATGCTGTAGTCGCTGGTGGTGCGGCCATAGACATCGGCATGCACGGCGACATTGTTGCCGCCTGCATCCAGCAGCATGCCGCCATCGACCCCGCGATTGACCGAACTCACCGACGTGCGGGTCTCGACGTTGAGGCAGCCCGGCGAGCCGGTATCGGCCAGCGGCGCCTTCACGGGCAGCCCGTAGGTCTGGAACGGCGCCGCCGCGCAGGTCGGCATCGCGTCGGGGATGCGGTTGTTGGTGGCGCTGACCACGCCGCCGATCGAGGTCGAGCCGTAGCGCAGCGCGGCCGGGCCGCGCACTACTTCGATCTGGTTGGTCGACAGCGGATCGATCGGCACGAAATGATCTTCGCCGAGATCGGAGGCACCGCCGCCGCCGAGACCATTTTCGACGATGCCGACGCGGTTGACGTCAAGGCCGCGGATGATCGGCCGGCTCGAGGCGCCGGGGGCGAAGCTCGACCCGGTGATGCCGGGCTTGGAGAACAGGAGATCGCCGAGCGTGGCGGCCCCGGAGCGCCGCAGTTCCTCGTTCGGCACCACGGTGACGGTGGCGAACTGGTCGGTGACGACGGGCAGCACGCCCTGCTGCGGTGCCGGCGCGGGTGCCGCAGGCGCCGGCTGCACGGCCGCGGCGCGTTCGCGGTTGCGGCTCGGCGCGGCCCGGACAACATGGCTCGGCGTGCGCGTTGGCGTCGTCCGGTGCCGTTGGATCGGGCTCGGAGCCGTCACGGTGATGTCGGGGAGTTGCGTCGGCGTGTCGTCGGCCAGGGCATTGTGGCTAATCGGGCCCAGCAATAGCCAGCTCACGCTCCCGATGTAGAGTGCTCGTTTCTTCTGAAGTGTCATTGTCCCGATCCAGGCCCGTCGAAATGACGGATCGATTCCGATTTGCCCCGCTGGCGCAGGCCGCACATGTGACGCGGCCGTCCGCTCAGGGCGTGCAGCAATCAGTCGATGTCAGGACAGGGGAGGTGCGCGGGAATGGAAGGCCGCCGGCGCCGATTTCAGATGGGCGAATTCGGCATTGGTGGTTCGGAACAGAAGCTCGATGGCTTCCGGCAGCAACAGCACCGGCGGCGCCGTGAACAGCATGCTGCTCGCGAGCGAGATGACGGCGCAGATCGCGCAATTGTCGGCCGGATGCCTGTCGTTGTCGTGATTGGCGGGCTGTGGCGTCCCGATCACCTGGACCGCGAGGTCCGGCGTCGCCGAGGTCCCGATATAGGCGAGATCGACCAGCGACAGCCCGGTCTGCACCGTGGGCGCCGCTTGCGCGGCCGCGATCGGATGGAAATGCCCGAACGACAGCATGAACTGGACGGCAAGCGCGAACAGCGCGAGCCGCGAGCCAGTCTTGATGTGTCGCCGGAACCACTTCATGCCGATAACGCCCACCCGTCGGGAGCGCATCAACACCCCAGCGCCCCGATGTTACATTATAACATCGGATGGCGTGCGCGATGTCAACCAGCGTTCAGACAAACCGTGTCGATACGTTGCCTGTGTGTGCTTGATGCAACGCAGACCTGAGCCCGGCCGGGCTCAGCGTCCTTCCCGCAGCCATGTTGCCGCGAATGCGCCGAGCAACAGCAGCAGGCCGACCAGGCCGGCGAACATCGGCAGCACGCCGACGCCCTTTACGACGCTGGCGTCGCGCATCTTGACGCCGAGCCAGCCGTCGCCGTGGAAGATCGAGGAGGAACGCACCGGCACGACGCGCGGCATATCGAGGCTCGAACCGTCGACAATGCGCCGGGCGTCGCCGCCGGTCGCCTGCGCCAGCGGCTTCAGCATGTCGGTGGTCGAGGTGACCTCCGAGAATTCCTTCGGGTTGGTCGGGCCGACATTGATCAGCGCCTTCAGCGTGCCGTCGGTGGCCTGCCACAGGCCGAGCTCGTTGGCGGGCAGCGTCGCGCGCCACTCGCCGGGATCGCCGGCGGTGAGCGTCAGTTCGCGCGTGGTGCCGCTCGGCGACGTCACGGTGACCGGCGCGACGGTGTCGGCCATGGTCTGGCGCACCACCATGAGATCCTTGCCCTGCACCTGCATGCGCAGCGCCTCTTCGTCGAGGTCCGGCTGCTTCATCAGCCAGTGCGACACCCGCCGCAACAAATCGAGATGCGGGCCGCCGCCCTCGTAGCCGCGCGCCCACAGCCAGATGTGGTCGGAGAGCAGCAGCGCGACGCGGCCTTCGCCGAAGCGCGACAGCAGCAGCAGCGGCTTGCCGTCGGCACCGGTCATGACCGGCGGATTAATCGCGTTGCGGGTATCGACGGTGCGGAAGAACCGGCTCCAATGCGGCGGCTCGGCATTCGAGCCTTCCAGCCCGCGCGTCACCGGATGGCGTTTCCCGGCATCGCTCAGATGTGCGTAGAACGGCTTCTCGGTCACCCCGACCGGTTCGGCCGGCAGCACCGAGTCCAGCGGCGTGCGCCAGATGCTGGTGGTCGAGGCGTAGTCGGGACCGGCGGACACCAGCACCGCGCCGCCGGCGCGGACGTAGCGCGCGATGTTGTCGAAATAGGCGATCGGCAGCACGCCCTGGCGGGCGTAGCGGTCGAAGATGATCAGCTGGAATTCGTTGATCTTCTGCTGGAACAGCTCGCGGGTCGGAAATGCGATCAGCGACAGCTCGTTGATCGGCGTGCCGTCCTGCTTCTCCGGCGGACGCAGAATGGTGAAGTGCACGAGATCGACGCTGGGGTCGGACTTCAAGAGGTTGCGCCAGGTGCGCTCGCCGGCATGCGGCTCGCCGGAAACCAGCAGCACGCGCAGCTTGTCGCGGACGCCGTCGATCGCGACCACGGCGCGGTTGTTGACCGGCGTCAGCTCGTTCTCGAGCGGCGAGGCCTCGATCTCGACGATGTTGGGTCCGGCGTGCTTGATGTCGATGTCGACGCTCGAGGTCTGGCCGCTGGTCAGCGTGCGCTCGTTGATCACTTCGCCGTCGCGGCGGATCGTGACTTTGGCGCGCTCGCCGCTGACGCCCTGGTCGTCGAGCCGGAAGGTGATGGTCTGGGTCTGGCCGACGATGCCGAAGCGCGGCGCGGCTGTGATCGCGATGCGGCGGTCACGCTCGTCCTTGCGGCCGGTGATCAGCGCGTGGACCGGCGCCTGGAAGCCGAGCGCCTGGGCGTTGGCAGGAATGTCATGCACGCGGCCATCGGTGATCATGAACGCGCCGGCGACGCGCTCGACCGGAACGTCTGACAGCGCCGACGTCAGCGCGCCGAACAGTTTTGTGCCGTCGGTCTCGCCATCGGCCTGACCGGCCTCGACGACGCGGACCTCGAGGCCCTTGATCTGCTTCAGGCTGTCGACCAGCGCCTGGCGCGCCTTGTCGGTCTCCTGGTTGCGCGTGCCGAAGTTCTGGCTCGGGCTCTTGTCGACCACGACGGCCGCGACCGAGGACAGCGGCTCGCGGTCCTCGCGGGTGAAGGAGGGATTGGCCAGTGCCAGCAGGATCAGCGCCAGCGCTGCGACCCGCACCGCGGCGCCCCGCGCGCGCGACACCAGGAGCAGCACGGCGATGACGACGATCGCGCCGAGCGCGAGCCACAGCACGAGCGAAGGAACCAGCGGTGTGAACGCGATACCGTAGTTCATGGCGTCACTCCGTCATTCCGGGATGGTCCGAAGGACCAGACCCGGAATCTCGAAATTCCAGGTTCGATGCTTTCGCATCGCCCCGGAATGACGGTGTTGGCAGCTGAATCACTCGCATCTCTACTGTCCCAGCCGCTCGATCAAGGCAGGCGCGTGCACCTGATCGGCCTTGTAGTTGCCGGTCAGCGTGTACATCACGATGTTGACGCCGGCGCGGAAGGCGAATTCGCGCTGGCGCGGCTCGCCCGGTGTCAGCGGCAGCATCGGCTGGCCGTCGGGGCGGATCGCCCAGGCTCCGGCGAGGTCGTTCGACGTGATGATGATCGGCGAGACGCCGTCGCCGCCGCGCGCCGGGCGCTGCGCAGCCTCGTCGTCGTCCTCGCGCGGCAGGGCCTCGACCCAGGTCTGGCCGGAATTGAAGCGGCCGGGGAAGTCGCGCAGCAAATAGAACGTCTTGGTCAGCACGTGCTCGCGCGGCACCGGCTCGAGCTCGGGCACGTCGAGGGTCGACAACAATTCGCGCAGCGTCTGCATGCCGGGCGTCTGCGATGAGCCGTTGTCACCCGGCGGCGCTTCGACGGCGTCACGGGTATCGAAGATGACGGTGCCGCCCTGCTTCATGTAGGCGTCGATCTTGTTGATGGCGTCCTGCGGCGGTTTCGGCGCGCCCGGCACGATCGGCCAGTATATCAGGGGGAAGAACGCCAGCTCGTCGCGCGCGGGATCGATGCCGACGGGATCGCCGGCCTCCAGCGCGGTGCGCTGTCCGAGGAACAGCGTCAGTCCGGACATCCCCGCCTTGACGATGGAATCGACGTCGGCATTGCCGGTGACGACATAGGCCAGCCGCGTCTGCGACACCGCCTTGATGGCGAAGTCGTCGCTGCTCTCCGCCCGTGTCGACGACGGTGCGAACGTCACGAGTATCAAGGCGAAGGCGAGCACGGCCGGTGCCGCGCGCCGCCGGATCAGCGCGGCGAGGCCGCCGCCGAGCATGGCGACCACGATCGCATCGAGCAGGAACAGCGCCAGCGCCGTCGACAGCATGATGCCGCGCAGGTCGCGCGGCTCGGCGTTGGTGTAGCTCGCACGCGTCGCGCGCAGGGCCGAGGTGTCGAGCGGCGCGATGCGATCGGCGGAGGCGAGCGTGTTGACCGCGATCGGGCTCTCGGCCGTGCCGTAGAAGCCGGGCGGATGGTCGGCCGTGCCGCGATCGCGATAGTCTGCCGACATCGGCTTGGCGCTCGAGGGCGGCGGGCCGAAGACGCCGAAGCCGTCGAGCGTGCGCAGCGGCGCAACCGTCTCGGCGTTGGGATCGCTGGCGACGCCGGGGCCGGGCTTCGAGGTATAGCCGGACATGTCGATCAGCCGGCGCAGCATCTCGACGAAGGTGCCGGACATCGGCAGATCCGACCAGCGCATGTCGGCGCCGACATGGAACAGGCTGACCACGCCCTTGCCACGACGCTCGCCAGTGACGAGCGGCGTGCCGTCCTCCAGCGAGGCCCAGCTCTTGGTCGGGAGTACGGCGTCGGGCTCGGCCAGCACCTGGCGGTTGACGGTGATGTCCCTCGGCACGGTGAGGCCGGCGAACGGGCCGTCGGCGGAGAACGAGGCCATGTGCTGCGGCTTCTCCCAGGTCAGGCTGCCGCCGAGCGTGCGTCCGCCGCGGCGCAGCTTGACGGGAACGAGGTCGTCATCGGCCTGGGCGAGGCGCGGACCGGCGAAGCGCACCAGCACGCCGCCTTGCTCGATCCAGGCATTGAGCCGGTCGCGGATCTCCGGCGACAGCGTGCCGACATCGGCCATCACGATCATCGGCAGCCGCTGGTCGAGGAATTGCCCGATCACCTGCTGCGGCGCGCCGCGGTCGCCGAGCCTGACATCGGCGAATGGCGACAGTGCGCGGGAGAGATAGAAGGTCGACGCCAGCAGCGGCTGCGCGGTGTCGTTGCTCGCGCCCGAGACCACGCCGATGGCGCGGCGGCGCCAGCGCCGGTCGAGCAGCTGCACGGCGCCGGCCGAATGCTCGCCGGAGATTTCGAGCCGTGCGATGTCGTTGCGCAACTCGACCGGAAGATCGAAGGCGGCTTCGGTCTCGCGCTCCTGCGGGCCGAATGTGTAGCGGGCCTCGCCGATCGGCGAGCCCTTGGCGTCGACCCCGCGCACCGTTCCCGCCGCGATGCCGCTCTCGGTGCGCAGCACCTTCACCGTCATCTTGGCGGCGGCGTTCTCGGCCGCGACCAGCGCCTGCGCCGACTGCGCTCCGCCCGCATAGATCGTCAGATTGCGGCTCTCGATCACCTTGCCGAGCCCCTCGGTGAATTCGCTGCCGCGGCCGGTGTCGACGCCGTCGGACAGCCAGGCGATGTCGCAGTCGCCGGTCGACTTGAGGAAACGTCCAAGCGCGCCGAGGGTTTCAACCCGATCGACCGAGTAGGGCTTTGGCACGAGCTGGCGCAGCGCGACGCGCGCGGCGCCGGCCGGCATCAGCGTGATGTCACGCGCGGGCTCGGACAGCGGCACCAGCGCGACGCCGCGGCGGTCGCTGTCGGCGTTGGCGATCAGTTCGTCCGCGGCCCTGATCCGCGCGTCCCAGCTCGAGGCCGCGCTCCAGCCGTCGTCGAGCAGGATCACCAGCGGCAATTTACCGGCGGCGACGCCGGTCTGCGGATTCCAGATCGGGCCGGCGGCGGCGACGATGACGAGCGCGGCGGCGGCGAGCCGCAGCAGCGTCAGCCACCACGGCGTGCGCGACGGCGTCTCCTCCTTCGGCGCGATGTCGAACAATAGCCGCGTCGGCGGGAATTCGATCCGGCGCGGCCGCGGCGGCATCACGCGCAACAGCCACCACAGCACCGGCAGGCTGACCAGCCCCAGCAGCAGCAGCGGTTCGGCAAAGGAGAGGGGGAGGCCTGCGATCATGCGCTGCGTCCCGCCTTGACTGTTGAGCGGCCGCCGCCCTTGCTCACCATCATGCCGGCATGCAGGAACAACAGCAGCTCGGCAGCGGAGCGGCTGGTGGTGTGGGTCGAGAACAGCCAGTCGAGCCGGTTGGTCTCATTGCGGATCTGGTCGCGATGCAGCGCGACCCGGGCGACATAATCGCTCGCCCAGCTCTCGGCGCGGCCCGCGGTGATGACGCCGCCGGCCTCCGGCTCGACGAACTCCACACGGCCCGAATAGGGGAAGGTCTCTTCGGCGGGATCGACGACCTGGATCATGGTGCCGTGCGCGCCGGAGGAGGAAAGCCCGGCGAGCATCGTCGTGATCTCTGTGATCGGCGACCAGAAATCCGACAACACGACGACTTCGGCCAGCGACGACGGCACGAAGGACGGCGGCAGGCTCGCGCGCGTCTTCTCGTCGTGCAACATCGCTTCGGCCATCTTGTCGATCACGTTGAGGCTTGCGGTCGGGTTCATCAGGCCGGGAATGCCGACGCGTTCTCCGCCCGCAACGAGCAACTCGGCGAGCGCGAAGGCCACGATCAGGCCGCGCTCCAGCTTGCTGTCGCGCGCCTCGCGCGAGGCAAAGGCCATCGAGGGCGAGCGGTCGGGCCAGATCCACACCGTGTGCGCGGCTTCCCACTCCTGCTCGCGGACATAGAGATGGTCGTCGCGTGCCGAGCGGCGCCAGTCGACGCGCTGCGACGGCTCGCCGGAGACGAAGCGGCGGTATTGCCAGAAATTCTCGCCCGAGCCGGCGCGGCGACGGCCGTGCAGGCCATGGATGACGTTGGCGGCGACACGGCGGGCCTCAAGCACCAGACGTGGCAGCGATGCGGCGAGCGTTCGGCTTTCGCCATCGGCACGTCGAACCGCAAGGATCTCCTCGTTCTGGTGCCTGTTGTCTGCGGCCATCAACCGATCCGGGTCTTCAATTGCTTGATCACGTCGGGAATGGTGCGGCCCTCGGCGCGCGCCGAGAAGGTCAGCGCCATGCGGTGCTTGAGCACGGGCTCGGCGAGATCGAGCACGTCGTCGATCGACGGCGCGAGTCTCCCGTCGAGCAATGCACGGGCGCGCACCGCGAGCATCAAGGCCTGGCTGGCGCGCGGACCCGGTCCCCATGCGATCAGCTTGCCGGCCTCGCCGCCCTCGGTGCCGGGACGCGCGGCGCGGACCAGCGTCAGGATCGCCTCGACTACGGAATCGCCGACCGGCAGGCGCCGCACCAGACGTTGCGCGGTGAGCAGCGTCTCGGCGTCCATCGACGGCTTGGCCGCTGCCTCTTCGGCGCCGGTGGTTTCGAACAGGATGCGCCGCTCGGCGTCGCGATCGGGATAGTCGACGTCGATTTCCATCAGGAAGCGGTCGAGCTGCGCTTCGGGCAGCGGATAGGTGCCTTCCTGCTCGAGCGGGTTCTGGGTTGCGAGCACGTGGAACGGTTTTGGCAAATCATGCCGCGCGCCGGCAATGGTGATGTGCTGCTCCTGCATGGCCTGCAGCAGCGCCGACTGGGTGCGCGGGCTGGCGCGGTTGATTTCGTCGGCCATCAACAGCTGCGCGAACACCGGACCTGCGATGAAGCGAAACGAACGCTTACCGGCCGAGCTCTCGTCGAGCACTTCGGCGCCGAGAATATCCGAAGGCATCAGGTCCGGGGTGAACTGAATGCGCTTGGCATCGAGGCCGAGCGTGACGCCGAGGGTCTCGACCAGCTTGGTCTTGGCGAGGCCGGGCACGCCGATCAACAGCGCATGGCCGCCGGACAGGATCGTCACCAGGGTGTTTTCGATCACCTGGTCCTGGCCGAAGATGACGGCGGAGACCGCTTCCTTGGCGGCCTTGATCTGGCCCGCGACCTGCTCGGCCGAACGGACGATCACATCCTCCAGTTTCTCGACGCTGTCTGCACCAGCCATTCGATCCGCTCCTTCTCGACGATGCGCGCACATTGACGCGCCGTCATCTGTCGTCATCTTGGCCCTCATGCTAAACCTGAGCGAAGGCCATGTATTCGTTGAATTAAACTATCCCCACCTTATCGGTGTTTCAGGGTATGAACGGCATCACGATGTGGCGAGAATGACATCCCGACCACATCTCAGGATATGTGCACCAAACGTGCCAGATTGAAGGTAGGAAACTTTAAGGCAAACAATGGCGAAGCAAGGGCAGAGCGATTCCGGCAGGGAAACTACGGGCCTCGGGAGCAAGGGTCTCGAAGGGCTCACCACGGCCGCAAATCAAGCTGCGACATCGGGGCCGGCCGGACGCAAGGGCCTGCCGCCGGTCCACCTGTGGAATCCGCCATTCTGCGGCGATCTCGACATGCGAATCGCGCCTGACGGCACCTGGTTCTACATGGGAACGCCGATCGGCCGCCCTGCACTGGTGCGGCTGTTCTCCACGATCCTGAAGCGCGAGGACGGCAAGCACTTTCTCGTGACACCGGTGGAGAAGGTCGGCATCCGCGTCGACGACGCGCCGTTCCTTGCCGTGGAAATGCAGACCGGGGAAGACGCGCGCGGCCGGCTGCTCAGGTTCCGCACCAATGTCGACGATTGGGTCGATTGCGAGAAAGGCCATGGCCTCAGATTCGAGGCGGCCGAGGACGGCGGATTGACGCCCTATCTGCATGTCCGAGCCGATTTGTGGGCCAAGGTCACCCGCGCGCTCTATTACGATCTGGTTGACATGGGCGAGCAGCGGATGGTCGATGGTCAAGAGATGTTCGGCATCGAGTCCGGCGGCGAGTTCTTCGCGATGGCCGATGCCAGTCAGGTGAGGGACGCACTTTGAACGAGCCGTTGCTGAAGGTGGAGCCGGCGGCGATCAGCTCGACGGAATTCTTCGCGCGGGCCAGCACGCGGCTCACTTTCGATGTGCCGCCGGGCCTGGTCGATCCGAATATCATTCCGCGCACCGGAGACTCCGGCAACGACCGCATGCTCGAGATCGTGGCGCAGGAGCAGCCGGTGCGGCCGGCCGCGGTGCTGATCCCGGTGGTCGATCACCCCGAGCCGACCGTGCTGTTGACGCAGCGCTCGCCCAATCTGTCGAGCCATGCCGGCCAGATTTCGTTTCCCGGCGGCAAGATCGACGCCACCGACGCATCGCCGCTCGATGCCGCGCTACGCGAGGCCTGCGAGGAAGTCGGGCTGAAGCGGGAATTCATCGACCCGGTCGGCTATCTCGACCTTTATGGTACCGCGTTCGGCTTCCGCATCCTGCCGACGGTCGCCAAGGTGAAGCCGGGATTCACGCTTGCGATCAACGAGGCGGAGGTGGTCGATGCGTTCGAGGTGCCGCTCGCTTTCCTGATGAATCCGGAGAATCATCTGATCCACACCAAGGAATTCCGAGGCATGGACCGGTCCTATTACGCGATGCCGTTCGCAGAGCGCTACATCTGGGGCGCGACCGCGGGCATCCTGCGCGTGTTGTATGAGCGGATCTATCTGTCATGATCCGCACGGTATTGACCGAGATCGGAATCTTTCTGGTCCCGTTCGCGGTCTATGCCATCTTCCTCATCGCGACGCGGTCCGGCGTGACGCTGCCGGCGTCATGGCCGCTCGACATGCTGGCGAAGCTGACGCTGGTGGCGCTGGTGATGGTCATCGTGAGCTTCGTGCTGCTGGCCGAATTGACCGGCGCGCCGCCGAACTCGACCTACGTTCCCGCCCATATCGAAAACGGCAGGCTGGTGCCGGGAGTTGAGAAATGAGCGAGGTGCGCCTGTTGTCCGACGCGCCATGGCTCGCTTCGGGGCCCGCGGCGCACGTGCTCGGCCTGCTCAATGCCGACGGCGAGGAAGCGCGGGTGGTCGGCGGGGCCGTGCGCAACGCCTTGATGCAGATTCCGCTCGCCGACATCGATATCGCCACCACGGCGTTGCCGGAGGAGGTGATCCGCCGCGCCAAGCGGGCGGGCATCAAGAGTGTGCCGACCGGCATCGAGCACGGCACGGTGACCCTGGTCGTCGACAGCCAGCCCTTCGAGGTGACGACGCTGCGCGAGGATGCCGAGACCTATGGCCGCAAGGCCAGGGTGGCGTTCGGTCGCGACTGGGTGCGCGACGCCGAGCGGCGCGACTTCACCATCAACGGCCTGTCGGTCGATGCCTCGGGCATCGTGCACGATCACGTCGGCGGCCTCGCCGACATCGAGGCGAGGCGCGTGCGCTTCATCGGCGATCCCGCGCAGCGGATTGCCGAGGACTATCTGCGCATCCTGCGCTTCTTCCGTTTCCATGCTGCCTATGGCGTGGGCGAGGTCGATCGCGCCGGCTATCTCGCCTGCGTCAGTGGGCGCGCCGGATTGGCCGGCCTCTCGGCCGAGCGGATTCGCATGGAGATGCTCAAGCTCGTGGTCGCGAACGGCGCCGCGAGTGCAGTGGTTGCGATGAGTGAGGGCGGCTTGCTGCAGCCGCTGTTCGGCGGCGTCGCCTATACCGGCCCGTTCGCGGCGATGATCGAGATCGAGCGGCGGATGAAGCTCGCGCCGAGCGCGATCCGAAGGCTCGCCGCGCTGACGGTCGCCGTGACCGAGGACGCGCGACGCATCGCCAGCCGGCTGCGGCTCTCCAATGCCGAAGCCAAGGCGCTCGATTCGATGGGCCATCGCTGGTGGCGCCTGCCCGGCATGGACGAGGCGCATGCCAAGCGCAGGCTCTACCGGCTCGACGAGGAGCCCTATCGCGACCGGTTGCTGCTCGCCTGGGCGCGCACCGGCGCGGGCCAGGATGTCGATCAATGGCGCGCGCTCGCCACGCTGCCAGAGCGCTGGCGCGCGCCTCACTTTCCCTTGAGGGCGTCGGATTTCGTCGCGCGCGGGATTGCCGAGGGACCGGCGCTGGGACATGTACTGACCCTGGCCGAGGATGCTTGGCTCGCCGCGGATTTCCCGCTGGATCCGCAGGTGTTGTCCGGCATCGCCGACCAGACCGTTTCCCGCTTCACCCGCGACCATCGGCTCTGATTTTTCTCTGAATTTTCTTAGTCTAGCCGGCATCTCGATGCCGCCGTGATCAGCGGCGGCACGGTGACGATTGGTCGACTGTTGTATCGAGGCGATGCTGCCGGCAGCTGCCGCTCAGCATCGCGCCAACGGATCTCACGCCGCCTTGCGCTTCTTCTTGCGGTCGCCGTCGTCGTCTTCGTCCTCGTCGTCTTCGTCGTCTTCCTCTTCATCGTCCTCCGGATCGAGCTCGGTCGATTCGAGTGCGACGAGCGGCAAGGTTTCGCGAAACAGATCGCCGTCCGTGCCCATCCACAGGCACGCGACCTTGTCCTCGTCGATTTCGACGACCGTAATCGGATGGCCGCCGGATTTCAGCATGACGACATCGCCTGGTTTCAGTTCCATGATTTTCCCTCCGCGCTGGATGACGCGGACGGCAGGCTAGCGACCGGTGATGACAGCCAAATCACGGCCGGCGTCAGCTTCAATGGAATTGACGTGGAAAACGGCCGCGATGCGCTATTTGCGCGCGGCAGGAACCAATTCGCTCAGCGAGCGGATGATGCGGTCGGGCTTGATGGTCGATCCCGGCGGCAGCCCGACACCGTGCACGTCCATCCAGATCGCATAGATGCCAAGCCGCTGCGGCGCCACGACCTCCCACTCGAGATTGTCGCCGATCATCCAGGTGTCGGATGCGGTGACGCCGAGCGCTTGCATCGCGTGCAGGTAGGCGCGCTCCTCCGGCTTGCCGAAGCCGTGCTCGCCCTCGATCTGGATGTGATCGAAGCGATGGCCGAGCGCGAAGCGCTCGACCTTGGCGCGCTGCATGTCGGCGGCGCCGTTGGTGACCAGCGCGAGCTTGATGCCGAGCGCCTTGAACGCATCGATCGCTTCATGCGCGCCGGGGAAGACGAACATCTCCTCCTCGCGATAGGCGGTGAAGCGATCGGCGATGCGGTCCGCGAGCTCGTCGGGCAGCGCGCGGTGACCGGCCGCCGCGAGCGCAGCGAAGCCGCCCTTCACGGTCAGCCGCCGCGCCTCGCCGAGCCTGATCCGCCAGATCGGCTCGGCGGTCGACCAGAATTGCCGTGCATAGGCCAACAGCGCGGTCGCGACCTGATCCGGGGGCAGGGGAGCCAGCTCCGCGGCAAACTCCGTGGTGATCGTGTTCCAGGCGATCTCGGGGCGTCCATAGGCCGACAGGATGGTGTCATCCATGTCGATCAGCATCGCGCGCGGCAGGTTCATCACGGCCATTTCACCTCCGGCGGCAGCGACGACAGGATCGAATCCACATTGCCGCCGGTCTTCAGGCCGAAGATGGTGCCGCGATCATAGAGCAGGTTGAATTCGACATAGCGGCCGCGGCGGACCAGTTGCTCGTCGCGATCCTCGGCGCTCCAGGCGGCCTCGAAATTGCGCCGCACCAGGTCGGGATAGATCTTCAGGAAGCCGCGCCCGACGTCCTGGGTGAAGGCGAGATCGGCCTCCCAGTCGCCGCTGTCGTGCCAGTCATAGAAGATGCCGCCGATGCCGCGCGCTTCCTTGCGGTGCGGCAGGTAGAAATAGTCGTCGCACCATTTCTTGTACTTGTCGTAGTCGGCGACGCCGTTCGGCCCACTGCACGCCTCCTTCATCGCGGCGTGGAAGGCGACCGTGTCGGGGTCGTCCTGAGTGCGCCGCCGGTTCAGCACCGGCGTCAGGTCGGCGCCGCCGCCGAACCAGGCCTTGGTGGTGACGACGAAGCGGGTGTTCATGTGCACGGCGGGCACGTTCGGATTGCGCAGATGCGCGATCAGCGAAATGCCCGACGCCCAAAATCGTGGATCGTCCGCGGCGCCCGGAATCTGCGCGCGGAATTCGGGGGCGAACTCGCCGTGCACGGTCGAGCAGTGCACGCCGACCTTTTCGAACAGCCGGCCCTTCATGATCGACATCACGCCGCCGCCGCCCGGCTTGCCGGTGTGGTCGGTGCGGTCCCAGGGGGTCCGCACGAACCGGCCGGCGGCGCCGGGATAGAGCGTGGATGGGGCGTCGTCCTCGAGCTTCTCGAAGGCCGCGCAGATGTCGTTGCGCAGCGCCTCGAACCAGCCGCGCGCACGCGCCTTGCGGTCCTCGATGATGGCGGGATCTGTTGGCAGCATGACTAACCTTGCGGGCCGAAATAGGTGCAGCTCTCGTTGCAGCTGTCGCGATGAACGCTGACGCGGGTCAGCCTGCCTGCGTGTTGCAACCGCTCCCAGATGAAGCGCGACAGATTCTCCAGCGTCGGGACGCCGATCGCCTCGATCTTGTTGAGGAACTTGTGGTCGAGCGTCTTCTGCACCTCGGCCATCGCGCGTTCGAGCAGGCCGAGATCGATCACCATGCCGGTTTTCGGGTCGGGCGTGCCGCGCACGGTGACTTCGGCGCGAAAGGAGTGGCCGTGAATCTCCTCGCTGGCGGTGCCAAATGTCGTTCCGGACAGCGCATGCGCAGCCTCGAACCGAAACGCTTTCGTCAATTCCCACATCTCGTTCAACAATCCGATTCTGTCAGTTCATCTAATCCCGAGCGTCTTGTGCGTCTGCACGCTAAGGCGCCATTGCGGGTGCTTCAGGCAATAGGCGATCGCCCGCTCGGTATTCTCGATCACATCGGGGCCGTCCATCGGCTGCAGCGAGAAGCGCTCGAAGGCAAGGCCGGCGAAATCCTCCGGTGCGTTCTCCACCTGCGGATAGACCAGTTTGAGCTCGTGCCCCTTGCGCACCACGAGCTCGGCTGCGGCCTTGGGACTGACGCAGATCCAGTCGAGCCCGTCGGGCGGGGCGATGGTGCCGTTGGTCTCGATCGCGATCGCAAAGCCGTGGCCGTGCAGGGCCTCGATCAGGGCCGCGTCGACCTGCAGCAGCGGCTCGCCGCCGGTCAGGACGACGTAGCGGTCGGCCTCGCCTCCGGTCCATTGCGCGGCAATGGTGCCGGCAAGCTCTTCCGCGGTCGCATAACGGCCGCCCAGCGTGCCGTCGGTGCTGACGAAATCGGTGTCGCAGAACTTGCAGACCGCGCCGGCTCGGTCCCGCTCGCGGCCGCTCCAGAGGTTGCAGCCGGCGAAGCGGCAGAACACGGAGGCTCGGCCCGCATGGGCGCCTTCGCCCTGCAGGGTGAGAAATATCTCCTTGACCGCGTAGCTCACCAAAAAGTCCCTTAAGTTGCCGAACCGGCAATTCCTGAACCGGTTTGCCGCAGCGCCTCGCCGACGGCCATGGCCGCCGTGACGGCCACATTGAGCGAACGCATGGTCGGCCGGATCGGAATCACCAGTCGCGCATCCGCGGCGGCCGCCACCGCGTCGGTCACCCCTGCCGTCTCGCGCCCGAACAGCAGGACATCGGAGGCCGTATAGGCGAAATCAAGATAGGATTTCGCCGCCCTGGTCGTGAACAGCACCAGCCGGCATCCGGCCTCGGCCCGCCATTCCTCGAATTTCGACCATGAGTCGTGACGCTTCAACCGCACATGGTCGAGATAGTCCATACCCGCCCGGCGGAAATTCCGGTCCGAGGTGTCGAATCCTGCCGGTTCGATGATATGGGCCGACACGTCCAGGCAGGCGCAGAGGCGCAGAATCGTCCCTGTATTCTGGGGGATGTCGGGCTGGAACAGCGCGATCTGCATGGTGCGGGCGGCCTGTGAAATCCGGATGAAATTGTCTCAATAAAACATCGCTCGGCGCGGATTTCGTGCATTGCACGTGTGCGAGCCGATAGCGGGCTTGCGCTCGTCCGGCAAGGGTGCCAATAGAACGATTCTGGACTGCTGTTCCGCCATTTGGGGTGGGGAATAGCGGTTTTCTGCCGCCGCGGGGGCCGCGGGCGCCGGCAGCCTTTCTTGGGGCGCGTCCTGCGTCTCCGAGGCGGTTCCACCGGCTGCAGAAAAGAAAGGGCTAGGAATCGTGACGACAGCGTCTTCGGCGGACCATCCGACACGCCGTGATTTTCTCTTTGTTGCAACCGGAGCTGCCGCCGCGGTCGGCGCAGCCGCTACCGTCTGGCCGCTGGTTGCCCAGATGAACCCGGATGCCGCGACGATCGCGGCCGGCGCGCCGATCGAGGTAGATCTGACGCCGATCGCCGAGGGCCAGGACATCAAGGTCTTCTGGCGCGGCAAGCCGATCTACATCAGCCATCGCACCAAGAAGCAGATCCAGGAGGCCCAGAGCGTGGCGCTCTCGAGCCTGCCCGATCCGCAGCCCGACTCGGCCCGCGTCAAGGCCGGCCACGACCAGTGGCTGGTTGTGATCGGCATCTGCACCCATCTCGGCTGCATCCCGATCGCCCATGAAGGCAATTACGACGGCTTCTTCTGCCCCTGCCATGGCTCGCAGTACGACTCCTCCGGTCGTATCCGCCAGGGGCCGGCGCCCGCCAACCTGGCGGTGCCGCCCTACGCCTTCCTTTCCGACACCAAAATCCAGATCGGCTAAGTCCCGGCCCCTCCGGGATTTCGGCTTTCACTTGGACCCATCGCGTCGTTTTTCTTCTTCAGGATCGCATCAATGAGCGGACCATCTGATTTCCAACCGAGCAACCCCGCCTTGAAGTGGATCGAACGGCGCCTTCCGATCTTCGGCCTGATCCACTCCTCGTTCGTGGCCTATCCAACGCCGCGCAACCTGAACTACTGGTGGACCTTCGGCGCCATCCTGTCGATGATGCTGGCGCTGCAGATCCTGACCGGCGTGATCCTGGCGATGCACTACACGCCGCACGCCGACCTCGCCTTCAAGTCGGTCGAGCTGATCGTCCGCGACGTCAATTACGGCTGGCTGCTGCGCAACATGCATGCCTGCGGCGCGTCGATGTTCTTCTTCGCCGTCTACATCCACATGTTCCGCGGCCTCTATTACGGGTCGTACAAGGAGCCGCGTGAGGTGCTGTGGATCCTCGGCGTCATCATCTACCTCCTGATGATGGCGACGGGTTTCATGGGCTACGTGCTGCCGTGGGGCCAGATGAGCTTCTGGGGCGCCACCGTCATCACCAACCTGTTCTCGGCCGTGCCCTATTTCGGCGAGAGCATCGTGACCCTGCTGTGGGGCGGCTATTCGGTCGGCAACCCGACGCTGAACCGCTTCTTCTCGCTGCACTATCTGCTGCCGTTCGTGATCGCCGGCGTGGTCGTGCTGCATGTCTGGGCGCTGCACGTCGCGGGTCAGAACAACCCGGCCGGCGTCGAGGCCAAGACCGAGAAGGACACCGTGCCGTTCACGCCGTACGCGACGATCAAGGACATGTTCGGCGTGTCCTGCTTCCTGATCTTCTTCGCCTGGTTCATCTTCTACATGCCGAACTATCTCGGCGACGCCGACAACTACATCCCGGCGAACCCGGGCGTGACCCCGGCGCACATCGTGCCTGAATGGTACTACCTGCCGTTCTATGCGATCCTGCGTTCGATCCCGAACAAGCTCGCCGGCGTCGTGGCGATGTTCTCGGCGATCATCATCCTGTGCTTCCTGCCCTGGCTCGACAGCGCACGGACCCGTTCGTCGAAGTATCGTCCGCTGGCCAAGCAGTTCTTCTGGATCTTCGTGGTGGTCTGCATCCTGCTCGGCTACCTCGGCTCGCAGCCGCCGGAAGGCATCTACGTGATCGCCGGCCGCATCCTGACGGTCTGCTACTTCGCCTACTTCCTGATCGTGCTGCCGCTGCTCGCCCGCATCGAGACCCCGCGCCCGGTGCCGAACTCGATCGCCGACGACGTGCTGGCGAAGAGCAAGGGCAGGGCCGCGACCGCGGCCTCTGTGATGCTCGCGATGGTGGTGGCCGGCAGCCTGCTCGTCGGTGGCACCCAGAACGCCAAGGCCGAGGAGGGCGGCACCGCGCCGCCGGCCCAGAAATGGTCGTTCTCCGGTCCTTTCGGCACCTATGACCGTGGCTCGCTGCAGCGCGGCCTGAAGGTCTACAAGGAAGTCTGTGCGGCCTGTCACGGCCTGTCCTATGTCGCGTTCCGCAACCTCGCCGATCCCGGCGGCCCCGGCTATTCGCCGGCGCAGGCGGCGGCGTTCGCGTCCGAGTACAAGATCAAGGACGGCCCGAACGACCAGGGCGAGATGTTCGAGCGTCCGGGCCGCCCGGCGGATTACTTCCCGTCGCCGTTCCCGAACGAGCAGGCCGCGCGCGCGGCCAATGGCGGCGCGGCGCCGCCCGATCTCTCGCTGATCACCAAGGCGCGGTCCTACAAGCGCGGCTTCCCGCAGTTCGCGATCGACTTCTTCACCCAGTACCAGGAGCAGGGACCGGATTACGTCGACGCCATCCTGCAGGGCTTCGAGGACAAGGCTCCGGCGGGCGTCACGATCCCGGAGGGCTCGTATTACAACAAGTACTTCCCCGGCCATGCCATCAAGATGCCGAAGCCGCTGTCCGACGGTCAGGTGACCTTCGACGACGGTTCGCCCGCGACGGTCAAGCAGTACGCGCATGACGTCACCACCTTCCTGATGTGGGCCGCCGAGCCGCACATGGAGGAGCGCAAGCGGATCGGCATGCAGGTGTTCTTCTTCCTGGTCGTCTTCGCCTTCCTGATGTACTTCACCAAGCGCAAGGTCTGGGCCAACGCCCACTGATCTCGGGTGCGGTATCGCGAGTTTGAAAAAGCCCCTTCGGGGGCTTTTTTGTTTGCAATCTCTCCGTCATTCCGGGGTGACGCGGTAGCATCGAACCCGGAATGACAGTGTCGTCAATTGCGTCGGCCGCCGAGTGCGGACAAGATGCCGGCCAATCAGCCGGCAAACATTGTGGAGGAACTCATGGGTACCAGCATCAGCTTCAAGCGTCCGGACGGCAAGGAAGCGTCGGGCTATCTCGCCAATGCGGCGCGCGGCAATGCGCCCGGCGTGGTCGTGATTCAGGAATGGTGGGGTCTGTCGGACCAGATCAAGGGCCTGTGCGACCGCTTCGCGGTGGCCGGCTTCGATGCGCTGGCGCCAGATCTCTACAAGGGCAAGGTGGTGCCGTATCACGACACCGATGCCGCGGGCAAAGAGATGAACTCGCTCGATTTCATGGACGCCACCACGCAGACGGTGCGCGGCGCCGCGCAGTATCTCGCCAAGAACGGCGCCAAGGTCGGCCTGACCGGCTTCTGCCTCGGCGGCGCGGTGACCATCATCGGTTCGGTGCATGTGCCGGAATTGACCGCGGGCGTCGTATTCTACGGCATCCCGCCGGAGCAGGCCGCCAAGCCCGCCGACGTCAAAATTCCGCTGCAGGCGCATTTCGCCAACAAGGACGACTGGTGCACGCCGGAGCTCGTCAGCAATTTCGAGAAGGCGATGAAGGCCGCCGGCAAGTCGCTCGAGCTGTTCCGCTATGACGCCGAGCACGCCTTCGTCAACGAGCAGCGCCAGTCGGTGCACGACCGCGAGGCCGCCGAACTCGCCTGGGGCCGCGCCACGGACTTCTTCAAGAAGCATCTGGGGTAGTTGCGTCCTCAAGCGAGATGTCGTCCCTGCGAAAGCAGGGACCCATACGCCGCGGCCGCGGTAATGGCCATGCTGGCAGTCATCTCGTCAGACAACCGCACCCTGTGGTTATGGGTCCCTGCTTTCGCAGGCAAGACGGCGAGATCTAACTTTCCGCCTTCACCCCGTCCCACCACGGGCAGGTCCCGGACATCAGCTTGAAATTGCCTTCCATCACCTGCACCGGTGCGCGCTTGCCCTCGGCGGCGGCGCGCATCCGCATCTCGCGCGCGACGGCGCGGTCCTCCGGCGACAGCCAGACCCGCTCATGGCCCCACAGGCTCGGGCCGTCATGCATCTCGAACGGCGTCCAGTTCACCGGATCGATCTCGCGGCCGCCCCAGCCGCACTCGACCATGAAGGCGGACGGCGACCTGGCGTAAAACGACGTCATCAGGTCGTTGGTGTGGCGGCCGAGCGTGACGTTGACGCGGTCTTCCTGCTGCGCGACGTCATAGGCTTGGCCGACATCGTCGAGCGAGAACAGCTCGACCATCAGATGGTGCATGCCGTTCGTGCCGGTCTCGATCAGCGCCAGTGAGTGGTGGCGGGCATTGACGTGGAAGAAATAGGCGCGGAACGGTTTTTCGATGTAGTCGCTCAGGCCGAAGCCGAGCACGTCGACATAGAAGCTCATCACCGGGGCGATGTGCTCGACCGTCAGCACGGCGTGGCCAAGGCCGAGCGGCCCGGTGCGGAAGCCGGAGATCGAGCGCCCTGGCCTGAACGGCGTGTCGTCGATCTCAGCATCGTGAAACGCCTCGAGACGGTTGCCGGCAGGATCCCGAAACGAGATCAAGCCGCGCACCCGCCTGCTATCTGCAAGCGCCTGCGGCTCCGCGGTCACCGCGACGCCGGCGCGCTCCAGCCGTGCCGCCAGCGCGTCGAGGGCCGCACTGTCGGCCACCTCCCAGCCGAAGAACCTTGTGCCTTCGCCCTGGGCGCGGTCGATCACGATGCGCTGCTTGCGGTCGTCCATCCGGAACGCGAGCAGCGAATTGCCGCGCTCGACCGCCTGCAGCCCGACGAGGCCAGTGCCGAACTGCCGCCAGTCGTCGAGCGCGTCGGAGCCGAAGCCGGCATATCCGAGACCCAAAATCGCCATCTGCGCCTCCGCCATCTGTCTGTTTTTTGGGCGGCCAGCCGGCCGCCATTTCAGCAAATCCTACGCGGATTCCCGCCCCTTCAAACCCCGAAAAATGCCGCCGAAAGGGCGTCCCGCCTTGGGGCAGGGCTGTCAGGCCATCCCTTGACACGGCCCGCGCCGGGTGGTGAGTAACGGGCCATGAGCACCGTTGCCAGTCCATCCCGTCGTTGGTGGTCCACCTTCTCATAGGTGGCCGGTGCGTTTTCATTTCGCAAAAACGTCGAAGGTCGCCATCGCAGTGCGACGGTACCTTCCTTTGTCCTGTGTGGCGCTCTCTCGGCAAGTCTCGTAAGAGGATCACATGAACAGGACAGTCTTCTCCCTGCCGGCCAAGAGCGAATATCTGACCAATGGCGGCCTTGCGGTCGCGCGCGTGGTCGAGCAGTTCACCGGCGGCGCCAACCGCCTCGACGATTTGATCGCGCTGCTGGACCGCCGCCGCGGCGTGGTGCTGTCCTCGGGCACGACAGTACCGGGCCGCTACGAGAGCTTTGACCTCGGCTTTGCCGATCCGCCGCTGGTGCTGGAGACGTCAGGTACCAATTTCTCGTTGCAGGCGCTGAACCCGCGCGGCGAGGTCCTGATCGCCTTCCTCGGCGACGTGCTGCGCGAGCCCTGCGTCGTGATCACCGAGCGCAGCGCAACGCGACTCGCCGGCCATATCATCCGCGGCGCCGCGCCGGTCGAGGAAGACCAGCGCACCCGCCGCGCCAGCGTGATGTCGCTGGTGCGCGACATGGTGGCGGCGTTCACCTCCAATGCCGATCCGCTGCTCGGCCTGTTCGGCGCCTTCGCCTACGACCTCGTGTTCCAGATCGAGGACCTCGTGCAGAAGCGCGCCCGCGAGGCCGACCAGCGCGACATCGTGCTCTACGTGCCGGACCGTCTCTTGGCCTATGACCGCGCCACCGGCCGCGGCGTCGCGCTCAGTTACGAGTTCGCGTGGAAGGGCAAATCCACCGCCGGCCTGCCGCAGGAGACCGCGCCGAGCCTCTACGCACGGAACGGCCGGCAGGGCTATGCCGATCACGCGCCCGGCGAATATCAGGCGACCGTCGAGGTCGCGCGCGCGGCGTTTGCCCGCGGCGACCTGTTCGAGGCGGTACCCGGACAGCTGTTCGCCGAGCCCTGCGAGCGCTCGCCGGCGGAAGTGTTCCAGCGGCTCTGCCGGATCAATCCGTCGCCCTATGGCGCGCTGATGAATCTCGGCGACGGTGAATTCCTGGTCTCCGCGTCGCCGGAGATGTTCGTGCGCTCCGACGGCCGCCGGGTCGAGACCTGCCCGATCTCGGGCACCATCGCGCGCGGCTCGGACTCGATCGGCGATGCCGAGCAGATCCGCAAGCTGCTGAACTCGGAGAAGGACGAGTTCGAGCTCAACATGTGCACCGATGTCGACCGCAACGACAAGGCGCGCGTCTGCGTGCCCGGCACCATCAAGGTGCTGGCGCGGCGTCAGATCGAGACCTACTCAAAGCTGTTCCACACCGTCGACCACGTCGAGGGCATGCTGCGGCCGGGTTTCGATTCGCTCGACGCCTTCCTGACCCATGCCTGGGCGGTCACCGTGACCGGCGCGCCGAAACTGTGGGCGATGCAGTTCGTCGAGGACCACGAGCGGTCGCCGCGGCGCTGGTATGCCGGGGCGATCGGCTGCGTCAATTTCGACGGCAGCATCAACACCGGGCTGACCATCCGCACCATCCGCATGAAGGATGGGCTTGCCGAGGTGCGCGTCGGCGCGACCTGCCTGTTCGATTCAGATCCCGCCGCCGAGGATCGCGAGTGCCAGGTCAAGGCCGCAGCGCTGTTCCAGGCGCTGCGCGGCGATCCGCCGAAGCCGCTGTCGGATTTCGCGCCCGACGCCACCGGCTCCGGCAAGAACGTGCTCTTGATCGATCACGACGACAGCTTCGTGCACATGCTGGCCGATTACTTCCGCCAGGTCGGTGCCAACGTCACCGTGGTCAGGCATATCCATGCCCAGGACATGCTCAAGAAGAAGGGCTGGGATCTCCTGGTGCTGTCGCCCGGGCCGGGTCGCCCGGAGGATTTCGGCATCGCGAAAACCATCGATACCGCGCTCGAGAAGCAGCTGCCGATCTTCGGCGTCTGCCTCGGCGTACAGGCGATCGGCGAATATTTCGGCGGCCAGCTCGGCCAGCTTGGTCAGCCCGCGCATGGCCGTCCGTCGCGCGTCCAGGTGCGCGGCGGCCGGCTGATGCGGAACCTGCCCAATGAGATCGTGATCGGCCGCTACCACTCGCTGTTTGTCGAGCGCGACAGCGTGCCCGAGGTGTTGGCGGTGACGGCGACCACCGAAGACGGCGTTGCGATGGTGATCGAGCATAAGACCTTGCCGGTCGGCGGCGTGCAATTCCATCCGGAATCGCTGATGTCGCTCGGCAACGAGGTCGGCCTGCGCATTGTCGAGAATGCATTCCGGCTTAATGTGAGTAGCAAGTGAAGGCAAAGTTTAACCATCGTCATTCCGGGATGGTGCGCTAGCACCAGACCCGGAATGAACGAGATTCCAGGTTCGATGCTTTGCATCGCCCCGGAATGACCCTCAGAGCGAGACCAATGACCTTCGACCACGACATCAAGGCGACCGTTCGCACCATCCCGGACTACCCGAAGAAGGGCATCCTGTTTCGCGACATCACGACGCTGCTCGCGGATGCGAGGGCCTTCCGCCGGGCGGTCGACGAGCTGGTGCATCCGTGGGCGGGGGCGAAGGTCGACAAGGTCGCCGGCATCGAGGCCCGCGGCTTCATCCTCGGCGGCGCGGTCGCGCATCAGCTCTCCGCCGGCTTCGTGCCGATCCGCAAGAAGGGCAAGCTGCCGCACACCACGGTGCGGATCGCCTACTCGCTGGAATACGGCATCGACGAGATGGAGATGCATGCCGACGCCGTGCAGCCCGGCGAGCGCGTGATCCTGGTCGACGATCTGATCGCGACCGGCGGCACTGCGGAGGGCGCGGTGAAGCTGCTGCGCCAGATCGGCGCCAACGTGGTCGCGGCCTGCTTCATCGTCGACCTGCCCGATCTCGGCGGCGCCGCCAAGCTGCGCGCGATGGACGTTCCGGTGCGCACGCTGATGGCGTTCGAGGGGCATTAGTCTAGCGCAAATCCCTCCACATGGTCGTCCCGGCCCCCGTGCGCAATCGCGCGCTAGGCCGGGACGACAGTTACGACCTCTGCAGCAGCACGCTCAATTCAAGATCGCGGAACGTGGTGTAGTTCCGCCGGATCCATTGATGCAGCTCGGTCGATGAATCCTTTTCCTGGCGCAGATAGCCGGTGAAGGAAAAGTTCAGCCGGTCGATATAGGTCTTCAGGAACACCGGCAGCGCGCGGAAGCGCAGCACCTGGCTGGCGGTCATGACAGGCGGCAGCTCGCCGCGCACCACGAACTCGTTGTCGATGACGATCAGCGCATTCGGCGGGATCATGCCGTGCAGCGTCTGGTAGCCGCGCACCGAGGCGCGGTCGGTATCGGCGACGTACAGGATGATCGGCGCGACGCGACGGCGAAGCGCCTCCTTCATCAGCCCGATCTCGTCGCACATTTTGAAGAATTCGTCGAAGGCGTGGTAGCCGAGGTCGATCACCTTGCCGATGCCGTCATTGGCGATGACGCGGTCCATCAGCTGCATCTTGCCGTAGGTGTCGATCACGTCAGCGGTTTCGGTGATCCGCGGCAGGTAGTCGAGCAGCGACGGCTCCTTCAGATTGATGTCGTAGCAGACCACGTCGCCGTTCTTGAGCAGCAGGAATTCGCCGAGCAGCCGCGCGATCAGCGTCTTGCCGACCTGCGGGCGGGGCGAGCAGATGATGTAAACGGGCGTGGATGACATCGCCCGCTATATCAGGCCAAATTTTCGGCTAATCCAGCCCCATCAGGGTCGAAGGTCCGACTATTTTTCGCCTTTGGCCGACTTGGCGCCGACCAGGTCGGTCAGCTTGATCCGGTCGTACTCGCTCCAGACATTGGCGAGCCAGTGCCGGACATAGCCGCGCAGCACGAAGGAGTAGTTGGCGGCGTCGTCGTTGATGCCTTTGTTGGCGACGAATTTCAGGAACGGAACCGAGGAGACCTCGACCTGCTCATAGGCCATTTCGTTGAGCTTCGGGATCGTCAGGTCCACGGCGTCTTTGATGCGATGGAAGTAGGAATTGTAGGTCGCCTGATCCCACTGGAAGAACTGGGTGTCGTTGATGAAGTTCTTCACCAGGAAATACTTCGCGCCGCTCATGAAGTTGGCGGTTTCCGCGATCTCGTCGAGCGAGGCGATCGACGGGCCGAGGATATGGAACACGGCGAAGGTGATCTGGCCGGAGCGCGCCGCGTCGAGGAAGCCGATATCGCGCAGCGAGGCCAGCGCAGGCGACAACAGGCCGGCCCGGACGTCGATCACGGTGACCGAGGGCCCCGAGTTCAGCGTATCGAAGATCTTCATCTGGTCCGCGGTCGTCGTCATGTCGACGATCTCGGTGATGTCAGGATGGAAGCGCTTCAGCGTGCCGCGCGGCGATTCGGTGTCGAACGCCCGGGTCTGCACGTTATTGGCACTGAAATAGTCCAGGAGCGTCCGCGAGACGGTGGTCTTGCCGACCCCGCCCTTGTCGGCGCCCACCACGATCACAACCGGCTTTGCCATGGAAGTCCCTTAAAGCGCGCTCCCGACCGCGATGGCGATCGGCAAGTCCCCACACTGCTTTGGGCGCGAACATGGCAGAAACGAGGGAGAATTCAATTCCTTAAGGCGCCCACGATCGGTTTGGTGGGAATTTCCTTAATGGACTGAGTAGGCTAGGGCGCGATTAGCGGTGTCGTCCCCAAGGGCCCTGGAGCGGACCCAATGGTCCCTGCGCGGGGTTGTTGCCCGGCAGCGCTGGCGGATCGTTCGGCGGTGCACGCGGCACATCGCCCCACGGGCCGTGGGTCGCCGGCGGAGACTGGTCGCCCGCCGCGGAGGGCTCATGCTGCGGCTCCGTCTCGTCCGGCAGCGCCAGCGGTCCGGGATCGTGGCCGCCGGCGTATTTCACCAGGGCATCGACCCGGGACTTCACCGAGGGATGGGTGGCGAACAGGTCGGCAAACCCCTCGCGCGGATTGTCGACGCAGAGTTCCATCACGGCCGAGGTGGCGTCCGGCAGCTCGCCGCGGTTCTCGATCTTGCGCAGCGCCGAGATCATCGCATCGGGGTTCTTGGTGAGCTCGACCGATCCGGCATCGGCGAGGAATTCGCGCGAGCGCGACAGTGCGAGCTTGACCACCTGCGACAGCAGCCAGGCCAGCACGATCAACGCGACCGCGATGATGATCACGACGATCGCGCCGCCGCCCGAGCCCTTGCTGTCGCGGTCCGAGGAGGATGACGACGATCGTGAGGATGACGACCAGCCGCCACCGCCGCCGCTCGAATTCCACGACAGGTTCGTGAACAGGCGGAAGAACAGCTCGCCGAAGAAGCCGACCACGCCGGCGATGATCACCGCGATCACCATCAGCTGCACGTCGCCGTTCTTGATATGGGTGAGCTCGTGACCGAGCACGGCCTCGATCTCCTTGTCGTTCAGCGCGTTCAACAGGCCGGTGGTGACCGTGATGGCGTATTGGCTCCGGTTCAGTCCGGTCGCAAAGGCATTCAGCGCCGGGCTGCCCATCACCTTCAGCTTCGGCATCGGGATGCCGCGCGAGATGCAGAGATTTTCCAAGAGATTGTAGAGCCGCGGCTCTTGCTGCCGCGTCACGCTCTCGCCGCCGGTGACGGCGTCGATCATCTTCTGGTGGAAGAAATAGGCGATCACGATCCAGGCCACCGCCGCGATCGTCGCCCACGGGAAGGCCGAGACCAGGTCGCGCGAGGCCCGCGTCAGGTAATAGTCGACGGTGCGGCCGCTATCGATCATCACCTCCGCGACCAGCGCGCCGGCATAGACCAGCACGTAGATCAGCAGGAACAGGCCGGCAAGCAGCAGCATCGAACGAAACTTGTTCGATGCGATATGCGTGTAGAGACCATAGGCGGCCATGACGGAGCGGCCTCTCGCCGGCGCGCGTTGCGCCTCAGAACTTCACGCTGGGCGCCGCCTCGACCTCCGTGCGGCTGGCGCCGAGGTCGAAGAAATCCTTGCGGGTGAAGCCGAACATGCCGGCGAACAGCGCGGCCGGCATCTGCTGGATGCCGGTGTTGTATTCCTGGACCGCGTTGTTGAAGAAGCGACGGCTGGCGGCGATCTTGTTCTCGAGATCGGAAAGCTCGGAGGCGAGCTGCTGGAAATTGGCGTTGGCCTTGAGGTCCGGATAGGCCTCCGACAGCGCGATCAGCCGGCCGAGCGCGCCCGAGAGCTGGTTCTCCGCCGCCGAGACCTGGGCCGGACCCTGCGCCGACATCGCCGAATTTCGCGCCTTGATGACGTCGTCGAGCGTGCCGCGCTCATGCGCGGCATAGCCCTTCACGGTCTCGACCAGGTTCGGGATCAGGTCGTGGCGCTGCTTGAGCTGCACGTCGATGTCGGCAAAGGCCTGGCCGACCCGCTGGCTGAGCGCCACGAGGCGGTTGTAGGCGCCGAACGCAAACAGCACGAGAAGCACGATGACGCCGATAACGATCCAGCTGGTCGACATGACGGGGCAACTCCTGATGGACGAGGCGGCGGCACCGTAGCCCAAGATCGGGGCGCAGGGCAGCCCGCCGCGGAAAGGTGGGCATTGCCTTGGTCGGAACAGAACCAAGATTGGTTCAACATTCGTCGTCCCGGCGAAAAGCCGCGACCCATAACCATCAATCTTGATATTGAAGCAAAGCCGATGCCGCTTGTGCCCTTTCCGCGGGCCGCGGCGTATGGATCCCGGCCCCGTGCGCAATTGCGCACTAGGCCGGGACGACGCAAGTAACTAGACCGCATCGCCCCAGCGCCAGCGCCGGGCGCTTGCGTATTCGGCCCTGGCGCGACGCGGGATCTTCGCAACCGATACGCCCTCGGGCGTGCACAATTTCGCTGCGATCTCGACCTTGCCGACGTCCGGCTGCGCCAGCACGCGCGATGGCCTGTTCTCAACGCGCGCGCGGCTCAGCGCGACATAGGCGAAGCGCTCGTCCTCGAACGGGACGTCGGCGCCCTTGACTTGCTTGTGCGCGCGCGAGCGCTGCAGGCGCTGCGAGAAGTGGCACCAGTCGGGCGCGACCAGCGGGCAGCCGCCGTCATGCGGGCAGGGGGCTGCGACATGCGCGCCGGCGGCGATCAATCGCGCGCGGAGTGCCATGATCCGCGCATAGCCGGCGGGCGTACCTGGCTCGACGACCAGCAGCGTGTCGCCGGTTTTCGACCACAGCGCATCGGCCAGCGCCCCGCGCTCCGCGTCGCCGAGCTCGCCGATCATGTAGCTGGCGACGACGAGGTCGGCGGGCTCGGCCTTGTCGAGCAGGGCACGCGCCTGGCCGAGTTCATAGCTGGTGTCATGCAGGCGCGTGCTGCCGTGAAACATCTCCTCGGCCAATGACCGCAGCGCACTGTTGGCGTCGAGCAGGGTGAAGTCCCGCAGCGACGTGAATGCCTCCGCGGCGGCCCAGGTCGCGGTGCCCGGACCGGCACCGACATCGAGCAGGCGCGCCGGCCCGAAGTCCGGCCTGATCTCCGTCAGCGCGTTGAGGCTCGCTGCGACCGCGGCATAGGTCGCCGGCATCCGCGCCAGCGCGTAGGCCAGCGCATCGGTCTCGGTCCTGATCGTCGAGGAGCCGCCGCCCTCGCGATAGGTCTGCGAGATCGCCGCCGCGCGGCCAGCGGCGTCGCTGCGCGACAGGCCTTCGAGCCTGGCGTTAAGGGCGGCGCGCAGCTCGGCGGGCAGGTCAGGTGAGGTCATGGCTCGCCGTCTGTTGCACGTCATTGCGGGGCGGCGCGGCCGAACCTCAGGGGCGCAATTGCGGCCCGGGGAATCTCGAGATTCCGGGTTCGGTGCTGCGCACCGCCCCGGAATGACGGCATGGTCGCCTACGCCACGTTCTGGTCGAGGATATCGACCGCGCCCTGCAGGTCAACCGACACCAGCTGCGACACGCCGCGCTCGGCCATGGTGACGCCGAACAGCCGGTTCATCCGTGCCATCGTGATCGGATTGTGCGTGATGATGATGAAGCGCGTCTCGGTCGAGCCGGTCATCTCGTTCAGCAGGGTGCAGAACCGCTCGACGTTGTGGTCGTCGAGCGGCGCATCGACTTCGTCCAGCACGCAGATCGGCGACGGGTTGGTGAGGAACACCGCGAAGATCAGCGCCAGCGCCGTCAGCGCCTGCTCACCGCCGGACAGCAGCGACAGCGTCTGCGGCTTCTTGCCGGGCGGCTTGGCGATGATCTCGAGGCCGGCCTCGAGCGGATCGTCGCTCTCGATCAGATGCAGCGCCGCTTCGCCGCCGCCGAACAGCTCGGTGAACAGCCGCTTGAAGTGGTTGTTGACGGTCTCGAACGAGGTCAAGAGACGCTCGCGCGCTTCGCGGTTGAGGCTCTGGATGCCCTGGCGCAGCCGCTTGATCGCCTCGACCAGGTCGTCGCGTTCGGTGGTCAGCGCAGTGTGCTGGGTCTCGACTTCCTTGAGTTCTTCCTCGGCGCGCAGGTTGACCGCACCCAGCCGCTCGCGGTCGCGGCGCAGCTTCTCGAGCTCTTCTTCGACCTGCGTGACCGGCGGCAGCTCCTGGCCCGGTTCGATCTCCGCGAGGCCCACGACCGCGCTCGGCTCGACCTCGAGCATGTCGTGGATTTCGCGCTCGATGTCGGCGAGGCGGCGACGGGTGCCTTCCATGCGCTCCTCGGCGCGCGCGGTTGCCTCACGGGAATAGGAGAGGGCTTCGAGCGTAGCCTTGGCGACGCGGTCGGTTTCCGCCATTGCGGCTTCGGCGGTCGCCAGCGCGTCGGCGGCGATCCGGCGATCGCCCTCGGCGTGCTCGATCTCCGTGATCAGCGCGCTGCGCTTCTCGGCGAACACTTCCGGCGCGTTCGCAAGTTCCTCGCGCTCGGCCGACACTTCGGCGATGCGGGCCTCGACGGTCTCGACCTGGGAGGCGGCGCTGGTCTTGCGATTCTGCCACTCATTGCGCTCGGCAACGATCGCCTGCACGCGGCGGTCGGCGAGTTCGGCCTCGCGGGCGAGCGCCTGCGCCTCGGCGCGGACTTGCGCCGCGGCACGGCGCTGATTGTCGATCTCGGCGCGAACCGCGGCGAGCTGGGCTTCGGTCTCGACACCCGGCGGCAGTTCGGCGAGCGCGGCAGCCGCGCTCTCATGCGCGGCTTCGGCCTCGGCGCGATCGGCGGCGACGCGGCTGTGCGCCTCGGTCAGTGCCGATTTGCGCGCGGCGTGGCGGTTGATCTCGCGCTCGGTCGCGGCATGGCGCTCGCGCGCGGCGTCGGCCTCGCGGCGGGCTGCGCGGACGGCTTCGCGCGAGGCGCCCTCGGCGGCGGACGCCGAGCGCAATTCTTCTTCTGCCGTCTCCAGCGCCTGGCGCTTGGCGGCGGCGTCGATGCGGGCCTGTTCCAGCTCGTGCTCGATGTCGACCAGGCGGGCGCGCTCGGCGAGACGGCGGGCGGCGCCGGTCGGGGCATGTGCGTCGGCGACAAAGCCGTCCCAGCGCCAGACGTCGCCTTCGAGCGACACCAGCCGCTGGCCGGTCTTCAGCTGCGACACCAGCGCCGCGCCGTGCTCCTTGGCGACAACACCGATCTGGGCGAGACGGCGCGCCAGTTCCGGCGGAGCCTGGACGTGATCGGCCAGCCGCTCGACGCCGTCGGGCAGCGCAGGATCGCCCGCGGCTTCGCCGACATTGGTCCAGCGCATCGGCGCGGAGGAATCCACCGGCGCGTCGAGGTCGTCGCCGAGCACGGCGCCGATCGCCTTTTCATAGCCCTTGGCGACCGTGATGCCGTCGATGATCGGCGGCCACAGATTCTTGGTCTCGCTGGTGACGAGCTTGGAGATGGTGCGGGCTTCGGTCTCGAGCCGCTGCACCCGCTTCTCGGCCTCAGTGAGCGGATTGCGCGAGGCCTCCAGCGTCTGCCGTGCGGCGGCGTGATGCGCCTCGCTTTCCTGCACGGCGGCCTCGGATTCGGCGAGCGTCTGCTGCGCCATCTCCATGGCGGCGGCGAGTGCGTCGATGTCGCCGAGATTGCCGGTCTCCTGCGCGAGCCTGGTTTCCTCGGCCTGGACGTTGGCGATCTCCTGATCGAGCCGCGCCAGCCGGTCGCGATGCGTGCGCACGCCGGCCTCGAGCTGGTTGCGCTTGGCTGTCAGGTCGGCGAGCTGCGTGGTCAGCTCGGAGAACTGGCGCTCGGTCGCAGCCAGAATCTCCTCGGCCTCGGCGACGCGCTCGTCGACGCCGGAGCGCTTCTCGACCCGCGATTTGATCTCTTCCTTCAGCTCGGCGTCTTCGGTGTCGAGCCGCTGCAGCGCGATGTCGGCATCGGAGGTCTGCTGCTGTTCGCGCGCGATGTCCTGGGCGAACTGGGTAAGGCGGCGATCGAGCTCGCCGACGCGCTCCTTGGCGCGCTGTTCCTCGCGGTCGAGCATCTCGCGCGCATTGGTCAGGCGCTGCAGTCCGGCGGCGGCGCGCGCCTCGGCGTCGCGCAGCGCCGGCATTTCGGTGGCGCGGATCGCCTGGATACGCGCGGCTTCCGCTTGATGCTGGGTGCGCTCCGCCATCTCGCGTACGGCGAGATCATGGGTGCGCGCGGCGTCGTTGACGTCGGCATTGGCCCCGATCCAGCGCAGGTGGAACAGCATGGCTTCGGACTTGCGGACCTTGGCCGCGACTTCGCGGTAGCGGATCGCCTGGCGGGCCTGCTTCTTCAGGCCTTCCATCTGGCCGGTGAGCTGGCCGATCACGTCCTCGACGCGGGTGAGGTTGGTTTCTGCCGCCTTGAGGCGCAGTTCCGCCTCGTGACGGCGGGCATGCAGGCCGGCGACGCCGGCAGCGTCTTCCAGCACGCGGCGGCGCTGCTCGGGCTTGGCCTGGATGATCTCGCCGATCTTGCCCTGGTGGACCAGCGCCGGCGAACGCGCGCCGGTGGCGGCGTCGGCGAACAGGATCTGGACGTCGCGGGCGCGCACGTCGCGGCCGTTGATGCGGTAGACCGAGCCGGCCTCGCGCTCGATGCGGCGGGAGATTTCCAAGAGCTGGCTGTCGTTCACCGCGGCCGGTGCCGAGCGATCGGAATTGTCGATCGTCATCACGACTTCGGCGTGGTTGCGCGCCGGACGGTTGCCGGAACCGGCGAAGATCACCGCGTCCATGTCGGCGGCGCGCAGCGACTTGTGCGAGGTCTCGCCCATCGCCCAGCGCAGCGCTTCGACAAGATTGGATTTGCCGCAGCCGTTCGGTCCGACGACGCCGGTCAGGCCCGGCTCGATCATGAAATCGGTGGGTTCAACGAACGACTTGAAACCGTGCAGGCGGAGGCGCGTGAGCTTCATGTACACAAATCTCGTTTGGCCGGGCGCGAATCTCCCTGCCGTGACAATACCATGGAAGGCAATGTCGGTGTGGGGGTGAGTTGCTGCGTGCAGCTCTCATGAGCGGCGACAATGGCGATGCGAGCGCGTGAGGGCAACCGCTTGAGCAAGCTTTTCCCAAGGGATTTGCAGGGTTTTATGGCCCTTGCATGTCCTCGACGATTCGCATCGTGCGAATCAGGTTTTCAACAACCAAATGATGCGACGGCCGCGTGCCGTGATCGCAAATCATCCACAATTATCGTGCCTCGACGCGAAAGCGAGGCACGAAGACGCCAGACTCAAAGGCTCCCGATCAGCTCTTCAGCAGCGGGTCGATGTGCTTGCTGAATTCCTCGAACGAGGTCTCGCCCTTCAGCATCTCGCCATTGACGAAGAAGGTCGGCGTCGAGTTCACCTTCAGCACCTCGTTGGCGTATTTCTGGTCGGCCGCGATCTTGTCGAGCAGCTTCTGATCCTTCAGGCAGTCCTCGACCTGCTGCTGGCTGAGGCCGGCCTGCTTGCCGATCCGCGTCAGCGTCTCAGTGGTGTTCTTGACCACCCAGTCGTTCTGCTGGCGGAACAGCAAGTCGATCACGGCGAAGAACTTCGGGGCGTCGTCCTTGGCGATGCAGCGCGCCAGCATCGAGCCGGCGGCGGCCTTGATGTCGAGCGGGAATTCGCGGAACACGTAGCGGACCTTGCCGGGGTCGATGTAGGTCGACTTGATCTTCGGGAACACGGTCTCGTTGAAATTGGCGCAATGCGGGCAGGTCATCGAGGCGTATTCGATGATCGTCACCTTGGCATCCTGCGGGCCGAGCCCCATGTCCGGCAGCGACTGCGGCTTGGCGACCTCGGCGGCAGACTGCGCGAACGCGTCCGTGATCAGGCGCAGCGGCGACAGGCCGGCGAGGGCGGCGAGCCCGGTCAGCGAGAGAGCGGTGGTGAAAGCGCGGCGCGTGATGATCAAGGTCAGCTCCCGGATTGGCGCATTCACGCCACAATGAAGGGGTCCCGAAAAGAAGCCTTCGCTAGCTTGAAACGGCCATTGTGGCAATGCCGCGGTCTCGCGGCCGGCCTGCCGAAAAGCGTCAATTTCGCTTGATCGAAGCACCCAAACGGGCCAGCGCCGCGCGCAGATCGTCGTCCTCGACGGCGGCAAGGTTGGCCGCCTCCCGGGCCACGGTTTTGGCATCGGGCGGGCGTGGCCGGCTGGGGCGGCTGCGGCGCGACAGCGGCGCCTGCCGGATGGTCAGGCGGCCGACCGCATGCCAGCCGAAGAAGCGGTTCACCCGTTCCAGGATGACGTCGGAGGAGTGCTGGATCTCCAGCGCCATCGGGCCTTCGACCCGCAGCACCAGCGTCGCCGGCTCCTGCGGCTGCCCCTCCACCGGTCGCGGCCACTGCATCTTCAGCGGCTCGCAATAGGCAGCAATCCGCTCGCCCGCGATCTCGGTCCAGCGCGTCACCAATTCGCGCGCGGCAAAGCCCTGCTTGGCATACGCGTCGGTGAAGACATCGCTGAGCAGGATCGACAGGGGCTTTGCGCTGATCGGACCGGGTTTGGACATCAGGGGGTTATAGGACAGGCGTCGGTCCTGGACAAAGAAAGACGTGGATGCCCGGGTCAAGCCCGGCCGTGACGTGGCGGGATTTGCCTTAAGATACGTCCATGAGCTCTCGCGCAGTCGCCAAAGCCAAACTGACCGAAGACGCCGCCGACCGCCCGGCGCGGCTGCTCGCCTGGTATGACCGGCATCGCCGGACGCTGCCGTGGCGCGCGGCGGCGGGCGAGCGGGCCGATCCGTACCGTGTGTGGCTGTCGGAGATCATGCTACAGCAGACCACGGTGCGGGCGGTCGGGCCTTACTTCGAGAAATTCGTGTCGCGCTGGCCCGACGTGACCGCGCTCGGCCGTGCCTCGCTCGACGACGTCTTAAGGATGTGGGCCGGGCTCTGCTATTATTCGCGGGCGCGCAATTTGCACGCCTGCGCGGTCGCGGTGATGGGCGACCACAGCGGGGTGTTTCCGGACACCGAGGACGGCCTGCGCGCGCTGCCCGGCATCGGGCCCTACACCGCGGCCGCGATCGCCGCCATCGCCTTCGACCGTCGCACCATGCCGGTCGACGGCAACATCGAGCGCGTGGTCAGTCGGCTCTACGCCATTGAAGAGGCGCTGCCGCAGGCCAAGCCGCTGATCAAGGAGATGGCGGCGACATTGCTCGGCCCGTCCCGCGCCGGCGACGAGAACTCTCGCGCCGGCGACAGTGCTCAGGCGCTGATGGATTTGGGCGCCACGATCTGCACGCCGAAGAAGCCGGCCTGCGCATTGTGTCCGCTGAACGACGACTGCGCGGCGCGCACGCGTGGCGACCAGGAAACGTTCCCGCGCAAGGCGCCGAAGAAGAGCGGCATCTTGCGCCGCGGCGCGGCCTTCGTGGTGACACGCAGCGACGAGCTCCTGGTACGCTCGCGCCCGGAAAAAGGTCTGCTCGGCGGCATGACCGAGGTGCCGGGGTCGCAATGGCTGGCCGGCCAGGAGGACGCGGCGGCACTGGCACAGGCGCCGGAACTGAAGGGCATCACGCGCTGGCACCGCAAGGCTGGTGTCGTCACTCACGTGTTCACGCACTTTCCGCTCGAGCTCGTCGTCTACACCGCCAGCGTTCCGCCGCGGGGCCGCGCGCCGGACGGCATGCGCTGGGTGCCGGTGGCGACGCTGCACGGCGAGGCGTTTCCGAACCTGATGCGCAAGGTTGTCGCGCACGGGCTCGATCTCTGACGGTGCGATGAATCGCATCATCGGCTCATTTTCTTGAGCATGATCTTTTCGGAAAACCGCTTTTCATTTTTCCGGATCATGCTCTGACCTGCTGACACCATGCTGGCAGCAGCGCTCGGCTATCACCTCCGGCACAACGGAGGCCCGCCATGATCGCAACCGCGCTCGACCACATCCCGATGCCGCCCGTCGCAAAATTGCTCGGCTGGCGCCTCGTTGACGCACGTCCGCAGGAGAGCTGGATCAAGATGGCCTTCGACGGCAAGCAGGAGTTCTGCAATCCGGCCGGCTTCGTCCAGGGCGGCATGCTCTCGGCAATGCTCGACGACACGATGGGGCCGGCGGTGTTCGTGATGACCGAGGGCCGGCTCTTCACCACGACCATCACGATGACCGTGAATTTTCTCGCGCCGGCAAAACCCGGGCCGATCACCGGCGAGGCGACCGTCACGCAACTCGGCAAGACCATTGCCTTTGTCGAGGGAAGGCTGACTTCAGCCGACGGCACGCTGCTCGCGACCGCGAGCAGCAGCATCCGCCTGGTGGAAGCGGCGCGGGCGCTGCGGTGATGCCGCTTGCGCACCAGCCCGATCCGTCACCCTGAGGAGCGCGCATCTTGCGCGCGTCTCGAAGGGTCGACGGCCACCGGCCGGGCCGTGCACCCTTCGAGACGCCGCTTCGCGGCTCCTCAGGGTGACGGTGGGCGCCGCGCTACAACTTAGCCCGCCCGCCGCACGATCGGCGGCTTGGCGTTCAGTCCCTCGACCTGGAAACCGGCGACGCGCTTGTAGTTGGCGGCGATGTCTTCCAGCTCCTGCTGCGACAGCACGTCGGTGACGACCTTGAAGCCATCAGGCGCGCGCTCCTCGACCAGTTGCATCACCTGCTCCGGGCCGTTGCGGCGGTTCAGCATCACGAGGTCCGTGGTCGCGGGCCGCCGTTCGGCCTCATAGGCCGCGAGCGCCGCATGCGTCGGGCCATGCGCCAAAATCTCGCGCGTCAGCACGCGCGCATCCAAAATGGCCTGCGAGGCGCCGTTGGAGCCGATCGGATACATCGGATGCGCGGCGTCGCCCATCAGCGTGACGCGGCCGAAGGTCCATCGCGGGATCGGATCGCGATCGACCAGCGGATATTCGTAGGCATGGGCACAGTTCCGGATCAGGCCGGGCACGTCGAGCCAGTCGAAATTCCAGTTCTCGAACCACGGCAGGAACTCGTCGAGGTTTGCCGTGCGGTTGTAGTCCTCGCGGCGCCATTGATAGGTCGGTGGCATATGCCGCTCGGCGATCCAGTTGATGTCGTATTTGCCGTCGGCGCCGGCCTCCTTCGAGATCGGGTAACAGACGAATTTCAGGATCTCGTGGCCTGCCATGATCATGGTGCGGCCGGTGAGGAAGGCGTTCGCCCGCGTGATGCCGCGCCACAGGATGCGGCCGTTCCAGATCGGCGGCCCTTCCTGCGGATAAAGCTTCTCGCGCACCGCCGAATGGATGCCGTCGGCGGCGATCAGCACCGCGCCGTCATAGCTGCCGGCGGACTTGCCGGTGGCGCGGTCGATGAAGTCGGCGCGGACGCCGCCCGTGGTCTCGGTCCAGCCGGTGAGTTGATGGCTGGTGAAGATGTTCGCAGCTCCCAGGCGTTCGGTCGCGGCGTCAAGCAGCAGCTGTTGCAGCCGGCCGCGATGGATCGAGAACTGCGGCCATTTGTAGCCGGCCTCGAGCCCGCGCGGCTCGCTCCAGATCGGCTTGCCGTGCTTGGAGAAATAGGCGAGCTCGCGGGTGCGCACCGCTGAAGCGTCGAGCACGTCGTGCAGGCCGAGCTCGATCAGTTCGCGCACCGCATGCGGCAGCACATTGATGCCGACGCCGAGCGGTCTGAGCTCAGGCACGCTTTCGAACACGCGGCAGGGCACGCCGATCTGGTGCAGGCTGAGCGCCAGTGTCAGCCCGCCAATTCCGCCACCTGCAATGAGCACAGTCATGAAAAGCCTCCCGATTGGCCATGGTCATCGCATGGCGGCCCTGCCGCGGGCAAGGTCCGCGGCTCGGCGCGGGGTGGACGGCGAGGGGGGGTCCCGCTAACGTCCGCTGCATCTCATAACAAGCCAGGCCGGGTTCGCAACGAACCGACAAGGCCCGCAGAGGACAACGACATGCTCAAGCTCTACACCGCCCCCGGCACCTGCGCCCTCGCGTCCCACATTGCACTGGCCGAGGCGGGCGCGCCCTATTCGGTCGAGCGGCTCGATTTCAAGGTCAACCAGCAGAACAGCCCGGAATATCTGAAGATCAATCCGAAGGGCCGCGTGCCGTCGCTGGTGACCGACCGCGGCGTGCTGACCGAGACGCCGGCGATGCTGGCCTACATCGCGCAGACCTATCCGCAGGCCAAGCTCGCGCCGCTCGAAGACGCCTTCGAGTTCGCCAGGCTGCAGGCCTTCAACTCCTATCTGTGCTCGACGGTGCATATCTGCCACGCCCACAAGATGCGTGGTGCGCGTTGGGCGACGCAGGAGACTTCGTTCGCCGACATGAAGGCGATGGTGCCGAAGACCATGGGCGCCTGCTTCAACCTGATCGAGCGCGACATGCTGAAGGGCCCATGGGTGATGGGCGAGAACTACACCGTCGGCGATGCCTATCTCTACACGCTGACCCTGTGGCTCGACGGCGACGGGGTCGACATTGCAACGCTGCCCAAGGTGAAGGCGCATCGCGCGGCGATGGAGAGCCGCCCGGCGGTGCAGAAAGTGCTGGCCGATCAGAAGGCTTAACGCCGGCAATAACTTGGCGTCGTCCCGGCTTTCGCCGGGACGACGGGGGATAGAGTGTCGCGTTACGCCTTTCTTCCCTCCAGCTCGCGTCCCGTCTCCAGCATCAGCTTGCGCAGCCAGATCGAACCGGGATCCATCTGGGCGCGCGTCGGATAGAACATGTGCTGCTCGTCGATCCCTGGATCGAGCGGTGGCGTCACCGTCATCAGCGATAATTGCTTCGACAGCGACGAGATCAGCCGGCGCGGCACGAAGGCGACGAGGTCGGTGCGCGCGGTGACGTGCAGCGCCTCGATATAGCCCGGCACCACCAGCGCGATCCGCCGCTCGATGCCCTTGGCGCGCAGCCAGGTGTCGATCAGGTCCTCGTTCTGGCCGCGGATGATCACGGCGACATGGCGCGCGGCGAGGAACGCTTCGCGCTTCTTCAGCTTCGTGCCGACGCCGTGGCCGCGCCGCACCGCGAGCGCATCGCTGTCGGTGTAGAGCCGCTGGCGATGAAAGCCCTTGAAGGAGTCGCCGATCGAGATCACGAGATCGATGGTGCGGGCGAATTCGGGCGTGAAGATCGCAGGTCCCCGCCACGGCACCACGTCGATGGTGACGTTCGGCGCGATCAGCGTCACCTTCTCCATCAGTGGCGGCATCAGGAGCTCGACCGCGAGGTCGGGCATCATCAGGCGAAAGTGCCGGTCGCTGCGCGCGGCGTCGAAATCGTCGGAGACGAACAGCGCGCGCACCTGGTCGAGCGCATGGGCCAGCGGCGAGCGCAGCGCCTGCGCCCGTGGCGTCAGCTCCATCCGCGCGCCGTTGCGCACCAAAAGCGGATCGCCGATCAGGTCGCGCAGCCGCTGCAGCGCGTGGCTGGTCGCCGGCTGCGACAGATTGAGCCGCATCGCGGCGCGGCTGACATTGGCTTCGCGCAGCAGGGCGTCGAGTGCGACCAGCAGATTGAGGTCAAGCGAATTCAAATTCATCAGGTGAATATATATCATATCACCTATCGATTGGAAGAATGCGAAGCCAGGCCGCAGGATTGGGGCCAAGGCGTTTTCACGCGAGCCGAAGGGCATCGCGCAAGGAGACGCCTGAAATCAGGGTCTATCAATCGCAAGGAGACGCGCCATGAGCGCAGCCGACAACAAGAAACTGGTGCAGGAGATGTTCGTGATCGCGGGCAGTCCCGATCCTGTGGTGCGCGAGAACTCGCTGTTCATGGCAACGCTTGCCGACGATGCGATCTGGACCGTGACCGGGCAATATTCCTGGTCGCGCACCTTCACCGGCAAACAATCGATCATCAACGATCTGCACGGCCATGTCCGCTCGAAGCTGGCCGAGCGCGGCCGCACCGTCGCCCATCGCATTCTCGCCGACGGCGACATCGTCGTGGTCGAGGCCAAGGGAAACAACCTCACCAAGCAAGGCGAGCGTTACGACAACGACTATTGCCTGGTGTTCCGCTTCGACGGCGGCCGGATCAAGGAGGTGCGGGAATATTGCGACTCGGTCCTGACCGAAAAGGCGCTCGGCGCGTTTCCGGCGTAGCAGTGCGCCGCTAGACTAACGGGCGGCACAAACGAAGACGGCGCCCGTCCGGGCGCCGTCGTCTTGCCGTCGTGTGGGTCGGCTTACGCCACCTTGGACTTGAGGTGGCCGAACATGATGTCGCGCGCCGCGTCGTCCATCTCGGCCTTGAAGGTGTGCTTGTCCTTCAGCGCGATCGCGCGCGCCGCCGCCGGCCGGGCCGAGATCTCGTCGACCAGCCGCTTGACGTTCGGATATTTGGCGTAGCCTTCCTCGCCGAGGATGAACGGCGCCATCCGCGCCCAGCCCCAGAACGCCATGTCGACGATCGTGTAGCTGTCGCCGACCATGTAGCGCTGTTTCGCCAGGTGATCGTCGAGGATCTTGTAATGGCGGTGCGCCTCGTACTGGTAGCGGTTGTTGGCGTAGTCGAGATCCTTCGGCGCGAAGTGCTTGAAGTGCACGGCCTGGCCGGAATAGGGGCCGAGACCGGTCGCGATGAACATCAGCCAGGACAGCGTCGCGGCGCGGTTGGCCGGCGTATTGGCGGGCAGGAACTTGCCGTGTTCCTCGGCGAGGTAGAGCAGGATCGCGTTCGAATCGAACACCAGCACGCCGTCATCGTCGATCGCCGGCACCTTGCCGTTCGGGTTGACCTTCAGGAATTCCGGCGCGAACTGCTCGCCCTTGCGGGTGTCGACCGGGATCGCCTCAAACGGCAGGCCGGACTCTTCCAGGAACAATGCGACCTTGTTCGGGTTCGGCGCACCGTTGAAATAGAATTTGATCATGAAGGGACTCCCTTGGTTCTTGTAGCCGGCGAGATCGGGACGCGGCGGGGAAGGCCGCAGACGATCCCCTCATGCGCAAATTTCGCTGCGCTGCGCAAGCGACGAGTTTGTGAATCAGGGTCGCGTGGCGCGCTGGTCAGCCGATCCAGAGGAAGCCCAGGATACCCGCGACGACCAGCGCAATTCCGGCGACGTCGAGCACGGCGGCGGAGCGGATCGCCGCATGCAGGTGTGATGCCTGCGTCGCGCGCTCGGAGCCGCGGGCAACGCCGTGGACGATGACCGCCTCATTGAACTCGCCGTGCGCCTCGAGGCCGAGCGCCAGTCCGACACAGACCAGCAGGATTCCGAAAATGATCAGGCCGAGGAATCCGAGCAGGCCGATCAGCAGCATCGGAAACATGCCGAGCAGGAAGATCGGCAGCAGCGGCACCAGCAGCAAGGTCTCGGATTGTCTTCGCATCGGACGACCAATCGAAGCAGCGAGTGATGAGGTCGAATCTAGTCCCGCCGTCGCGGCGCAACAAGGCGGTCCGCATTCAAGACGGCGTCATCTTCGTGTCATTCCCCGATGCGCAATTGCGCATCTGCGGACGTCGCGAAGCGGCGAGCCCGGAATGACGAGGAGGATTAGTCGGCTTGCCTCAGCCCGCCGCCATCTCGGAGCGGATCTCGGCGCGCAGCTCGTCGATCAGCCGCAGGCCGCTCTTGGTCTCGACGTGCCAGTAGGTCCAGCCGTTGCAGGCGCCCGAGCCCTGCGCGACCGCGCCGATGCGGTGGATCGAGCCGACCTTGTCGCCGAGCATGATGGCGCCGTCGGCGCGCACCAGGGCGCCGTGGCGCTTCTTGGCGTCGACCAGCCTGGCGCCCGGCACGATCATGCCGCGCTCGATCAGTTCGGAGAACGCCACCCGCGGCGCCTCGCGCGCGGTCATGAACGGCGCCAGTGTCGCGTCCGGCAGCGGCTCAATCGCGGCGATGCGCGCCTCGGCGGCGGCCGCATAGGTCCTGTCGCGCTCGAAGCCGATATAGCGGCGGCCGAGTCGCTTGGCGACGGCGCCGGTGGTGCCCGTGCCGTTGAACGGATCGATCACGAGATCGCCGGGCTTCGACGATGACAGCAGCACGCGGGCGAGCAGCTGCTCGGGCTTCTGCGTCGGATGCACCTTCTTGCCGTCGCCGTCCTTGAGGCGCTCCTCGCCGGTGCACAGCGGGATCAGCCAGTCGGAGCGTGCCTGGACGTCCTCATTGGACGCCTTCAGCGCTTCGTAATTGAAGGTGTAGCCCTTGGCCTTCTCGTCGCGCGCGGCCCAGATCATGGTCTCGTGCGCGTTGGTGAAGCGGCGGCCGCGGAAGTTCGGCATCGGATTGGACTTGCGCCACACGATATCGTTCAGGAGCCAGAAGCCGAGGTCCTGCATGATGGCGCCGACGCGGAAGATATTGTGATAGGAGCCGATCACCCACAACGTTGCCGACGGCTTCATCACGCGGCGGCAGGCAAGCAGCCAGGCGCGGGTGAAATCATCATAGGCAGCGAACGACGAGAACTTGTCCCAGTCGTCGTTGACGGCATCGACATGCGACTCGTCGGGGCGCTTGAGGTCGCCCTTGAGCTGCAGATTGTAGGGAGGATCCGCGAAGACCAGGTCGACCGAGCCGGCCTGAAGCTTCGACAATTCGGCCACGCAATCGCCAATGACGATGTGGCTCGATGGGGCACTCTCAAATTTAGTGCGGGGCGCCCTTGCAGACGCCCCGCGACGCGACACTACCATGACTCAAGAACTCTGACTCAGGCGACGCTGTCGGCGACGCGGGACTAAACAACCGACTGGCGTCACATTGACCCGGCAAAGTAAAAATCGACTTAATTGGAAATCTTCATGCAAAAGATTGCAGCATCTTTTGCGCGGCATGGCGCAGTGCCGTCGGCGTTGTGCTGCAACATCAGCGCGTTCGGCGAAAAAATTTGCGGATCATCAAACCGGCACGATTTCCGCGGTAGATTCGCTCTCACTTGCAGCCGTTTGCGCCGCAATGCATGCGCGTCTTCCGGACTAGGCAATTATTGCCGGGCAGGATATTGATTAACAGAATGGAAATTTTAAGTTGGAGTGTCCCGCGTTGGGTCGCCGACTGGAATGAAGGGAAACCGCCATGCGCTATGATGATTTCCGCCGCAGCGACGACATCGAAGACCGTCGCGATGAAGGCGGGATGGGCGGAGGCGGCGGTGGCGGCTTCGGCATTCCGATGGGCGGCGGAGGCGGGCTCGGCATCGGCACCATCATCGTGCTCGGCCTGCTCGGCTACGCCTTCGGCATCGACCCGCGCATCCTGATCGGCGGCGCCGAGATTCTCACCGGCGGCGGCCAGGCGCCGACCTACCAGACCGACCGGCAATCGTCGGGCGGGCAGGCCAAGCGCGGCGCGCCGACTGACGAGATGGGCAGCATGATCGCCGGCATCCTGGGTGAAATCGACGATCGCTGGAGCGAGATCTTCCAGGCCTCGGGCCAGACCTACACCGGTCCGAAGATCGTGCTGTTCCGCAATGCCACCAATGGCGGCCGCTGCGGCATGGCGCAGTCGGCCATGGGACCGTTTTACTGCCCGCCGGACAAGACCATCTTCCTCGACACCGGCTTCTTCCGCGAGGTCGAGACGCGCTTCCGCGGCTGCTCGGGCAACGCCTGCAAGTTCACCGCGGCCTATATCATCGCGCATGAAGCCGGCCATCACATCCAGAACCTGCTCGGGATCATTCCGCGCGTGAACCGGCTGCAGCAGCAGGCCGGCAGCAAGGCCGAGGCCAATGCGCTGCAGGTCAAGGTCGAACTGCAGGCCGATTGCCTTTCCGGCGTCTGGGTCAACCGCGAGGAGAAGAAGCGGCCGGGCTTCCTCGAGGCCGGCGACATCGACGCCGCGCTGACCACTGCGAACGCGATCGGCGACGACACGCTGCAGCGGCAGGCCACGGGCAGGGTGGTGCCCGACTCCTTTACCCACGGCTCCGCCGCGCAGCGCAAGGAGTGGTTCATGAGGGGCTACCAGCAGGGCACAGTGCAGGCCTGCAACACGTTCGGCGGTAGCTTGTAGCCGTGTGCCGGTAGCGTCATCCCCGGATGAGCGTGACTGCGCTCGCTCGGGAGGTGCTCGCCTCTTCGGCGAGCCTCGAAGGATGACGGAGCCCCGTGGCCCATCCTTCGAGGCGCGCTACACGCGCACCTCAGGATGACGGCGGAATGTGCGGAAGGAGCGCACTACCATGTCTTCGATCGACGAATCCAAATCATTCATCCCGCTCAACATCGCGGTGCTGACGATTTCCGACACCCGCTCGCTGGCAGACGACAAGTCGGGCACCACGCTGGCCGACCGTCTCGCCGCGGCCGGCCACAAGCTGGCGGCGCGCGAGATCGTCACCGATGATGTCGAGGCGATCCGCGCGGTGATCCGGCGCTGGATCGCCGATCCCGCCGTCGATGCCGTCATCACCACCGGCGGCACCGGCTTCACCGGCCGCGACGTGACGCCGGAGGCGGTCGAGCCGCTGTTCGAGAAGCGGATGGACGGCTTTTCGGTCGCCTTCCACATGCTGAGCCACGCCAAGATCGGGGCGTCGACGATCCAGAGCCGCGCCACCGCCGGCGTTGCGGGCGCGACCTTCATCTTCTGCCTGCCCGGCTCGCCCGGCGCCTGCCGCGACGGCTGGGACGGCATTTTGGCCGCGCAGCTCGACTACCGCACGCGCCCCTGCAATTTCGTCGAGATCATGCCGCGGCTCGATGAACATCTGCGCCGCCCGAAGGCGAAGGGCTCGAGCGCGTAGCCACCCTCTATCCCCGTCATTCCGGGGCGTGCGAAGCACGAGCCCGGAATCCATTTTGCCGCAGGTTCTGTGGCCCGATGGACTCCGGGCTCATCGCTACGCGATGCCCCGGAATGACGAGAGGGGGCTGTCCTAAAGCTCCAGCTCCCAGGTCTCGCCGACCAGATCGACGCCAAAGCTGTGGTGCTTCTCTTCCTTCACCCGCTGGAAGCCGGCGCGCGCGTAGATGCCGCGCGCGGCGAGCAGGATGCTCTGGGTCCACAGCGTCATCTTCGTGTAGCCCATCTCGCGCGCGGAGCGGATGCATTGTTCGACCAGTGCGCGGCCGACGCCGAGCCCGCGCGCCTTGTCCTCCACCGCCAGCAGCCGCAGCTTGGCGACCCCATCGCCGCCGTTGACCAGGAAGACCGAGCCGACCGGCTCGCCGTCGACCTCCGCGATCCAGCAATGCTCGCGGGCCGGATCGAACGCTCGCAGAAACTGCGCGCAGATCTCGGCCACCAAGGCCTCGTAGCTGATGTCCCAGCCATACTCCTCCGCGTAGACGCGACCCTGTTGCGAGATCACCCAGCCCATGTCGCCGACGCGATGGCTGCGCAGCAGGAAGCCGATCGGCTTCCTGGCCGCAGGCTCCAGCGACTGCTCGATCGTGCCCATCGCACGCACCACCGCGGCGCGGCGGTCGCCGTCCATCTGCTTGAGCAGCGCGCCGACCTCGCCGCGCGAGCGGCGGTCGAGGTCGGCGGCAGCAGTGCGGCCCTTGGCGGTGAGCGCCACCTCGTTGACGCGCTTGTCGGCTTTCGACGGCTTGCGCGTCACGATCTGGCGCTTTTGCAGCGCCTGTAGCGTGCGGCTGACGAAGCCGGCATCGAGGTCCAGATCGCGCACCAGGTCGGTGGCGGTGCAGTTCTCGCGATGCGCAAGCTCGTAGATGATCCGCGCTTCCTGCAGCGTGAATGTCGAGTGCAGCAGCTTCGGCTCGATGATGCCGAGCTTGCGGGTATAGAACCGGCTGAAGCTGCGGACGGCGGCAACCTGGCTCTCGAGGGCGGTGTCATGGGAATTTGATTTCATCAAAGATATTATTTGACGGAATCAAATAATCCGCAAGCGCTTTCTGGCGCCTCCTTCATGCGAACAGTGCCTACTTCGCTTGACGCCTTACGCCACCATGATCCGGCTGCGCAGCATGGTGCGCGAGGAGCGGCCGAGCCGGCGCAGCAGGCGCGCCTCGGAGCGGCGGGCATCGGGCCGATAGCCGCCGATCCGCTCGTAATGTTCGCGCGCGATCAGGAGGCCCTGTTCGGCCGAGGGGCCGGTGATCATCCGGGCGACGAATTTGAGGCCGTCGCGCAGGCCGGGGTCGGTATAGGGCGCGCGGGCGTAGCGGAAGACGCCGGCGCGGTCCTTGCCGCTGGCGGCCACCATCTGGATGAACTGGGTGGTCTCCTCGATCCAGCCGGCGTCGAGCACCGCGCCCGGATGCAGGAACATCAGCCAGGGCGATCGCGCTTGCCTGGCGCCGGCGGCGAGCGCCGCGGCGCGGCTGCCCTCGAAACGCAGGAAGCGGCAGCCGGCGACGTCGGCAACGCGCTCCATCACGTCGCTGTCGGTGCGGTCGACCAGCAGCACCTCGCGGATGACACCCGCGGCCGCGCCCGGCACCAGCGCCGCCAGGGTTGCGACCGCGGTGCGCTCGACGCCGTCGGTTGGAATGATCACGCTCAGCATGATTTTGAGGCTTCGATGGCTCAAACGATGGAGAAGCTCCGGCCGTGTTATCACCTTGTCATATTCAAAGCAGCCTGTTCGCCTGCAGAATTTTGTAGCAAGGTTCTGTGGAATTTCTCCGTTCGCGTTCTTGATTTGTTCTCATGCTGTGTTAGCTTCGAAGCATGAGCCGAGCATCCTCTCATGCCCTCAAGCACCCGCCGGTAACGGCGCCCTCCGATAACCCGGCGGGTGCACCTTCACCCATTCCTGCCCCCTTTCCCGAGCTTGCGGTCGCGATCGAGCGCGAGCGGCGGCGCGGCCGCGGCGCGCAGTCCAACGCCAGCGGCCGCTACGAGGCGGAGGCCCGCGTCGCCTTCGACGACGGCTGGCAGAGCCTCGAAGATTTGCCGCCGTTCACGACCAGCGTGGCGCCCGACACCTCGCGCAAGGTGATCACCCGCAACGACTCGCCTGACATCGGCTTCGACCGCTCGATCAATCCCTATCGTGGCTGCGAGCATGGCTGCGTCTACTGCTTCGCGCGGCCGACCCACGCCTATCTCGGCCTGTCGCCGGGGCTGGACTTCGAATCGAAGCTGTTCGCCAAGCCGGACGCACCCGCGCTGCTCGAGAAGGAATTGGCCGCGCCGGACTATGAGGCGCGGATGATCGCGATCGGCACCAACACCGATCCCTATCAGCCGATCGAACGCGACCGGAAGATCATGCGCGGCATCCTCGAGGTGCTCGAGCGCGCCGGCCATCCGGTCGGCATCGTCACCAAATCGGCACTGGTCGTGCGCGATATCGACATCCTGGCGCGGATGGCCAAGCGCAATCTCGCCAAGGTCGCGCTCTCGGTGACGACGCTCGACCCGAAGCTCGCCCGCACCATGGAGCCACGCGCCTCGACCCCGCCGAAGCGGCTCGAGGCGATCAAGCGGCTCGCGGATGCCGGCATCCCGACCACGGTGATGGTCGCGCCCGTGATCCCGGCGCTGAACGACTCCGAGATCGAGCGTATCCTCGATGCCGCCGCGCATGCCGGCGCCAGGGAGGCGAGCTACGTGCTGCTGCGCCTGCCGCTCGAGGTGCGCGATCTGTTCCGCGAATGGCTGATGGCGAACTATCCCGACCGCTACCGTCACGTCTTCACGCTGATCCGCGACATGCGCGGCGGCCGCGACTACGACTCGCAATGGGGCACCAGGATGAAGGGCACCGGCCCGATGGCCTGGATGATCGGCCGCCGCTTCGAGATCGCCTGTGAAAAGCTCGGCCTCAACAAGCGGCGCACCAAGCTGACCATCGATCACTTCGCCAAACCGAAGCGCAACGGACAGCAACTCAGTCTGTTTTAGGTGACGGCGCGTAGCTCGGATGGAGCGCAGCGAAATCCGGGGTTCTTCGACTTGTGGCCAAAGATTTCCCGGATTGCGCTCCGCGCCTCCGGGCTACGAAGAGGTCAAACAGCGAGTGCAACAATGAGTAACACCCCGACCGCACGCTTCACCGTCCTCACGCTCGGCGTCAGCGACATGCGCGCCAGCATCGGCTTCTATGAATCGCTCGGCTTCACCAGGAAGATGCGTGCGACCGGAGAGGAGGTTGCCTTCTTCGAGACCGGCGGCACCGTGCTCGGCCTGTTCCCGTGGCATCTGCTGGCAGCCGATGCCGGGCTGCCGGATCAGCCGCGGCCATCAGCGTTCCGCGGCGTCGCGATCGCCTGGAACTGCAACGACGACGCCGAGGTCGATCGTGTGATGGCGTTCGCGCTGTCGAAAGGCGCCAGGCTTCTGAAGCCCGCGCAGCCCACCAGCTATGGCGGATATTGCGGCTATTTCGGCGATCCCGACGGCCACGCCTGGGAGGTGGTGCGCGCGCCGGGCTTTGAGGTTCGCGACGACCGCCGGGTGTCAGTTCCCGATTAGAGCGCGACGGATTGAATAACGGGGAAGGGCGCTAGGTTCCCGGTTGCGCCGCGGGCCGCGCTTGATCACGATCCCCGCATGATTCGGGACAAGTCCAGCGGCACGCCAAAGGCCGCGTCGAAGAAGAAACCGGCCAGGCCGGACAAGCGTGTCATCGTGGTGACGCGGCCGAGCTTTCGGCGCGAGCGCGCGCTGATCAAGCGCGGCGTCTGGCCGGTCGCCGGCTGCGACGAGGCCGGGCGCGGGCCGCTGGCGGGTCCCGTGGTCGCCGCCGCCGTGGTGCTCGACCCAAATCGGATTCCCAAGGGCCTCGATGATTCGAAGCGGCTGACCGTCGAGCGCCGCGAGGAACTGTTCGAGGAGATCTGTGCCACATCGGCGTTCTCGGTCGCGGTGGCGTCGCGGGCGCGAATCGACCGCGACAACATCCTGCGCGCCTCGCTGTGGGCGCTCGCGCGCGCCGTGCACGCGCTGCCGGAAATGCCGAAGCACGTCTTCGTCGACGGCCGCGACAAGCTCGCCACGCCCTGCGACTGCGACGCCGTGATCGGCGGCGACGGCATCGTGGCCTCGATCGCGGCGGCCTCGATCATCGCCAAGGTGACGCGCGATCGCCTGATGTGCGCGCTGGCGCTGGATTGTCCCGGCTACGGTTTCGAGCAGCACAAGGGCTATGCGGTCCCCGAGCACCTCGAGGCGCTCGACCGGCTCGGCCCCAGCAGCCATCACCGCAGCTTCTTCGCGCCCGTCGTCGCCGCACGGCTGAAGCATTTCCCGGTCCCGGCGGAGCCCGACCTGTTCGCGGTAGACGCCGAAAGCGAAGCCGCTGCATCCGAAGCGGCGTAGGATCGCCAGACCGAAAGTCTCGACTGTCATCGCCCGGCCTTCGAGCCGGGCGATCCAGTATTCCAGAGACCGTCGTGCTCAAGTCCGGCCGCCGCGGCGTACTGGATCACCCGCTTTCGCGGGGGGATGACTGCGGAGTTCGAGGTTACTGCGCAGGCATGTCGGACGCCGGTTGCCTCCATCGCCGCCGCCGTTTATCAAAAACCCTCGGGATCAGATGGCGCCGCTTGATAGGGGTGGCCGGGGCATTTCAGGCGTTTCATGCGGTTTACCTCCCTGGTTGTCGAACTGATCCGCGCCCGGCCGCGCCTCGTGGTGTGGATCGTGGTGCTGGCGCAGGCCGCGATCTGGCTATTCCTGCCGACCATCTTCTACGGCAGCCCGCCCGGCAACCTCGCCGCCATCCTCGCCTTCGGCCGCGAATATCAGGTCGGCACCGATATGGGCCCGCCGCTCGCGTTCTGGCTCGCTGACATCGCCTTCCGCGCCGTTGGCAATCACGTGTTCGGCGTCTATCTCCTGGCGCAGGTCTGCGAAATCGTCACCTTCATCGCTTTCTACGCCCTGGCGCGCACCATCGTCGGCGGCCCGCAGGGTGTGCTGGCGGTGCTGCTGTCGATGACGGTGGTAGTGTTCTCCTCGCCAAGCGTCGAGTTCGGCCCGCTGATCCTGGCGCGTCCGCTCTGGGCGCTGCTGCTGCTGCATTCCTGGCAACTGATCGGGCAGAACCGGCGCAGCGCCTGGTTCGCCTGGTCGATCGATTGCGGGCTGCTGCTGCTGACGACGCCGGCGGCGATCGGCATGATCCTGCTCGTGACAGGCTTTACGCTCGCAACCGGGGGCGGCCGGCGCATGCTCAAATCGGTCGATCCGATCTACGCGCTGCTGGTCATCATCGTGCTGGCGCTGCCCTACCTGATCTGGCTGGTCCGCGCCGACGTGCTGGCGCTGCCGGCCTTGCCTGCACTGGCCGATCTCAAGGCGCGCGCGCTGCGGTGGGGCGTGGTGCTCGGCGGACTGATTGTGGCGACCGCAGCGATCGCGCTGCTGGCGATCCTCAATTCGCGCTGGTTCGCCGGCAAGACCGAGGATGCCCCGATCATCTACCGCCCGCCGGTCAGTCCGCTGGCGCGGCAATTCGTGTATTTCTTCGCCTTCGCGCCGGCGATCGCGAGCAGCTTCGTCTCCGGGCTGTTCAATCTCGATCGCGCCTTCGGCGGAGCCGGCGTGCCGTTGTTGATGTCCGGGCTCGCCGTCGTCGTCGCGACCGGCGACCTGATCCCGCTCAGGCGGCAGCGGCTGCTGCGTTCGGTCTGGGCCCTGGCGGTCGCAGCGCCCGCCGCGCTGGCGCTGGCGGCGGCCCTGTTCCTGCCCTGGACCAGCACCACGGAGGCGTCCACCTCGCTGCCGGCAGCCGCGATGGGCCGCTTCTTCGATGACAGCTATGAGCGCCGCACCAACCAGCGCCTCCGCGCGGTGGCCGGCGATCCCGAACTTGCCAGCCTGATTGCGATGAACCGCCGCCGCCCGCATCTTTTGCTCGACGCCACGCCGCAGCGGACGCCGTGGCTGTCCGTCGCTAAATTCAACGAGACCGGCGGCGTCGTGGTGTGGCGCGCACAGGACACCGCCGGCACACCGCCGCCCGACATCGCGCAGCGCTTCCCGGGCCTCGTGCCGGAAGTGCCGCGTTCGTTCGACCGGCTGGTCAACGGACGGCAGCCGGTGCTGCGGATCGGCTGGGCCATCGTGCGGCCGAAGGGGACGTGATTTGACGTGGAGCCGTAGCCCGGATGAAGCGCAGCGAAATCCGGGGCCGCTCTTTCAGTCGGCTTGATCCACCCGGATTGCGCGGAGCCTGTCATCGGGCGCGCGTCCGCGCGACCCGTTGGCTCTTCCGGGCTACGAAGTTATCGCCGCTTGCAGCACCTTCGCGATCGCGCGCAGATCCTGCCACGACAGCCGCTTGTACGACGGCGAGCGCAAGAGATAGGCCGGATGGAAGGTGGCGACGGCGCGGATCGTGCGGGTCCCGGTGTCGTAGTCGATCCATTTGCCGCGCGTGCGCATGATGCCCTCGCGCGTGCCGAGCAGCGCCTGCGTCGAGGGATTGCCGAGCGTCACCAGCACGTCGGGATTCACCAGCTCGATATGGCGCTGGATGAAGGGCAGGCACACCTGCGTCTCCTGCGGCGTCGGCGTGCGGTTGCCGGGCGGCCGCCACGGGATCACGTTGGCGATGTAGGCTTTGCTGCGGTCGAGCCCAATCGCGGCGATCATGCGGTCGAGCAGCTTGCCGGAGCGGCCGACGAACGGCAGGCCCTCGATGTCCTCGTCGCGGCCCGGCGCCTCGCCGACGAACATCACGCGCGCCTGCGGATTGCCGTCGGCGAACACCAGCCTGGTCGCGGTGTGCTTCAGCGCGCAGCCGTCGAAATTCTCCATCAGTGTGCGCAGGGCTTCGAGCGTCGGCGCGGTCCGCGCAGCCTCGCGCGCGGAGGCGATCGCCGCATCCGGCGCCACGGTGATTTCGCTGCGCGGAACTGACGGCATCGGCGGCGGACGCAGCGGATTGAGCGCAGCTGGTGGACGCGGCACGGCAGGGGCGGGAACTGGCTCGGGCTCCTCGAGCCGGTTGATCGGCGCATCGCCAAGCGCGCAGTCGACCCCGGCCTCGAGGTAAAAGGCCAGCAATTGCTGCAGTGTAGGGGTGGGCTCGGGCGGCAGGGCCATCATGGCTGCAATCTAGAGCATGGTCCGGAAAAGTGGAAACCGGTTTTCCGAAAAGATCATGCTCAAACAAAGGGATGAGATCATGATGCGATTGCGCGGGAACGCATCATGATCGAGCGCATGATCCGGAAAAGTAGAGCCGGTTTTCGGAAAAGATTATTCTCTGCGGTATCCGGGCCGTGCAAATCCATGGAAGCGCAATTCCATGGTTGTCCTTCCGCCAAAAATCGGAAACAACGACTTTTGAAAAGCTTAGAAGCGTTCTCAATGGGCTGAGACCAAAGATCATGAGTGCTGAAGACCTTCCTCCGCGCGAGTCTATGGAATTCGACGTCGTCATCGTCGGCGCCGGCCCGTCGGGCCTGTCGGCCGCGATCCGGCTGAAGCAGCTCAATCCGGAGCTCTCGATCGTCGTGGTGGAGAAGGGCTCCGACGTCGGCGCGCACATCCTGTCGGGTGCGGTGATCGATCCGGCCGGCCTCGACAAGCTGGTGCCCGATTGGCGCGAGGATGCCGACTGTCCGCTGAAGACGCAGGTCGAGCAGGACCGTTTCTACTGGACGACGTCGCAAGGCTGTTTCCGCCTGCCGAACTTCATCATGCCGCCGCTGATGAACAATCATCACTGCTACATCGGCTCGCTCGGCAATGTCTGCCGCTGGCTGGCACCGAAGGCGGAAGCGCTCGGCGTCGAGATCTATCCGGGCTTCGCCGCCACCGAGGTGCTCTATGACGACAAGGGCGCGGTGCGCGGCATCGCCACCGGCGACATGGGCATCGCCAGGGACGGCAGCCACAAGGATTCCTATACCCGCGGCATGGAGCTGCTCGGCAAGTACACGCTGTTCGCCGAAGGCGCACGCGGCTCGCTGTCCAAGCAGCTGATCGCGAAGTTCAAGCTCGACGCCAACTCCGAGCCGCCGAAATTCGGCATCGGGCTGAAGGAGGTCTGGCAGATCGATCCGGCGAAGCACAAGAAGGGTCGGGTTCAGCACACGCTCGGATGGCCGCTGAACGACAAGACCGGCGGCGGCTCGTTCCTCTATCACTACGACGACAACCGCGTCGCGGTCGGCTTCGTGGTGCATCTGAACTACAACGATCCGTATCTGTCGCCGTTCGACGAATTCCAGCGCTTCAAGACCCATCCCGATGTCCGCGAGCTGTTCGAGGGCGGCAAGCGGCTCGCCTATGGCGCGCGCGCCATCACCGAGGGCGGCTACCAGTCGGTGCCGCGGCTCTCGTTCCCGGGCGGCGCGCTGATCGGCTGCGCGGCGGGCTTCGTCAACGTGCCGCGCATCAAGGGCGTCCACAATGCGATGGGCTCCGGCATGCTCGCCGCCGAGCATGTCGCGGCCGCGCTCGGCGCCGGCCGCGCCAATGACGAGCTCGTCGAATACGAGAACGCCTGGCGCTCGTCGGCGATCGGCAAGGACCTGTTCAAGGTCCGCAATGCCAAACCGTTGCTGTCGAAGTTCGGCAACCTGCTCGGAACGGTGCTCTCCGGCTTCGACATGTGGTGCAACACGCTCGGCTTCTCGCTGTTCGGCACCCAGTCGCACGCCAAGCCGGACCGCAAGACGCTCGATCCGTCGAAGCAGCACCAGCCGATCGCCTATCCGAAGCCGGACGGCAAGATCTCGTTCGACAAGCTGTCGTCGGTGTTCCTGTCCAACACCAACCACGAGGAGGACCAGCCGGTCCATCTCAAGGTCGCCGACCTCAATCTGCAGAGGACCTCGGAGCACGACGTGTTCGCCGGGCCCTCCAACCGCTATTGCCCGGCCGGCGTTTATGAATGGGTCGAGGAGTCCTCCGGTCCGCGCTTCCAGATCAACGCCCAGAACTGCGTCCATTGCAAAACCTGCGATGTGAAGGACCCCAACGGCAACATCACCTGGGTTCCGCCGGAGGGCGGCGGCGGTCCGAACTACGAGGCGATGTAAGGCGACGGTGAGCTCAAGGCGGCCGACCACATTTGCGTGAGGCGGCCGCGCGAGTTGCCGCAACCTGCGCTGTGCCTCTCCGCTTGTGGGAGAGGCCGGATTGCATCGACAGGTGCAATCCGGGTGAGAGGTACCGGTCCATCGAGAGACTTCGATCGACGGATAGACCTGAATCCCTCACCCGGAATTCAAGCTTTCGCATGAATTCCAACCTCTCCCACAAGGGGTGAAGTGGAACTGGCCGCGTGGCGAGCCTCCCGGGGCGCCTTTTTGCGTCCGCGCGCGAATATGCCCGGCCCGGTCACGATACCGCCATAGTGGAAGCGTCTTGCGGGGGCTGGCTGGATCGGCGGGCCTAAAGGCCTAATCTGCCAATTGATTCGTCATGGATTGCCTTTGGGCGATCCTTGCGGATAAGCGCCAAAAGCGGCATTGTCCCTCGCCGTGATGCCGCCGCTTGGGTTCGCATTTCGAGACTGATCGCAAGATCTTGGCCATAAAATCCATCTTGGCGTAAATCCCTGGAGCAAGGCGACCGTGATGCTGTCCACCCGATTCCACCGCCTGACGATTGCCGTTCTCGCTGCCGCGGCGCTTGCCGTGCCTGCGCAGCTTGCAGCGCAAACGCCGGACCATCCGACCGACAATACCGCGCAATTCCCGTCCAAGAACGACCTGAAGTCGCTGACCACCGCCGGCAGCTATCTCGCCGCCCGCCACGCCAGCGTCGAGCGCGATGCGACCTCGGCCGCGGCGTTCTACCGCTCGGCGCTGCGCACCGACCCGAAGAATTCGGAGCTGCTCGACCGCGCCTTCATCTCCTCGCTCGCCGACGGCGACATCGAGGAGGCGGTCAAGCTTGCCGACCGCATCCTGACCCAGGACAAGGCCAACCGTGTCGCGCGCCTGGTCGTCGGCGTGCGCGATCTCAAGCTGAAGAAATATGCCGCCGCGCAGTCCAACATCAACCAGTCGGTGCGCGGCCCGATCACCGATCTCGTCGCGACGCTGCTGTCGGCCTGGGCCGCCTATGGCGCCGGCGACAGCAAGGCCGCGGTCGCCTCGATCGACAAGCTGACCGGCCCGGAATGGTACCCGATCTTCAAGGACCTGCATGCCGGCATGATCTACGAGCTGTCCGGCAAGGAGAGGGATGCCGGCGCCCGCTTCGAGCGCGTCTACAAGCTCGACGATTCGATGCTGCGCACGGTCGACGAATATGCGCGTTGGACCTCGCGCAACAAGGACGCTGCCGCCGCGACCGCGATGTACGAGGCCTTCGACAAGAAGCTGCCGCGTCACCCGCTGGTGCTGGAAGGCATCAAGGAGACCAAGGCCGGCAAGAAGCTGCCGCCGCTGGTCGAGTCACCGCAGGCCGGCGCGGCCGAGGCGCTGTACGGCATCGGCGCGACGCTGACCCGCCGCGGCGGCGAGGACCTCGCGCTGGTCTATCTGCAGCTCGCGCTCTATCTGCAGCCCAACCATCCGCTGGCGCTGCTGTCGCTCGCCGATCTCTATGAATCGGTGAAGAAGCCGCAGATGGCGATCAAGGTCTACGAGCGGATGCCGGCGTCCTCGCCGCTGAAGCGCAACGCGCAGATCCAGCTCGCGACCAATCTCGACGCCGCCGACCGCAGCGACGAGGCGATCAAGATCCTCAAGGAAGTCACGTCGGATCAGCCGAAGGACATCGAGGCGATCCTGGCGCTCGGCAATATCGAGCGCGGCCGCAAGAAGTTCGCCGACTGCGCCACCACCTATTCGCAGGCGATCGACGCGCTGCCGGCCGGCGGCGACAAGAACGCCTGGGTCACCTATTACTATCGCGGCATCTGCGAGGAGCGCTCGAAGCAGTGGAACAAGGCCGAGGCCGACATGCGCAAGGCGCTCGAGCTGCAGCCCGAGCAGCCGCATGTGCTGAACTATCTCGGCTATTCCTGGATCGACCAGGGCATCAACCTCGACGAAGGCATGAAGATGATCAAGCGTGCCGTCGATCAGCGCCCTGATGACGGCTACATCGTGGACTCGCTCGGCTGGGCCTATTACCGGATCGGCAATTACGAGGAGGCGGTGAAGAACCTCGAGCGCGCGATCGATCTGAAGCCGGAAGATCCGACCATCAACGACCATCTCGGCGACGCCTACTGGCGCGTCGGCCGCACCCTGGAAGCCAAGTTCCAGTGGGCGCACGCCCGCGACCTCAAGCCCGAGCCGGAAGAGCTGCCGAAGATCCAGGCCAAGATCGACAACGGCCTGCCGGACGACACCTCCAACGCCGCCGCCGCCGAGAAGAAGAAGGACGACGACGGCAAGGGCGGCTGAGTCGCCGTCCGCTTGCTGAGCTCCCACCGTTCCCTCTCCCGCTTGCGGGGGGGAGGGCCAGGTGGGGGTATCTCCGCAAAGAGATTCTCTCCGTGGGTAGAGCCCCCACCCGGATCGCATCGTTCGATACGATCCGACCTCCCCCGCAAGCGGGAGAGGTGAAGGCAGGCTGATTCGGCACCCCAAATCCTGGAATTTCCATCCAAACAAAGGGATAGGATCGTGCGGCGATTTACGCTAATCGCATCACGATGTTTGTTTTTTAGGGGTTTATCGCCGTGCCGGCGCTGATTGAAGAAGGGCGTGCCAAGGTCAACCTGACGCTGAAGGTTGTCGGGCGGCGCGTCGACGGGTTTCATGACCTCGAGAGCGTCGTCGCGTTTGCCGATTGCGCCGATCGCCTGACGCTCCAACCGGGACCGGAGCTGTCGCTTTCGATGGCGGGGCCGCTGGCCGATGCCTGCGGCGACACCTCTGACAATCTGGTGCTCAAGGCCGCGCGCCTGCTCGGCGAGCGCGTCGCGGACCTCGAGGTCGGCCATTTTACGCTGGAGAAGGTGTTGCCGGTCGCGGCCGGCATCGGCGGCGGCTCGGCGGACGCCGCGGCGGCGCTGCGGCTGTTGGCGCGGCTCAACGAGCTCTCGCTCGACGATAGCAGGATCATGGAAGTCGCGCTGCAGACCGGCGCCGACGTGCCGGTCTGCGTCGCCTCGCGCGCCTGCGACATGACCGGCGTCGGCGAAGGCCTGCTGCCGCTCGATCTGCCGAAAATGCCGTGCGTGCTGGTCAATCCGCGCGTGCCGGTTGCGACCAGGGACGTCTTCAATGCGCTCGGGCTGCGCAATGGCGAGCTGCTGATCGGCGCCACCGACGTCGTGATGCAGGCGTTGTCATGGCCGGAAGCGGGCCGCACGATCGACGATTGGATCGCGGCGCTGGAGCGCGGCACCAACGATCTCGAAGCCCCCGCGGCGCGCATCGAGCCCGTCATCAGTGACGTGCTGTCCGCGCTGCGTGCGACTAGGGACGTTCGTCTGGTGCGCATGTCGGGCTCCGGCGCAACCTGCTTTGCCGTGTTCGGAACCGACGCCGACGCCGAGGCCGCCGGCGAACAACTCCGCGCCGCGCATCCCACTTGGTGGGTGCATGCGGGTGCGTTGAGCTAGGGTACTCGTTCTCTCTCATTCCGGGGCGCGCGGAGCGCGAGCCCGGAATCCATTTCACCATCAGTTTTGCGGCCCGATGGATTTCGGGCTCGTGCTCCGCACGCCCCGGAATGACGACGGAGTCTGACTCACTGACCGTGCCACCTATTCGGTGTCGTCCCTGCCTAGTGCGCAATTGCGCACGGGAGCAGGGATCATAACCACAGGCAGTCATTGTTGAGTGACGCCCGAACGACGAGTCCCATTCACAATATCCGCCGCGGAGTATGGGTCCCTGCTTCGCAAGGCATTTGCGGCATCATCCCACCTCAACGCCGGGCAGCCTTGCGGGGCCATTGCTTGGCAAGCCAAACCCCGTTTGCCATAAGAGGATGAAACAACAACGTTGCGCGTGCGGGACCGTTCGGGAAGCCGCCTGCAGCCAAAGAGCCGGGAGGATGCCATGGCCAATATCCTAGTTCTCGCCACCGATCTGGAGTTTCCCGAAGGTCCGGTCGTCATGCCCGACGGTTCGGTCGTGCTGGTCGAAATCCGCGGCCAGCGGCTGACCCGGGTTTATCCCGACGGGCGCAAAGAGATCGTCGCCAAGGTGCCGGGCGGCCCGAACGGCGCGGCGCTCGGTCCCGACGGCAAGATGTACATCTGCAACAATGGCGGCTTCTCCTGGATTCCGACCCGCAACATGATCATGCCGGGACCGCAGCCGGAGGATTATCTCGGCGGCTCGATCCAGCGCGTCGATCTGCAATCCGGCAAGGTCGAAACGGTTGTGACGAAATGCGGCGAGCACGAACTGCGCGGGCCGAATGACCTGGTGTTCGACAGGCAGGGCGGCCTGTGGTTCTCCGACCTCGGCAAGCGCCGCGCCCGCGACATGGATGTCGGCGCGTTCTATTATCTGAAGCCCGGCATGAACGAGATCGTCGAGGCCGTGCACGGCATCCTGCCGGCCAACGGCATTGGTCTCTCGCCGGACGAGAAGACCGTCTACATCGCGGAGACGCCGACCGCGCGGCTGTGGGCGTATGAAGTTTCAGAGCCCGGCACCGTCAAGCCGCGCGACGTGATCTATCGCGGC
>NZ_SMYJ01000050.1:0-5034 GCF_009720285.1 Bradyrhizobium sp. BR2003
CCATGTCGGCGAGCCGGTCGCCGAGATAAAGATAGCCTTCCTCATCGAGCCGGCCGATATCGCCGAGCGACTCCCAGCCATCCGGCCGCCGCTTCGGCGTTGCGCCGAGATAGTGATAGGTCGAGCCGGCGCCGTCATTGGGCAGGAAATAGATTTCACCGGTCTCGCCGGGCGCGACGTCGTTGCCGTCCTCGCCGATGATCCGCAGCTTTGCCGTCTCGCCGATCTTGCCGACCGAGCCCTTGTGCGCCATCCATTCGGTGCCCGAGATCACGCAGGCGCCCTGCCGCTCGGTGCCGCCATAGAGCTCCCAGATCCGCTCGGGGCCGAGCCATTCGATCCACTTCTCCTTCAGCCAGGGCGGCATCGGAGCTGCCATGTGAAACACGATCTTCAGGCTGGAGACGTCGTAGCGGTTACGCACCTCCTCGGGCAGCGCCCAGATCCGGTGCATCATGGTCGGCACGAAATTCACCCACTGCACGCGCTCGCGCTCGATCAGCCGCAGCGTCTCCTCGGCGTCGAACTTCACCATGCCGGTGACCCTTCCGCCCCCGAACAGCGCAAAGTGCGAGAGGATGAACGGCGCATTGTGATAGAGCGGCCCGGGATTGAGCAGCGAGGTGTCGCGCGCAATGCCAAGCGTCGCCTCGGCTGTGGTCTCGATCACCGCGGGGTTGTGATCGAGGATCACCTTCGGCCGTCCCGTCGAGCCGCCGCTCGTCATCGCCTTCCAATAGCGCGCGACCGGCGCATCGAGCGGCTCTCCGGAGAATCCATCCGGCACGAAATTCACCGGCAGCGAATTCGGCGCATTCCAGTCGGCCTCGCCGCCGACCACCAGCGACGGTTTCAGAATCTCGAGCACCGCGGCGGCCTCGCCGCGCGGCAGCCGCCAAGACAACGAGGTCGGCGTCGCGCCGCACTTCCACACCGCGAAGGTCGTCTCGAAGAACGCGTTGCTGTTGGGCAGCCCGATCGCGACGAAGTCGCCGGGCTTGACGCCCTTGGCGGCGAAGGCGCGCGCCCGTGCATTGGCGCGGCGCTCGAGCTCGAGCCAGGTCAGCGCATCCGCGCCATGACTGATGGCGATCGCATCCGTGGGCTTGCGTTCGGCATACCAGCGCGGCACGTCGGCGAGGGGGATCAGCATGGGTCGTTTCCGTCGGAAAAGGCGGCTTGAAGCGCTCTTGTTGCAGGGATGTGGTCAAGGCCACGGCCGCCACTTCACCAAGAGTGCAGTCTCCGTGTCAAGCCGGCGGCTGCGCATGTGGCCGGTATCCCGCTGATGGAATTGCAGAATCCCTGTTCGCTAAAAGCCGGGTCAAGATTCCGGTAAAGTTCAAGCGATCGCGCTAAGCCGGACTTTACGGGGGGGCGGCATTGTGGCCGCTGCGGTTCTGTGCCGGGCGCGTCGATCGACCTGCGCGGTGTGCAATGTCTTTCAATGACCAATGGCTTCAAGGACGGCGACGATGGCGAGCAATGGAGCACGGATCAAGGTCAGCCGCGAACCGCGGCGCCAGCTCAACAATCGTGCGGCCTGGATCACGGTCGATGATGGCGCGACCGAGAGCGAATGCGCCGTGGTCGACATCTCGCCCGGCGGCGCCAAGATCACGACCGAGGTCGAGTTCGAGGTGAAGGACCGCCTCGCGCTGACGCTGCTCGCCGATCACGCCAAGCGCTACCCTTGCGAGGTGGTCTGGCGTCGCGGCAAGACCTACGGGCTCAAATTCGTGACCGCCGAGGTCGAGCCGGTTGAACCGGCCGCAGAGCCGGCCGGCGCGATCTAGCGCGGCGCTCATCGATCAATGTTCGAGGACGTGCGGCGCGGACCATCGCCGATCGCATCGGCCGCGCGTTCAATTGCCGACGCCAGGACTTCTAACGCAAGCTGGCTCACGTCATCGCCGCTGCGGGTTGTCGGCATTGCCGGTGGTGCCTGTCGGGCCTCCCGGAAGCGCCGGTGCGGCGCTGCCGCCGCCGGTGCCGGAAGACGGTGCGACGCGCTGGCCGGACTGGGTCGGGAGCGCAGTGCCCCCGACGCCGTTCGACGGCGCGGCGCGGTCGCCCGGCCTGGGCGGCAACGGGGTGCCGCCGGTGTTCTGCGCGAGAAGTTGGGGCGGTGCGAGGATGAGGCCGGCGGCGACGACGATGGCGAATTTGGTCTTGAACATGCGCAGGTCCGAGATGGCGCGGTGAGGCTGGAGCGAGAGGCACAGCCGCGACGGAGACGAGATATCCGCCAAGTCCGCGAGATTGCGATACCAACACAACGCCAGCCGCATTTGATGCGTTCCGGACGCCTCGCCAGCCAGGAAGCACATATCCGTGTAAATGGAGGTCTCGACCGATCGCGGCAACGGCTCGCGTTGCGGATATTCCGACCTGAAGTTCGGGAGCGTGGCGCCTTACATCTGAGTTGCCCGACATGGCAAGCTCCTCGCGCAAAAGAACATTTCGCTTTACCCGAATCGCAACTCAGTGTGACCCACAAGCGGCGCCGCACACTCAGTGTCGTCCTGGCGAAAGCCGGACCCATTACCCCAAATGAGAGTTGTTGCGCGATGCTGGGGCCGCGATCCCGTTCATCATCAAGTGCGGTGGCTACGGTCCTGGCTTTCACCAGGACGACGACCGGATAGTGCCGTGTGCCCGTCCCACGGGTTCACGCAAACGCCGTCGAGCCCGGCAATGACGACTGGTTGGCCAGGCGTCGTCCTCCTAGCGTTCCGTCAGCTTCAGCTCGATGCGGCGGTTGCGCTTGTAGGCCTCTTCGGTCTGCGCGGTGTCGAGCGGCTGGAATTCGGCGAAGCCGGCGGCGACCAGACGCTGCGCCGGCACGCCGAGCGAGACCAGGTATTGCACCACCGAGATCGCGCGCGCCGAGGACAATTCCCAGTTCGACTTGAACAGCGGGCTGTTGATCGGCCGCACGTCGGTGTGGCCGTCGACGCGCAGCACCCAGGCGATCTCGGCCGGGATCTGCTTGTCGAGATCGATCAGCGCGCTCGCGACCGTTTCGAGCTCGGTCTTGCCCTCGGGCAGCAGCGTCGCCTGGCCGGTGTCGAAGAACACTTCCGACTGGAACACGAAGCGGTCGCCGACGACGCGGATATCGGGACGGTTGCCAAGGATCGCACGCAGCCGGCCGAAGAATTCCGAGCGGTACTTCGACAGTTCCTGCACTCGCTGCGCCAGCGCGACATTGAGGCGCTGGCCGAGATCGGCGATGCGGTTCTGCGATTCCTTGTCGCGTTTCTCGGAGGCGTCGAGCGCCTCTTCGAGCGCGGCGAGCTGGCGGCGCAGCGCGCTGATCTGCTGGTTCAGCAGCTCGATCTGCGCCAGTGCGCGCGACGATACGGCCTTCTCGGACTCCAGCGCCTTGTTGAGCTCGTTGGCGCGGCCCTGCGCGTCGCTGCCGGAACTCGCGAGGCCCTCATACAGCCCCTTCATGCGGTCGCGCTCGCCTTCCGCGGAGGCAAGCCCGGCGCGCAGCTGCGCCACCTGGTCGTCGAGCGTCAGCTTGGAGAGCTTCTCCAGCGACAACAGGTCGTTGAGCTGGGCGATCTTGGCGGTGAGCTGTTCCAGCGCCTTGTCCTTGCCGGTGACCTCCTGCGACAGGAAGAATTGCACGACGAGGAACACCGACAGCAGGAACACGATCGACAGCACCAGCGTCGACAATGCGTCGACAAAGCCGGGCCAATAGTTGAAGCCGGATTCGCTACGACGCGAGCGGGCGAGGGCCATGGGTCTCTCCTTGGGCTTGCTCCCCGGGAGCCTTCGTTCCGATCGAATCGGAACGAAGCTCCAGATTTTTGTTTCGACGCGTTTTCTTCACGCGAACCGGTATCCACTTCGCTTGAAAACGCTCTAGCTCTTCTCGGGTTGGCGGGCGAGACGTTCGAGCAGGCGCTTGATCTCGCGGTTCTGCTCGCCCTGCCCGTCGGCCCATTCCCGGATCATCTGCTGCTCGGTGCGCATATGCGCGACCAGCCCCTGGATCGCCTCGGCAAGATTGGCCATCGCGGCCGTGGTGCTGCGGCCGCCGCCGCCTTCCTCGAGCGCGGTGCGGAGCCGGTCGATCGCGCCCTGCATGTTACCGGAAACGCCGGCTTCATCGCCGGAAATGCCGCGCACGGTGCCGGCGAGCCAGTCCTCGAGGTCGGTGTAGAAGCGGTTCTGGGCCTGGCTCGACTGCAGGTCGAGGAAGCCGAGGATCAGCGAGCCGGCAAGGCCGAACAGCGAGGACGAGAACGAGATGCCCATGCCGCCGAGCGGCGCGGCGAGGCCCTCCTTGAGCGTATCGAACAGCGCTCCGGCGTCGCCGCCGACCTTGAGCCCGTCGATCACCTTGCCGACCGAGCCGACCGTCTCGATCAGGCCCCAGAAGGTGCCGAGCAGACCGAGGAACACCAACAGGCCGGTCATGTAGCGCGAGATGTCGCGGGCTTCATCCAGGCGGGTTGCGATCGAATCGAGCAGATGCCGCATGGTCTGCTGCGAGATCGACATCCGCCCCGAGCGTTCGCCGCCCAGGATCGCGGCCATTGGGGCAAGCAGCCTCGGGCGGCGCTCGATCGCAAGGCCGGGATCGGCGATGCGGAAATTGTTGACCCAGGCGACCTCGGGATAGAGCCGGATCACCTGGCGGAACGCCAGGATGATGCCGATCAGCAGCACCGCCCCGATCAGGGCGTTCAGCCCCGGATTGGCGAAGAAGGCGGTGACGATCTGCTTGTACAGCACGACACCGACCAGGCCGCAGAGCACCAGGAATACCAGCATCCGCACCAGGAAGATCCGGGGCGAGGACAGCTTGCTCAATTCGATCTCCATGTCGGAGCGGGAAGGGGGCATTGCCGGGTCATCCGTTCGCGAAGGCCGCATCTGCAAGCAATATGGCACAGCGGCAGAGTGAGGAAAGCCGATTCCAAGGGCAGCAAACAGCACCTTGGGTTGGAATCTCGTGGGCCGTTGCCGCTTTGCACGGCTTTCCGACCGGTCGGCGCATCACCATCCACAGAG
>NZ_SMYJ01000051.1:0-54600 GCF_009720285.1 Bradyrhizobium sp. BR2003
CCGGATCGGTAGGCGATCACGGGCGTTCCGCAAGCCATGGCCTCGATCATGACGAGACCGAACGGCTCGGGCCAATCAATCGGAAACAGGAGGGCCGCCGCCTCGGCCAGAAAAGGTTGCTTTTTTGCCTCATCGATTTCCCCTACCAGGTGAACCGCTCGGCCATCGATCAGCGGCTCAATGGTTTTCTTGAAGTATCGGGTCTCACCGCGAGGAATCTTGGCCGCGATTCGCAGCGGCTTTCCAGCCGCCTGTGCGATTCGGATCGCATCTTCGGGACCTTTCTCCACGGTGAAGCGGCCGAGAAAGGCAAGATAGGATCCCCGCTCCAGCGACGGTTTGAAGAGATGCGACGGCAGCCCATGTTGAATTGTCGCGATCCAGTTCGCCCCCGGAAGTGGCCGCCGTTGATGCTCAGAGATCGAGACGAACCCTGCGTTCGGAAATTGACGCACAACGTCAGGAAGGCCGGGGAGGTCCAATCTGCCATGCATTGTGGTCAGGAAGGGCACGGAGAGCCGGCCAAGCAGCGGAAGCGGCAGCCAATCGATGTGAGCGTGGATCACATCAAAGTCCTTCGCGCGTCGCGCAACGGCTTCCAGGAGCATGGCACAGGCTGCACTGGGATCGACGCCCTTACGTCCTAGGCGTAGGGCGCGCGGCCATACGGGATGCAACTTGCCCTTCGTCCTGGAATCTCCACTTGCAAACAGCGTGACGTCGTGTCCGAGCCCGACGAGCTCGTCAACCAACCACGCCACCACGCGCTCGGTGCCTCCGTAGAGCTTCGGGGGCACGCTTTCAGCGAGGGGAGCAAGTTGAGCGATGCGCATCGATGGATCCGTTAGATAGGAAGCATCGCTCCGAGGAGTACGACGATGGCCGCTGAAGCGAGTTCAGCAATGACCAACAGCGTCCACTCCGGTCTTGCGGTGCCGATCACCGCGTGTCTGACGAACTCCTCCATCAGCCTCAACATTCGTCCTTGGGAAGACGATCGAGATAAGCCAATCCAGTGAGTTCATCGGCTTCGCTCAGTTCGCTTCCCATCTCCCTTGAACGTGACGCTCCAGCAAACAACGACGGCTGTCCGCAATGTCGACATCGCGATGTTTTACCCAATAGAGGCACCAAATCGTATCCACCACGCTTCTGAGCGGGACGTCGTTGACCATGTATCGGCTCCCGCAAGAAAAATACCGTGAAGGCAACTCGCGCTCGGGCCGATGTTTCCAGTTTTTCCTGACACTCGCGCCTAGTAATTTAGTCGGAGGCTCTGTGGTGCAGACCTCGAGTGCTCCCCAGGATGCCGACCGTGTGGTTACGATTCACGCCGACGAAGAAATCGCGCTGCTTCCTCAAAACGTCATATCTTGTCGAGGTCGGACCGCCACCCCGTTACTGCGAAGGAGCGGCCCCTGAGTAGCGGCTACCAGCCGCGGGCGCCAAAGCTGAAGCCGACGCCCGGGCCGCTGCCGTAATAACCATAGCCGCGATCATAGTAGGCGGGTCCGCCGTAGGAACCGTAGCTCCGGCGTACCACATAGCCATCATCGCCGTAATAGCGCTGGACGTAGCGGGGACCATGGCTGCGGAAGCAGCGACCGTACTCGTTGCAGACGAGCCGGACCAGGTGAATGCCGGAGAGTTCGGGCGAGCTCACGGCGGAGGGGCTGAGGGGAGCTGCGGTCGCAGCCGACCCCAAAAGGGCGGCGCCGACGACGCCCAGGGCGATGATCTTCATGATTGTCTCCTCTTCTGATGAGATCAGTCGATCTCTTCGATGATGCGACGTTCGTGCGGTTCGACGATGTAGGTGCGGCTGTCCCGATGGACGTACCGATATTCTCGCAAGGTCGGCGCGTCTCGGTAGACCTCGTCGGGAAATGCTTCGATCTCAACGTCGTCCGGCACGCGCTCGCCGGTACGGATTTCGGTGCGAGCCGTACTGCCGGTGGTGCGCCGCTCGCGCTCCACGGGGCGCGCCTTGGCGTGCTTTCGGATCACTTCGCGATCGCGATCGCTAAAGGTCGTCTTGCGCTGCTCGGACCGCGCCGGCGCCGCCGCCGTTGCGCGGCCCGAATACGGCATGACCGCAACGATCTTGTAGCTGGACGGCTCCACGATCACGATCTCGTCCTTCACCAGGACGAAGTCGTAGCCGCGATACTGCGGAACAATTTCGACGACCTCGGCTGGTAGCGGCTGCAGGCGCACGTCCCGAGGCACGGCGGTGCCGACCGATAGCGAAAAGTTCACGTTCGTCAGCGGCTGGACGTTGAGGTGCGAGATCGACGTGCTGATGCGGGTACGCTGCTGGTCATTGATGTTGACGGCAGCGTTCACGTTGGTATTCGACGAGCGGTCGGCTGATTCCCGCTGGCTGTTCGGGTGCTGGGCCGTGTTAGTCGAGCTGCTACCGGTCGGCGACTGGGCCTGATTGCTGTTGTTTGACGCCGGCGGATTTGCGCTCTGGGTTTGACCGGTCGAAGGCGAGTTGGTCTGCGCCTGGTTTGACGGCGGGTTGGCCTGGTTTGAGGGCTGGCTGGTCTGCGCCTGGCTGGGCGAGTTGCCCGAAGCCGGTGTCTGCGCAGTGTTGGCGCCGGTCTGGGATAATTGACCAGTCGCACTCTGGGCCGCGGAAGGGGACGACTGAGTTTGAGCAGAATTGGTCGAAGTGGCGTTGCCCTGGGCGGGTCCCGAAGACGTCGTGGACGACGGCGTCGTGCTCGAGGAGGGCGTCGTCGCCGATGTGGAATCCTGCTGACGCTGCGCGCCTGGCGGATTCGCGTTCGAGGTGCTCGGAGAGGTTTGCGCAAAAGCCGACGTCGCGATCGCGGCCGCCGCAGTGGTAGCCAATAATAAAAGCCTGTTCATCTGAAAACTCCCTGAATGTGGTGGCCAACAACAATGCTTGACGCAGCTAGTTCCAACTCGGGATATGTTGGCAATAGCTGTGGCCTGTTCGGAAAATTATTAACGATGAAGCCGTGCTGAATTCGAATTCAAGCTCACGATGAGCTATCGCGTCGGGAAAAGTGGAACATCCCTCGAAATCCGTCGTTAGGACGTACCACGAGCATCCACTGGAGGAGGACATTATGAAGAAGCTGATCGTGTGTGGCGCTCTTGCCGCCTTTGCTCTCGGCACCCAGGCCGCCAGCGCCGCCGAGTTTTACATTGTGCGCGACGCATCGACAAAGAAGTGCACCGTTGTTGACACCAAGCCGACGACCACCACAACGACGGTTGTGGGTGACGGCGTCTACAAGACCAAGACCGAAGCCGAGTCTGCCGTGAAGACCACCAAGGTCTGTACCGAGCAGTAGGTTCGCTCTGAGACGGCCTGGAGTTCTAACCATATTGTCAGATGCATTGAGCTGCTAAGCTGTGTAAGCGAATGGCCCGCTTTCCCTTAGCGGGCCTTTTGTGCGAGAGGGCTGGCCGAAGGCGCGGGGTGGCCCTTGGCGGCGTTATAAGGGCTCATCGCCCAATCGTCACCGTACCGGAGACCGAAGCAGTATTCACGATCGAATTATAGATTTCGAGAGATGGATAAAGCCGCCCAGCCGCCGAAGATATTCAGTCGGCATCGGTCGCCTTGACCTGCGCCATTGTCCGAGATGCCGGCCGGATCGCCGACTTCGTGGAAGTGCTTTGCCGCCTTCACAGCGTAATCCCGCGAAATCATGCGCATCCTAGAGCGAGCTTTGGTCAACAGCGATACTGGCCTAAAGAAATTGGCACACTCAGTAGGAACGATTCCTGTCCAGGAAAATTACGCAATCGGCGACGGCGCAATCCTGTACGACCTCGGTCCACCGGACGCACGGTCTTGATTCCGGCGCGGATACCTACCTTGTGCAGCCGGCAGAACCCCTCGAACTGCTGCTGCCGTTAATGCACTGACGCTCCGCCGAAGATTCAATGCGCGCTCTCAACGCGAGCTTAAAGCAACGCATTAAGGATCGCGTAGCTGATCTGGAAGCGGCAAACCTCAAATTGAGAGGCGAAATCGAAGCGCGCGAACCTCGTTCCGCTGCCTGAAAGCGTGCTCCGCCTGGCGAACGATGCGAGGATGGATTGCTCCATGATCCAGCGGCCGGCTTTCTCAGGGTCGGAGTAGGGGCGATCACCCTCGTATTTCATTTCTCATCTTGGGTTGCTTGGGCAGTACGGAGGTGATTCTCCATTCGTTATAGTCATAGAGCCCAGCCCAGTGATGAATAAGCTTTCCGCATTGCCAGCAATCGAAGGCCCCGGAAGTATTCGTATGGGTTGCGCTGCGTTCCTGGCTCGCTGAATAGACGATGCCGCAGCCGATACAGATGAAATAAACGGTGACGGGAGGCGCCATAATGCGTCCTAACAATCAAGCTCAGTCAGCGTTCCTCAGATCGGCCGAACCGCCTTTTTGACGCGTCTTCTTGGGATCGTCCTGGTGGCGGTCTTCCTTCATCTTCATCGTCGAATTCCATCGCGCCTTGCGCAGCATAGATTTGGGGTGTGAATCTGGCTTTCGGCCGGACGGTGGCTATCAAATGTTCGCGCCGCAGGGACAGCGCATGAGCGACGATGGCTGTTGAGAAGATAGCTTTTCGCCGTGGTCCCACATGGCCTGCTTGCGCGCGATCAAGTCGCGCTGATCGCGCCAGGCCCGGAAGTCCGCCTCGGTCAGGGCCGCCAGCAACTCGCCCCATGCCGCCTCGAACCCAGAGCGTGCCTCGTCGAACGTCGCGGCCGGGCCGCGGGTCGATCGAGCGCAGCGGGGATAGAAGAAGCTAGAAAATTGGTGCTTGTTGTGGTGTTGGAAGCAATACTTCGGGCCATGCGAAGCCTCTCTCTAGCAGCAGACTGGCTTGGCATCGCTTTGATGTGCCGCGCCCTACTCGGCCTGGGTGCCACATTGTGAACCTGAAGGAGCAACTCGTATTGGCGAGCCTTCTCCAACAGCGCATCTCGAACCGGACCTGGAGGGAGGAGCTCGGCTTGCTTGCGAGCTTCTCTTGCGCATCCTGCGCTGACGTCCTGTTCTCTAGTCATAACTCGGTCTCCGCTCTTTTCGGACCGCTGCCGCAGAGTTGCCGATGCTTTCGATGAGCTTGCAAATACCAAGCTCATGGTCCGAGCATTCTAACTCGGCGGGCAGCGTAGAGGCCGCCGCAGATCGAAGGGTCGAAATTGATGATACCGAGCAGAGCGCGGGTAAGCGTCGGGTGGTTAGCACCCAGAATGCTCGAGATTGAATCCAAGGTGACGGAGGCCGAAGCTGAGCCGTCCTAATGAGGATGCTCCCCGGCAGCGCTTAAGCTATCCGGCGGACCTCGCGTTACCGTTGATAAGCGAACGAAGTCTTGCTCAGCCCGGTCCTGCAAATGCCTATCGTGCGTTTTGGAACAATGAGGGCTGGTTGTCGTTTCCGGAGCCCGTCTCAGGGCTTATCGGAGAAGAGAACATGAAGCTAACGACTATCCTGGCAGCATCCGCGATCATCGCATCTTGTTCAGCCGCTTTCGCCGCGGACACGGTGACGGCTGCCCCGCCTGAAAGTTGGACGGTGACCAACTACTACAAGCAGAGCGTTTACGATCCCAAGGAGTCCAAGATCGGCACGATCGACGACGTGTTGGTCGATAAGTCCGGCAAAGTGACGGGGCTTGTCATCGGCGTCGGCGGATTCTTGGGGGCCGGCGAGAAGGATGTGATCGTGCCGTTCACTGCGGTCAGGACCGAAAAGAAGGACGACAAGTGGTGGCTCACGTTGGACGAAACGAAGGATGGTTTGAAAGCCGCACCGGGCTTCAAATACGATAAGGCCAGCACGACTTGGGTTCCCGAGAAGTAAGCGAGAAGCAATCTAGCATCCGGCCGACCAGTCTGTGATTTCTTAAACTGGAAAGGCGGGGCGGATTCGCGCCTCGTCTTGGCGAACGCTCCGCAAAAAAAGCCCGCTCGGGAAGCCGAGCGGGCCTTTGACGATCAAGGTCGCACTGGCGCTGAAGATCGCCGGAAAGGCCCGCATCAGCCCACCGGCCGCAGGCTTGCCCAGTCCGCGACCATGCCAGCCACGATGGTCGCCAATCCGCCGAGCGCAAAACCCGACATATTCGCAGGCGCGTCCCTGCTTGAGTGCTGACAGCTTGACGTGCACGAGCATGACGGTCGCCCGATCAATACTTGCTTGAGGCCCGCAGGCATCGAAAGCCAGATTGCAAGTTCGGCATTGCGGCCGGCTACGCGCATGTGTCGAAACGCGCACAATCGCTGGATGCCGATTATCGTGCGCTTGTTAATCCGAATTGGCCGATGCGAAGTTTCGAAGGACTCCTGACCGCCGTGTATCAATACCAGATCAGGGATGGGTGGACATTGCAGCCCAATTTTCAATATATCATCCATCCAGGCGGAGGTGCCACCAGCCCGTCAAGTGCTGTGCCCGGCAGGGTTCTTCATAATGCAACGGTGCTTGGTCTACGAACGACCCTGAAGTTCTAGTTCGATCCGGAATTAAGCTCGGCTCAGCGGGCCAGCCGTTTGATGGCCTTGGTCGCTCGATTGGGACTACGCCATCCGAGAAACTTCAGCTCCTTGTCCTCCAGCGCGTTGGTCGCTCGAAAGAACTGTTCGAGATCGTCACGCGCATGGGAAGGAAGATCGCGGATATCCTTGAGATTCGTTTCGAGCGGAGACCGATCAGGAACCGCAAAAATGCGGTCGTTTCGTTCCGTCTTGCCCTTTTTCTTCTGCTCGACTTCGAGAATTCCAACCGGACGACAGCGCAGCACGACGCCCGGATAAGTCTGTGCGTCGTGCAGGATCAGCACATCCAGCGGATCGCCGTCCTCGGCCTTGGTTGACGGAATGAAACCCCAATCATACGGATAGGTCAGGCCCGCCATAAGGGGCTTTGCCAAGGCAAAAATGCCGAGCTTGGGATCGAAATCGAGTTTGCAAGAACTGCCGCGCGGCGTTTCGACAACAGTAAAGATATTGTCTTTGTCGGCCCAGCTCGGCAATTTTGTCAGGTTGGTCATAGCGACAGTCAACTACTCATTAAGTATCGGGAGGGAGCCGGTCTGGCGAAATCATTCGCCAGACCCGGAATTGGCGATCAGGCGGCGGTGGAAGCCTTTTTATTGACGCCCTTACGCAACGCCACAGTGTTGAGCTTGGTGTTCGCTGCCTTTTCTTCGTTCAGGTTCGTGTTCAGAAAACGCACGATGTCGTCGTGGCCGAGCGCCTCGGCCCAGGCGATCAGCGTGCCATATCGGCAGATCTCGTAATGTTCGACGGCCTGAGCGTTGGCGACGATCGCCGCATCCAGCACCGCCTTGTCTTCGATTTCGCCAGCCGTCTCATCCGCTTCCTTGATGATGCCGTCGATGGCGGGGCATTGCGTGCCGCTCGGCGACTGGCCCAGTTTCTCAAAGGCCTTTTCGAGGCGCTCGACCTGCTTGTTCGTCTCTTCGAGATGGTTCCTGAGCCCCGTGATCAGATCCCGGTTGGTGGCCTTGTCGATCATTTTCGGCAACGCCTTGAGGATCTGCTGCTCGGCATAATAGATGTCCTGCAGCCCATGCAGCAGCAGATCATCCATGGTTTTGATATCTTTTGTGAATAGTCCCATGACGTCACTCCTTGAGTTCAAAGCGATGGAACGGCATCGATCGGGCTTTGTTCCTCGCCGCCGATGCCACAGCGCGGTCGCATAGATCGGGTCGCCCCTTGGTCATCGGTATGCGGGGGCCATTTCCCGCGGCAGGAGGAACCAAGGCACCCGCGGACATTTGCGCTGTTGCTCAGAGTTTAGAATGGTCAGCATTCTAGCTATGAGTGGATTTCGCGATATTGCCGGAGGGGGCAGCTCTAGGGCGAGCCATTGCGATGTGGCCGTCGTCGGCTTCGGAATCGCCGCCTGCCTTGCGCTGTAGAGGGGCTTAACTGAGCTCCCGCTGCATCAAACTTTCGCCGAACGAAAAGTGCACGATCACGTGAGCGAAGGGTGTTCGAGAGCCAGCCGAGGCCGCCGTAGATCGCATGCGGAGAGACGAGATGCGCTGCACAGGTTAGAATATTCCTGCAACTCGCTCATGGTGCAAAATGCCCTTTAGGATAGGCATCATCTCGGACACGCACGGGCTTCTGAGAACAAAGGCGCTGCAGGTGCTGGCCGACGCCGACTACATCATCCACGCCGGCGACATCGGCGATCCCGGCATCATCGCGGCGTTGCGCCGGATCGCGCCTATTTCCGCAATCCGCGGCAACGTGGACACCGCTGACTGGGGCCGCGACTACGCTGAAATCGAGACAGTGAGCCTAGCCGGGAAGACGGTCTACGTGCTCCATGACCTAAAGGCCATGTCCATCGATCCCGTCGCCCAGGGCATCGACGTTGTCGTATCGGGCCATTCCCATGTACCGAAAATACAAACGGTCGGCGGGGTTCTGTACGTGAATCCGGAAGCGCCGGCCGGCGCCGTTTCAAGCTGCCGATCACCCTTGCGACGCTGGATGTGACACCGGATGGGATCCGGCCTCTCATCCACGATCTTGAAGCCGCCTGACGCAATGCGGCAACGCATCATAGCGGCGGAAGCAGCCGGTGAGGCGTCGCCGGAAGGATGACCCGGATAGCGTCGCCGGGCGAGACGTCGCCGCTTTTGGTCACGATTGCCATGACGCCGGCCGTGAAAGGCTGCCCGGGCTCGTCGCTCACCAGGCGGCTCTTCAACCCGGGTCGAAATCGATCGATTAGGACGCATGGGCTCCGCAAGCCGGTAAGAAGGATACATGCCGAGGTGCCAATTCGGAGCCTGGTGTCGAGCGGCAAGGTCTCGAGATCGAGGCCGGTCGTCGTGATGTTCTCGCCGAGTTCGCCAGGCCCAACATCGTAGCCTGCGACGCGCAGAGCGTTGAGCATTTCGCTTGAAATAAGGTGGACTTGACGGAGATTGGGTGATCGAGGATAGCGGCGGGTCAAGTACCGATGCTTGACGAATTGACCATAGTGCGCATCGCCCTCGATGCCATGACCGGCGACGAGCGTCACCGACAGTCGGAGTATTTTGCTGAACCGATGCTTGCTGTCGATCGAGACGGCGAAGACTATTCCTTCGAGCGCCATGGCTACCGGCGTTACGCGGCGCGCGCCGCAAAGCGGCGCTTACGCTTCAGGTGTCGCATGATTTCGGTGAGAGGCATCGCGTTCAGGACGCGGTCCGCGAGGACGCTGGCTTTGCGGCCATTTCTACGCCCCAGTGCATGCGGTCGAGCTCCGGAACGGAATGTGCGTCGGGATTGATGCTGAACGTGCAACCGAACGCGCCCGCCGCCGCGAGAGGCCGGGCGCCAATCGCGTCTGGCGAAGTCGGTCGTGACGTTTCGCGTTTCCCCGGCCATCGATCCCAGAATGGTCCTCGTCCGGGACACAACGGCGAGGAGAGAGGAAACGTTCCTATGGGAGGCTTATAGAAAGCGGCGCCCGATTGTCGTAAGCGCTATCTCACTGTGGCTTGGGTCCACTCCGCGTGGGCTTGTCGAAGCGCATCTGAAAATCTCGGGGGACGTCATGGCGCGCCTTCCGACAACCGAGGTGACCGTAATTGCAGGATAGCGCTGCACGGAACCCTGCGCCCCAACAGAGCTTCTTTCCGGATGGATGCCAAAGCAAAAAGACCAGAAGAACCGCCCCCGAGGCGCGTGACGGCTTCGTTCGCGTCAGAGGGGCGCGCGAGCACAATCTCAAGGATGTCTCGCTCGACATTCCCCGCAACGAGCTCGTGGTCTTCACCGGGGTCTCCGGATCCGGAAAGTCCTCGCTGGCGTTCGGAACCTTATACGCGGAGGCGCAGCGGCGGTATCTCGAATCCGTGTCGCCATACGCGCGTCGGCTGTTTCACCAAATGCAGGTGCCCGACGTCGACGTCGTCGAAGGATTGCCGCCGGCCGTCGCGCTGCAGCAGCAGCGTGGATTGCCGACGACCAGGTCCTCGGTGGGTAGCGTCACCACGTTGTCCAACTTGCTGAGGATGCTGTACTCACGCGCCGGCGACTATCCGCGCGGCCAACCATTGCTTTACGCGGAATCCTTCTCGCCCAACACGCCGGAGGGCGCCTGTCCCAATTGCCACGGCATCGGGCGTGTCCATCGGGTCGACGAACGGACGCTGGTGCCCGACGACGCATTGACCATTCGGGAGCGGGCGGTCGCGGCCTGGCCGTCGGCCTGGCAGGGGCAGAACCTCAGAGACATCTTGGTCACGCTCGGTTACGACGTCGACAGGCCGTGGCGCGAACTCCCTAAGAAGGATCGCGACTGGATTCTCTTCACCGAGGAGCAGCCGACCGTTCCGGTTTACGCCGGATACACACCCGCTGAAACACGCAGGGCCCTGAAGAAAAAGGAAGAACCGAGCTACATGGGCACCTTCACCGGGGCTCGCAAATACATTCTTCAAACGTATGCCACTACGCAGAGTGCGATGATGAAGCGGCGCGTGGCGCAATTCCTGTCGAGCGACGACTGCCCGGTCTGCAAGGGCAAGAGGCTCAAGCCGGAAGCTCTCTCCGTCAAGTTCGCCCGACTGGACATCGCTGAGATGTCGCGCCTGCCGTTGAAGAAGCTGGACGCGCTCGTCAAGCCGTATATTGATCGAGCGGAGCCGAACGAGTCCCATCCCGAAAAGGCGCTCGTCGTGCAAAGGATCGTCGAAGACCTCGCGGGGCGTCTCGAGGTTTTGCTGGATCTCGGCCTTGGGTATCTGACGCTCGAGCGAAGCACGCCGACCTTGTCTCCGGGGGAACTGCAGCGGCTTCGTCTCGCGACGCAGGTCAGATCGAACCTTTTCGGCGTCGTCTACGTGTTGGACGAGCCATCGGCCGGCCTGCACCCGGCGGACACTGAAGCGTTGCTGCGGGCGCTGGAGCGTCTGAAAGCCGCGGGCAACTCGCTCTTCGTCGTCGAACACGAGCTCGACGTGGTGCGCCAGGCCGACTGGATCGTTGATGTCGGGCCCGCTGCGGGAGAGCAGGGCGGTAAGATACTCTACAGCGGACGACTTGCGGGACTGGCCGAAGTGAAATCATCGCAGACGCGGCGCTTCCTTTTTGGCGAAACCGCTGAGCCGACACGAAAGGTTCGCGAGCCGATTGGCTGGCTGAAGCTGCGGGGAGTCACGCGCAACAACCTCGGCGGCCTGGATGCCGATCTCCCTCTCGGCGTCCTCACCTGCGTGACCGGCGTCTCGGGCTCGGGCAAGTCCACTCTGGTCAGCCAGTTTCTCGTCGAGGCCGTTGCCGAGCGGCTTGGTCAACGCCGGGAGGCGGATCCGGACGAAGGCGAACTCGAGGAGCGGGTGCGCACGCTGGGCGGCGAGATCGCCGAGGGTCTCGATCGGGTCAAGCGACTCGTCGTTGTCGACCAGAAGCCGATCGGACGAACGCCGCGGTCCAATCTGGCGACCTACACCGGGTTGCTCGATCACGTGCGCAAGCTATTCGCCGCGACGAAGCAAGCACGCGCCAGGCGATACGATGCCGGCCGGTTCTCGTTCAACGTCGCCAAAGGCCGCTGCGAGACGTGCGAGGGTGAGGGATATGTTTGCGTCGAACTTCTTTTCCTTCCGAGCGTCTACACGCCGTGCCCGACCTGCAAGGGCTCTCGCTATAACGCGAAGACGCTCGAGATCAAAATTCGCGACAAGTCGATCGCTGAGGTGCTGGCGATGACGGTCGACGTGGCATTCGCGTTCTTCGGAGAAAACGAAATGCTTTCCCGGTCGCTGGGCGTGCTCCGAGAGGTGGGATTGGGCTACATCAGGCTCGGTCAGTCGGCGACCCAGCTCTCTGGAGGTGAGGCGCAGCGCGTCAAGCTTGCGACTGAGTTGCAGCGGGCGCAGCGCGGCGGGACGCTCTACGTTCTCGACGAACCAACGACCGGCCTGCACCCATCCGACGTTCGGAGGTTGAGCAGGCAGCTTCAAGGCCTCGTCGACGCCGGCAACACCGTGATCCTGGTCGAACACGACATGTCGGTCGCCGCGAACAGCGACTGGATCCTCGATGTGGGGCCCGGAGCAGGCGATGAGGGTGGCCGTATCGTGGCGTCAGGGCCGCCGAAGCAGGTTGCCGCCTCCGGAAGCCGCACAGCGACCTATTTGGCGAAGGCACTTTAGCCTCGAGATGACCAGAGCCGAATACTTCCAAAGCAACGTCACGGCGACGCCGAGCGGCATGGAAGCAAGAGATACCTGCGTTGGGCCATCGACGTGCTCGGCACCGACCGCATCATATTCTTGACGGACTATCCGTACCGCTTCGGCCGGCTCTTTCGCCGTGGCGCGCGATCTGAAAGCGCTTCTTGCAAGCCTGCTCTTCGGAGAGAGCGACCCGGAATTGCGGCAGTCGGACCGGCTGCGCAGCGCGTAGCCTGTGCCGAGACTCTTACGGTCTCTCCGCGGCGACGGAGTTGAGCAAAGCGGTCTCCGAAGGTGGAGATGCCGTCGATCGGCCTAGGCATCTAGGTTAGAGGTCACGGATTTTGCAACCCAGCACGATGGCGGCTAGGGTGGCCCCGATGGCATTCGCGCCGACGACGACCCAGTCGTAGCGTAGTAGGCCGTAGACCACCCACAACGAGAGGCCGAGAGTAAGCGCCGCGAGCATGCCCAGAGAGAGAGCTTGCGTCGATCCGCGCGGCCAGGCTTTCCGAACCTGCGGAAGGTAGGACAGCGACGCCAGGACGGCTGCGATGCCGCCGACGTACGATGCGAGTTCACCCATCACGGTGTACCGGCGTTCCGGCACGCCGGCGTTGGATCTCTAAGGCTGCCGGCCGCCTCTGTCGGCAGCCGGCGTTCGCATTAGCGAGTATCATGCGGCCCGCTGGTTCACGCTGTTGACGGCCATGTCGCTGAGCTTCTTGTCCGTTGCCTTCTCCTCGTCGAGGTTTTCCTGGAGAATGGAGGCGCAGTCGTCGCGCCCGAGCTTCTTCGCCCACGCGATCAGCGAGCCGTAGCGCGTGATCTCGTAGTGCTCGACGGCCTGCGCGGCCGCGATGAGGGCGGCGTCGAGAACCGTCGTGTCGTCTACGTCGCCGGCTACGTCATTGGCTTCCTCGAGGATGCCGTCAATCGCGGGGCAGTCCACGCCCTTGGTTTCGGCGCCGTGCATCTTGAAGACCTTTTCGAGCCGAGTGATCTGCTTCTTGGTCTCCGCGAGGTGGGTCTCGAAACCCTTCTTCAAGGATTGGTCGCTCGCTTTCTCGATCATATCCGGCAGATTCTTCGCAATCTGCTGTTCGGCGTAATAGATGTCCTGCAGGGTGTGCACGAAGAGGTCGTTCAGCGTCTTGATGTCCTTGGTGAAGAAACCCATGGATGTCTCCCATTATTGAATTGCCGCACGGCAAACGACGACAAATAGGAAGTGTTCCTAACTGGCCGGCGATGGCTAAGCGGGCCACGCAGCCAACAACGTTTCCGTCGTCAGTCTCGACATTCGGGCGGAGTTTTCGAATGCAACGAGCGGATCCCTGCGCCGTTCCTTGGCTGCTGGGCCGGCGGAGGCGGCGGGATATAGGAACTGTCACGTCTGCGATCGGTTGATGGCAGCCGCCTGCCGCAAGGAGTCCGAATGGAAAGCACCGTCATCGCAGAATCCCCCACCCGGCGAGCGGCGGAGCTCGCTGTCGAGCACATCGTGCAGGATTGCGGCGTTCCGGGGGGAGACGTCTTCGTGCAGCCCGCGGGCGCTGCCAACACTACCGGCGACCGTCCGACCGGTGCAGACGCGAAGGCGGCCCCGATGCCGAAGCAGGGCGGAATGCTTGAAAGTCCGATCGTCCAGATCATGGAGAAGCCAGCTATAAGGGATCGGGACGGCTCCAAGGCAAGCGTGCGATCATCACTGGCGCCGATAGCGGCATCGGGCGCGCGATCGCAATCGCGTTCGCCCGCGAGGGCGCCGACATCCTGATCGCTTACCTCGACGAGATCGACGACGCCAAGGAAGTCGCAGCGCTCATCGAAAAGGAGGGCCGCAAAGCTATCCTGGTCGATGGCGACTTGCGCTCGGCCGACCATTGCCGCGCCGTGGTCGGTCGTGCTGTACGGGACCTCGGCGGCGTCGACATCCTCGTCAACAACGCCGCGCACCAGGCGACTTTCGCCGACATCGGCGACATCAGCGACGAGGAATGGCGCATGACCTTCGAGGTCAACATCCACGCGATGTTCTTCCTTGCGAAGGCGGCTGTGCCGCACATGAAGCCGGGCGCCGCCATCATCAATACTGCTTCGGTCAACTCCGACATGCCGAACCCCATTCTGCTCGCCTACGCCACGACGAAGGGCGCCATTCAGAATTTCACCGGCGGCCTGGCTCAGATGCTGGCCGAAAGAGGCATACGCGTAAACGCCGTGGCGCCGGGCCCGATCTGGACGCCGCTCCCGTCGACGATGCCGGACGAGGCGGTGAAGAACTTTGGCAAGCAAGTGCCGATGAAGCGCGCCGGTCAACCGGCGGAGCTTGCCACGGCCTATGTGATGCTGGCTGACCCGCTCTCAAGCTACACGTCGGGGACGACCGTCGCGGTCACAGGGGGCAAGCCCTTCATTTGAGATGGCGGGCATCAAGCATCCCGTCACCCCGGATGGGCGTCCTGAAAGGAAAGCTCTGGCACCTGAGCGATCCGAACATCGAGCCGCGAGAGAAGGCGCGTCTCGTCAAGGCGCTGGTGGATGCACGGTGGGCCGTCAAGGTTTTAAAAGCGCGAGAGATCGCGACGCCGAACTGGAAGCCCATCGCAGGATCGACGAAGCGAAGCGCAGCTTGGGCGAGCGTGGGCCGGCGTGGTGGGACGACGGCGCCCCCGACAACCGATACGCCGTCAAGAACACCCCCTACGCCGCGTGGTACGCCAGGGCCAAGCGTTATGGCTGATCCGCGGACTTGAGGTCCGAAGCCGCTTGTGGAGGAAGGCGAGGACCATGATCTCATCCGAAGTGAGGTTGCCGTATTGGCGCTTGAACTACTGCGCAATCTTGGCCTCGGTCATTTTGACGAGATCGCCGGACATGTAGGCGCTCAGGATCTCCGGATGGACATAACTCTTGCGGCAGATGGCCGGCGTATTGCCGAGTCGCTTCGACACGTTCTCGGTGGCTGCGACGATACGCGGCTGGTGAGAACCAGCGCGCCTAAGGAGCCGACGACACCCTCCTCTGCGGCCATCGCTTGCGCGAACTCGTCGAGGGCATTTTGTCGGCCGACATCTTCGCGTAGGAGCAATAACCCTGAACCAGGCCGGTAAAGCCCGGCGGCGTGCGTCGCCCGGGTCGCACGATTGATATCCCGTGCCGTGGTCAGCCCGTGCACAGCAAGAAAATGTCTTCGCCTGCGAGCGATAGGTCACTCGTGACATGTGGGGTGGGCGAACAGGCGTCGGCCAGGCTTTCGGTCCCGCGGAGGCCGCAGCGGGCCGACCGGTCGCCACCGCCGTGCTGCAAGGCAGTCGCTCCGGTCGGAGGTGAGCCACATCCGCGCTCCACGCTATCCCCGTGCCGGACGATGTCGAGGTCCTGATCTCGGATCGGCGCAGCAATGATTCCCCCAGTCAAGCTGAACCCGAAGGCAAGATCAGTGAGATCGGCGGATGCCGCCATCACGACGGCAAGCGTCGTTCCATTGTACGTCAGGGCCCTGGGTTATCTTCGGCTAGCGTGCGGGCCGCAAGTCAACGCGACCTCCGGAAAGAGTAAGCGACGCCCTAATGAGGTGATGGTTCCTAAGCCAACGCCATGCCGTCGGTGGTGCCATTGCGCTAGGCCCTCAACAGGTGGTTCGAGAGCTGAGCCGTTGAACCGACAGGTTGTCTGTCATCTCTTGGGGACCTCTCGGCCAACAACTCGGCTTCCGCTTCGTACCAGAAGATGTCCATCGCTCATGCCGGTTCGCCAGCCTGCTTCCAAAGACGGTAAGCCCGGTTTCAAATGTCTTCAATCTGCCGCGATCCGTTGCCCCGGTGTAGTGTAGAAGCTTCCCGCGGTCAGCTCCGGTCCTCCGTGAATGTTCGTTGTATTGAGCTCAGGCGCAGCGCCTTTGCTTTTACGAGAGCTTCCAGACTGACAGCAAATGCTGCCGGAGAGCTGACGGCCGTGTTCGCGCGAGCTGTGGTGTTCTTCTCGAAGTACACGCAAGGTCCGGGTGCCGTCGGCTTTGTGCGCTTTGCGACAAAGCCAACTCGAGCTGTTGCGCCTCTGACCGTCAGAAACAAGCTAAGACTAGCGTCCTTCGTACGGCTAGCCTATCCGAGAAAGATAGGCCAAACCTGTGTCCGGAGCTTGACGATCATTCCGCGTTGGCGCTTGCCCTCTGGGGGTGGCTCGAGTTCTTGCGATGGCATCGCATTTGCAGGGATGAAAAATGTCAACGTGAGGCCACCATCGTCGAGCTGGGGATCGCTTGCAGGCGAGGGGCGCTCACCAGCCCATTCTCTCAGGAGAGCCTGTGATACCATCTGCCAATTGGGCGGCCGGCCTGCTTGGGACGCGGCTTGCGTTTTTTGTTGCCGGATTTGGCCTCGCGGCGTGGGCGCCTTTGGTGCCGCTCGCCAAGGAGCGGCTCGCGGTAGATGACCGCATGCTTGGTCTTCTGCTGCTCTGTCTCGGAATGGGATCCGTTCTCGCTATGCTTTTGACCAGCGTGTCGAATGCGCGATACGGCAGCAAGCCCATTATCTTCGTGGGTGGACTCGGCCTCGCGCTTATCCTGCCGTGGCTTGCTATCGCCGGAACACCTCTTGCGCTCGGTGCCACGCTGTTTGCTTTCGGCGTTTCACTGGGTGCGATCGATGTAGCCATGAACATCTATGCGATTGAACTGGAGCGCGCCACCGGCCGCCCATTGATGTCCGGCTTCCATGCCCATTACAGCATCGGCGAATTCACCGGCTCTGCTGCCGTGACTGTGTTCCTTTCGCTTCAGCTTGGTCCGCTTTCTTCGACGTTAGTCTGTTCGACGTTTATGATGATCGCGATTGTGTCGGCTTGGCCGCGGTTGACCGCAACGAGTGTAAGGCAGCGGGGGCCTGTGTTTGTCTTGCCCCATCGCAGTGTGGTGCTAATAGCTGCGCTGGCGGCTATTACGTTTCTTGTCGAAGGTGCAATGCTTGATTGGAGCGCTTTGCTTCTCGTTGGGCAAGATCTTCTCGCTGAGGCGCATGGAGGTCTTGGCTGTATGCTCTTCGCCATCGCGATGACTGCGGGACGTCTCGGCGGAGATGCCGTGGTGGAGCGAATCGGCGACCGTGCCACATTGATGCTCGGAACTCTACCAATCATGATAGGCTTCCTGGCTGTGGTCGCCGCGCCGGTTGCGGTGATTGCCATGGCGGGGTTCCTTCTTATTGGATTGGGTATTTCAAATGTTGTACCTGTACTGTGTCGCCGCGCCGGCAAACAGAAGGTGATGCCGGTAGGCGTTGCGATCGCGGTCATCACGACTGCTGGCTATGCGGGTATACTGATGGGTCCCGCCAGCATCGGGCTTGTCGCAGACATGACCGGCTTGCCTTTTGCGTTCGGCATGTTAGGCGCGCTCATGTGCATCGTCACGCTGTCGGCGCGGATGGTTATGGCCGACCCTCGCTAGGCCGCCGATCGAGAGGAAAAGGGCACCGGCACGCTTCGAGCCAATGATCGGCCGCGGCGCCGGCGTTCAAGGCTGAGAGTCGATCAGGCCTCAACCTGATAGCAGTAAAACGGTACGTCTCGATCACAAGCATCTGTTCATGCGAGTTGGCTCGCTGAACCGTAGCTAGGGTGTGCGTGTCATTTGGATGATCGAACGTCCAACCGAGCGCTGCTGACGAAGCGCGTTGGGCAACGCGCGGCAAAGTTAATCGTTACGCGAGCGACGAGGCCAGCTAGGGGATACCCGCGCACGGATCCTCGGATGGGCGTGCTTACGCCACTTGTCGGGGACAAGCAGTGCCGTCCATTTGCTGTCGGCGAGATATGCCCGATACGCTAGCTGAATGCCATCTTCCAGCGAGGTCTGGGCACGCCAGCCGAGCCTGGCCAGACGACTGATGTCGAGCAGCTTGCGCGGCGTGCCGTCCGGGCGCGACGTGTCGAAGCTGATCTCGCCGCGAAAACCGACGGCGGCCGCGACCATGAGTGCGAACTCGGCGATGGTGATGTCCTCGCCGGTGCCGATATTGACCAGTTCGGGCGAGGAATAGGTCTTCATCAGATGGATGCAGGCGTCGGCGAGATCGTCGACATAGAGGAATTCACGGCGCGGCGTGCCGGTGCCCCACACCACGACATTGCCGGCGCCGGAAACCTTGGCCTCGTGGAAGCGGCGGATCAGCGCGGCGACGACGTGGCTGTATTCGGGGTGATAATTGTCGCCGGGGCCGTAAAGATTGGTCGGCATCACGCTGATGAAATCGGCGCCGTACTGGCTGCGATAGGCCTCGGCCATCTTGATGCCGGCGATCTTGGCGATGGCATAGGGCTCGTTGGTCGGCTCCAGCGGGCCGGTCAGCATCGAATCCTCGCGCAGCGGCTGCGGCGCCAGGCGCGGATAGATGCAGGACGAGCCGAAGAACATCAGCTTCTCGCAGCCATTGGCGTGCGCCGCCTGGATCACGTTGCTCGAGATCGCCAGATTGTCGTAGAGAAATTCGGCCCGCAGCGTGTTGTTGGCGACGATGCCGCCGACCTTGGCGGCAGCGAGGAACACGGCCTGCGGCCGCTTCGCGGCAAACCAGGCATTCACCGCGGTTTGGTCGCGCAGATCGACCTCGCTGCGCGACACCGTCAGGAGATCGGCCTCCTCGCGCGCCAGCCGGCGCATCAGCGCCGAGCCGACCATGCCGCGATGGCCGGCAACGAAGACCGTCTTGCCCTTCAGCTCAAACGCCGTGCTTGCCATTGGCCGCGTCCTGCCTGGCCTCGACGAGATCGCTGGCGACCATTTCCTTCACCAGCTGCGCGAACGGCGTCTTCGGCGCCCAGCCGAGCTTGGCGCGCGCCTTGCTGGCGTCGCCGATCAGAAGATCGACCTCGGTCGGGCGGAAATAGGTCGGATCGATCTGCACCAGGGTGTTGCCGGACGCCTTGTCGACACCGACCTCCTCGACGCCCTTGCCGCGCCATTCGATGCTGCGGCCGACCTCGGCAAACGCCAGCTCGACGAACTCGCGGACCGACCGCGTCTCGCCGGTCGCGAGCACGAAGTCGCCGGGCTCGTCGACCTGCAGGATCCTGTGCATGCCCTCGACATAGTCGCGGGCGTGGCCCCAGTCGCGCTTGGCGTCGAGATTGCCGAGATAGAGCTTGTTCTCGAGGCCGACCTCGATGCGCGCAACGGCGCGGGTGATCTTGCGCGTCACGAAGGTCTCGCCGCGGATCGGGCTCTCATGGTTGAACAGGATGCCGTTGCTGGCGAACATGCCATAGGCCTCACGGTAGTTCACCGTGATCCAGTAGCCGTAGAGCTTGGCGACGCCATAGGGCGAGCGCGGATAGAACGGCGTGGTTTCCTTCTGCGGCACCTCCTGCACGAGCCCGTAAAGCTCCGAGGTCGAAGCCTGGTAGAACCGCGTCTCCTTTTCCATGCCGAGGATGCGGATCGCCTCCAAGAGCCGAAGCACGCCGATGGCGTCGGCGTTGGCAGTGTATTCCGGGCTCTCGAAACTGACCTGGACGTGGCTCTGCGCGGCGAGATTATAGATCTCGGTCGGCCGGATCTGCTGCACCAGCCGAATCAGATTGGTCGAATCCGTCATGTCGCCGTAGTGCATCAGGAATGGCACGTTACCAACGTGCGGATCCTGGTAGAGATGGTCGACGCGCGCGGTGTTGAGCGAAGACGACCGGCGCTTGATGCCGTGGACGAAATAACCGAGTCCGAGCAGATATTCGGCGAGATACGCGCCATCCTGCCCGGTCACGCCGGTGACCAGCGCAACGCGCCGCTTTGAGTCCTGAGCCGCCATGGTTTCTCTTAGTTCCGCCGGAACGAGGGCGTCCTTTCGAAACGCGATTTGCGGAGCGCTTTCTCGATCTAGATGCGCAAGCGCGCACCACCCGCAACAAGAGAAAAGCGATCGTTACTCTAGTCATACACTTCACCTAGAAATGCGCACTATATACATTGATTTATTCTCGACTGTACCATTCAGATTCGAGCAAAGAACGTCAGCGAACGCACGCGACCCGCCTGACACCCGCGATGATCCTAAGCAAACGAGCTGGACGAAAACGCCGTACGCGCCGCCCAATTAGACGCGCTGCTCCAGCTATGTTTTCTATGAGATAGATGCCGACGGTCTGTGTTCCTTATCCATCTCCAGGTACATGCTGTATCCATTTGCGTGGTTCGGCCACGACGGAATAGAGCGATATGCTGAGGTGCGGTTGTCGACGCATTTATGGGGAATGACGGCATGCAAGCCAGCACATAGTAAAGCTGCTCACCAATACCGTAGTCTACAAAGCGGCCGCACCTTCAGAGTCCGAATAGAGCACGCAATCGGGTCGCTAGGGGCATCGACCGCTGCGCTTCTGCCAATAGTGCAGTTCGCGTAGGAAGTGGACGGTAGAGGCAAGACAAAATGATGAAGAGGAGCAAACGTCGGTATAGTTCTTCGAACTTTTCGATATCGAAAGCTTACGTTCGTACAATAGAGTGTTCAATGCCAATCGTATAGCTTACATCCGAGTATGATGAGCGTCTTAAACCGGCCTAGAGCGGCTGCGTAAACACGCCGCCACCCGGCCATGTGGAGAGTGCCGTGAGGCTGCATCCTTCTGTCCAATGGAGCGCGGCCGGTGCAAGCCTCTCGTCGAGACCCTCGGTAAGGTGCGAGGACTCAGTGCCCCCACACCAGTTGCTAACCGGATCGGCCGCGTCGCCGCTCGTTTCTCGGGAGTTTGAGCTGAAGAGCCATGAATGGCTCATCAGCGACGATGAGCCAAATAAGACATGACGCTTTACTGTGAGACAAGTGGTCTGTCGATCTGGTTCAAACGTCCTCAATCTATGAAGCCTGATGCCCTGCGCGATATATCCTCGCAGCGGGCTTATTGCGACGCCGGTCGCTATCGTCGCCATCGAGCAACGGATCTGTTTGTACCGGGGTTAGATGCCGCACCAAGCCGAGCAAGCGTGCCTTCATATAGAGCCCACCTCGAAGAAGTCACGCCATTCGCAGCCGCATCGCAGCTTGTACTCAATAGCGGACAACCAAAGGCAGAGCGTGACTGGGCGAGGCGATGATGGTTGAAAGAGACCGAACCCACGCCTGTGAATGCGATGGTGACGGGCAACTGCATCAAATTCAGCCCATTCCCAATCGGGCGCGAATTTCGTGAAAATGCTCCTTTAGGGGACGCTTGGTTTCTTGAACTTGGGCTGCATTGATCGATATGTGTGGAATAGTAGGCATCTTGGGACGTGGTCCGGTCGCTGAGCAATTGGTCGCTTCGCTCAGACGATTGGAATATCGTGGGTATGACTCCGCGGGCGTCGCGACGCTCGAAGGTCTCCGTATCGAGCGCCGGCGCGCTGAAGGTAAGCTGAGAAACCTTGAGGAGCGGCTGCGCGATGATCCGCCGTCGGGTCATAGCGGTATTGGTCACACTCGCTGGGCGACGCATGGAAAACCTACCGAGAGCAATGCTCATCCGCACGCAACGGAAAATGTAGCGGTCGTTCATAACGGGATCATTGAGAATTTCCGCCAACTGCGGGACGAACTGGAGCGAAATGGAGCTCACTTCAGCTCAGAGACCGACACCGAGGTGGTGGCGCATCTCGTCGAATCGTACCTCAAGAATGGCTACTCGCCGCAGGATGCGGTACAAGCCTCGCTGCCACGACTGCGCGGAGCGTTCGCTCTGGCATTCCTGTTCAAAGGCCATGAGGATCTTTTGATCGGCGCGCGCAAGGGGTCACCTCTTGCGATCGGGCATGGTACCGGCGAAGTTTATCTTGGATCGGACGCGATCGCACTCGCGCCCTTGACTGATGCCATCACCTACCTTGAAGACGGCGACTGGGCCGTGCTTACCCGCACGATCTGCATGATCTATGGCGCAGACGGGACTGTCGTCCATCGCGAAACATCAAAGTCTGGCGTGTCGTCTCTCCTGGTGGACAAGGCGAACTATCGCCATTTCATGGCCAAGGAAATCCACGAGCAGCCGACAGTGGTCGGGCAGACATTGGCGCATTATCTCGATATGGCGGCGGAGCGCGTAGCCCTGCCGCTCACACTACCGTTCGACTTTAATTTTATTCAGCGCATCTCAATTACTGCGTGCGGCACGGCAAGTTATGCCGGTTATATCGCCAAATACTGGTTCGAGCGGCTGGCGCGCCTGCCTGTCGAAATCGATGTCGCGTCCGAGTTCCGCTACAGGGAGGCGCCTCTGCGCCACGGCGATCTCGCGATCGTCATCTCGCAGTCGGGAGAAACCGCCGACACGCTGGCTGCGTTGCGCTATGCCAAGAGCCAGGGCCTGCACACGATATCCGTGGTCAACGTCCCGACGTCGACGATCGCGCGCGAGAGCGAATCCGTACTGCCGACACTGGCCGGTCCAGAAATCGGCGTCGCATCCACCAAGGCATTCGTCTGCCAGCTGGCGGTGATGGCGGCGCTTGCCGTCGCAGCAGGCAGGGAGCGCGGAATACTGTCCGAGATCGATGAATCGAAGCTCGTACGCGAGCTTATCGAAGTGCCGCGGCTGATTGCTGCGGCGCTGTTGGTCGAACCACAGATCGAGAAGCTCGCGCGTGATATCGCAAAGTCGAGCGACGTGCTCTATCTCGGCCGAGGCACATCGGCGCCCCTGGCGTTGGAAGGCGCGCTCAAGCTGAAGGAAATCTCCTATATTCACTCGGAAGGTTATGCCGCCGGCGAGCTCAAGCACGGACCAATCGCATTAATCGATGAGACCATGCCCGTGGTGGTGATAGCGCCTTACGACGACGTCTTCGAGAAAACGGTCTCGAACATGCAAGAAGTCGCCGCTCGAGGCGGCAACATTATTTTGATCACCGATGCGAAGGGAGCTTCGGACTCGACGGTGGATACACTCATGACCATTGTGTTGCCAAACATGGCTGCAAGCTTTACGCCCATGGTTTATGCCATCGCGGTGCAACTGCTAGCCTATCATACGGCCGTGGTTATGGGGACGGACGTGGATCAGCCGCGTAATCTTGCAAAATCGGTCACTGTTGAATAGACCCGCGGCAAAGTCGACGTGTTCCCCCGGCAGTTCTGCGGATACAAGAACGTGACAGATAATAGTCCTGGCTCGCCGCCGCGTTCTGCCGGAGATTATGGAGACTACGATCTGGGTATGGCTCCGGTCCGGCGCCAACTGTCCTCGGAAGCAGAGCGATCCGACGGCCCAAAAAGGTGAACTTTCGGCCGATCTCATTCGTGACTGACGCCTGGGTCGCACTCGTAAGGCTCTTCGCAACCCTGATAGCGCCAATGCCAAGCAGGTTCGGTTAGAACCATTCGCGGGCCGCTCGGCTTTTGGTAAGCCGGGGCGGCCTATCAGTTCCACAGGGACCTAATCAGCCCGAAAGTAATGCGGATTGCCCGACGGGAGCACCAATCGCCACGTATAATCGGATCGATGACACGTCCCACTTTCAACTTTTGCGCATTTGCCGAAACTGACGAGCTAAAGGGATGCAGATAGCTTCGCGGAGTCGTGTCGCGCGCTCATGAAGCGCCAAAAACAGCGCTCTACGTAAAGTCATCGTCTTCCCAATCCCGGCGTAGTATTTCGTGCTCGCTCGGAACGTTGGGCAGCCCTGCCTTCACTCTCGTCCGCTTTGGAAAGGTAAAGTTGAGGTTTGTTCTCTCGCTGCCATTAACCGTGGCTGTTCAGGCCTCACTTGTTGGGATGCTGGGTAGGGTCAAGGACCGTCGGCGAGTCACTTATCTCAACAAAAACCAAATGCAGCCGCACGGGCCTTCGCTTCCGGACTACGAAGCGCTCAGATCAGACATAAGGTTGGCGGCCGGCTGATCGCTTCAAGTGTCTCCGCCGCTGCCGTTCTCCTCCAATGCGGCATCGAGGTACTCGATCAGCGTATGTCCGGCGAAGGGCTTGGCCAAGAAGCCAGCCGCTCCCGCGCTCAGGGCTGAGGCGCGCACGCGGTCGTTGGGGAAGGCAGTAATGAAAATGAATGGCACACCGTAGCCACGGGTCCGCATTTCCGCGAGCAAGTCCAAGCCGCTCATAACCGGCATCTGCACATCCGTGATTACACAAGAGGTTTCGTTCAACCGCGGCGACCTCAAGAACTCCTCGGCGGACACAAACGTTTGAACGACGTAGCCACGCGATTTCAAAAGGTTCTCTGTCGCCGCACGGACCGATGCGTCGTCATCAACGACAGAAATCAAAGGCGTGGACAAGACAGGCCCTCCTGACGCGGGACTAGCGACTGCCGAGGCATTAGCCATCCCTGGGCGAAAAGTGGGCTTGCGCGGTTAAATTGTAAAATCATACTTAGGTTTGTTCGGGACGGTTAGCACGGAGTCCCAGCGTCTCAGTCATCCTGATCAAATCCGCCAGCGATCGGGCCCGCATCTTTTTCATCACGTGTCCTCGGTAGATCTTGACCGTAATCTCGGCGAGCCCCAGCTCGGCGGCTATTTGCTTGTTCATCAAGCCGGTAGCGACCAGCTTCATGACCGCCTGCTCGCGCGGGCTTAGCGTCTCAAATAGGGACTTAAGGTTCGCGACGGTTTGCTCGGCCTCCCGTCTTTTGCGATCGCGTTCGGTCGCTGCGATCACAGCGTCCAGCAGTTCCTGGTCGCGAAACGGTTTGGTGAGAAAATCGACCGCTCCACCCTTCATGGCCCTGACGCTCATGGGAATGTCGCCATGGCCTGTAATGAAGATGATGGGAATATGAATGTTCGACTTGGCTAGCTCAGTCTGGAACTCAAGGCCGCTCAAGCCAGGCAGCCGGACATCAAGAACCAGGCAGCTAACGACGTCCGGAAGTTTGCTCTGCAGCATTTCTCGGGCCGATCCAAATGCAACGACGTCCAGGCCGACGGATTGAAAAAGGTTTGTAAGCGACCGACGCATCGAGACGTCATCTTCGACAATGAAGACAATCGCATTTGCCGATGCCTCTGCTCTGCTGCCTTCGCGCTGGGAGTTTGAGCGTTCGTTCACGACACCACCTCCTTGTGCAACGGCAGGTCAAACCGAAAGCTCGCTCCGGGCCCCTGCCTGTGGACGATAGAAAGACGCCCTCCGTGAGCTTCCACAATCGAGCGGCAGATCGAAAGGCCCATGCCAAGGCCGCTCGATTTTGTCGTGAAGAAGGGGTCTAACACCCGATCGACGTCATTCTCCGCGATGCCGACGCCACTATCAGTCACCACAAGCCGCACGTGTTCCGTATCGTCCCTAGATGACTGGATCAACAGTTCGCGCGTCCGGTCCGTAACTGCGTCCATAGCTTCGATCCCGTTCATCACCAGATTGATAATCACCTGCTGCAGCTGAATCCGGTCTCCGAGGACGGCGGGCAGCGCTGCCGTTAGCTCTGTTTTCAGTGTCACTTGGTGGCTAACCAGCTCACGATTCACCAGCGCAATGACGTCCTTAACGACGTCATTGATGTCGAGCGGCAGCATTTCGATCTCGCCCTTTTTTGCAAGAGCCCGAACGCGACGGATGACCTCGCTTGCCCGGATTGCGTCTTCGATTATCCATTCAACGGATGAGCGTGCGGCGGAAAGATCAGGAGTTTTGCGGCCCATCCAACCGAGGCACGCGTCGGCGTTGCTGATAATCGCGGCGAGTGGCTGGTTGATTTCGTGGGCGATGGAGGTGGTCAGCTCTCCCAACGTCGTCACGCGCGTCACATGCGCGAGCTCAGCCTGTGCCTTCCGCAGCTCTTGTTCGGCCTGATCTGCGCGGATAATAGCGGTGATGTCGGTGCTGACGCCACGGTAGCCAAGAAAATTGCCGCTTACGTCAAAAAATGGCTTACCGCTCGTCCGGACGTAGATCGGACATCCCATCCGGTTGACGGTGCGATAGACCAAATCACGAAATGGCAGATGTGCCTCCAGCCTTGCACGATGTTGCCGCCATTTCTCAGGTTCGTCTTCCAAGTCGCAAGCAATGTCCCAACGCGGCAGGCCCAGGAGGCCTGTGGCCAGGATTCCCGCAGCGCTGGTATGTTCCGATAAGTGAGTGACTTTATGGTCTGGCCCGGTCTCCCAGAGCCAGTCGGAAGCTGTTTCAGCGTAGTCGCGAAAGCGTTGCTCGCTTTCACGCAGCGCAGCAAGTGTGCTTTCCAGGCGTTCTCTGGCTGCGTATTGCTCAGTGACATCCATATGTGTCCCGATGAGCTCGGCGATATTGCCGTCGGAGCCAACCACGACATGGGCCACAGAATGTATGTGCCTCATCGAGCCATCCGGGAGCAAGATTCGAAAATCATATTCGAAGCGGTCTTGCTTGCCGTCTCTCGCAAGTCGCTGCACTTCCTGAAGCCGCGGCAGGTCGTCCGGATGGATCCGCGAACGAATAGTCTCTATGGACACGGTCTCTTGCGGGTCGAAGCCGAAGAGACGATTCACTTCGGCGGAGCGATACACAAAATCGAGTCCGTGCACGTCCCATGACCAACTGCCAGTATGACTGAGATGCTGGGCTTCGGCCAGATAGGCCTCGCTGCGGCGTAGCTGCTGCTCTACTTGCTTTGTAACTGTGATGTCCGTCGCTGCCCCGACAAACTCGAGTTCGCCAGAGGCAGTCGTCGTGGCCCGCGCCCGCGCGCGGATGTGCTTCACCGAGCCGTCCGGTAGCAGCAATCGGTACTCATGCTCGAACTCCTGTGGGTTTTGCATCGCTCGATCGATCGTCTGTTGGACGGAAGCTCGATCTTCCGGGTGCGTGCGCTCGACGACGAGTTGCGGGCTCGGTATCGTCTTCGGATCCAACTGGAAAATTCGAAAAAGCTCTTTTGACCAAAAAACCTCGCCGGTGGCGAAGTTCCAGCCGAAGCTGCCTGTGTGGCTCAACTCCTGCGCTTGAGCCAAATGGGCTTCGCTGCGCTGTAAGGCAAGCTCCGTCTGCCGTTTTTCGGTGATATCTTCGCAGGATATCAGGACAACCGACTTGTCATCGGCCCAAAGCATGGCTTTGGCATTTTCTCGCACCCACAGGACCGCGCCGTCTTTTCTGACTTTTTGGGCGTCCCAGGTCTGCGATTGACCGATATCTTCAAGGCATCTGCGAATGCATGTGCGCGCGAACTCGCGATCCTCCTCCAGAAAGAGCCTCAGAACGGATTGACCGATGAGTTCGGAGCGCGCATAGCCGAGGTGTGTCGCGCCGAACGTATTGACGTTGAGGATGGTACCGGCTTCGTCGACCATGACGTACATGGCCGGATTGTGCTCAAAGATTGCGCGCCACCGCTTTTCACGGTCCTTCAAATCGGCCGTGCTCCGCTGGAGCTCGGCCGCAGTCTCATGCGCAGCCTCTCTTTCCTGGCGGATCTTTCCAATCAGGTGCGTTCCGACAATCGAGACGGTAAAGAATGCGACAACCACCAGAAGAACTTGAGGGTCGTCGATCCGCGGACTGAACGCCGGCGGCGCAAAGTAGTACGCCAAAGCAGCGATAGCTAAGACCGAAAGCGCGGATGACGCGAGAAAGCTGCCGATCAATGAAAACAGCAATATAACCAGCAGATAGCCGAACGCCGTCGCAGCGAAATGTGTTTGAAGGTACAAGGAAGCTAGCGTCACCACCGCCAGCGTTATGCTGCCGAAAGTAAACTGCGTGGCAGAACGTTTGAAGTTATTGATCTGGTTATACATTCTTGGACCGTCCGGCCTTTCTCCGGCGGGAGAGTTATAACATTTTAGGCAAAAATGGGGCAATCCTTTCCGCTCCACGCTCAAGAGCGGTTCCGGGTAAATTGCTTACAGCTCAGCACGTGCCGAAGAAAGGCGCATTACAAACGTAGGTATAGTTGTTCTAAACCTTTCCGAACGGCGCGCCGACGTGCGTACAATCGAGGCTCAGATGTCTGTTTTCCTTCATTGTGATAGCCCGCTGGGAGGCACGCGCGGCTGTGGGGGCCGCGGCCGGGCACAACTGATGCCGCCGAGGGAGGTCTAACGACGGGGCTGCTGCTACCGCGGGGCCGTCAAGACGCTGACGCTGAAACAATAAACGCCCGTCGTTAAATCTCTAAAGCGCCGATAGCCAGTGGAGCACCGTGACGTTTGCTCTATGCGATCCATCTCGACCGGGTGAAGGTGCCGATCTGGTTCACGAGCCATCACTGCCGCAGCATCGGTGGACGATGCCAGTTCGCTGGCCACGCACCAAGCCATTTCATGGATAGATCCAGTGCCTTTGCCCGTCGGGCCGGCCAGGTTCGGTCGCAATCGTGTTGTCTGCCCCGGCCGACCTTGCGCCGTCATCTGGATCGCGTTGAGGCGCGACACCGAGTCGTGGTACGACCCGCAGATTCCGCGAGAAGAACTCCGGCTCGCAGTTCATTCGGCTGTGCCGATTTGAACTGCGAAAAATTCGGAGTTGGCTACGCTCAGTTCGAGCGTGCCTTGAAATCACGGACAGGACCTGGAGCCTATATCCTTGAGCTTCGTGTATCGGCACCGGCGGTGGGCTGCTCGAGCCGGGTATGTAGCGTCGCGTCGTCGAGCTCGCCTTCCCACCAGGACACGAACACAGCGGCGATGCCATTGCCAGTGATGTTGGTAAGGGCTCGCACCTCGCTCATGAACTTGTCGATCGAAAATACGATCGCCATGCCCGGCACCAATGCCGGGTTGACCACCGACAATGTCGCGGCGAGTGTAATGAAGCCTGCGCCGGTGACACCGCTTGCTCCCTTCGAGGTCAGCATTGCCACAAGCAAGATCGTGAGCTGCTGGCCAAAGGTCAGATCGACCCCGAGTGCTTGGGCAATGAACAATGTCGCAAGCGTCATATAAATGTTGGTGCCGTCGAGGTTGAACGAGTAGCCGGTTGGCACCACGAGGCCGACCACGGGCTTTGAGCAGCCCAGCCGCTCGAGCTTCTCCATCAATTGCGGCAGCGCGCTTTCCGAGGACGAGGTGCCAAGCACGATCAGAAGCTCGTCCTTGATATAGATAATGAACTTGAAGATCGAGAAGCCGACGATTCGCGCGATCAGGCCGAGCACGACAACCACAAATATTGCGGCCGTCGCATAGAATAGTACGATCAGTCCGATCAGATTACCGAGGGCCGCCGGCCCGAACTTGCCGATTGTGAAGGCCATCGCGCCGAACGCGCCGATCGGGGCGGCTTTCATGATGATGGCGATCACGCCGAACACTGCATGCGCGACGTCGTCAATCATGCCGCGCAGTCGTTCTCCACGCTCCCCTAGCGCCATTAGCGAAAAGCCAAACAGGATCGCGAACAGGAGCACTTGCAGAACATCGCCGCGGGCGAGGGCGCCGACCACAGTATCGGGAATGATATTGAGAAAAAAATCGACGGTCTTCGAGGCTTCCGCCTGCTTGACATAGTTGGCGACCGCCGCAGCGTCCGGTTTGACCGCAAGACCATGGCCGATTTGGACCAGATTGCCCATGACAAGGCCCAACACCAAGGCAAAGCTCGATACGATCTCGAAATAGACCAGCGCTTTAACGCCGACGCGCCCGACTTTCTTTGCATCCTGGATATGTGCGATCCCGGATGCGACGGTGCAGAAGATGATCGGTGCGATCACCATCTTGATCAGCTTGATGAAGCCGTCACCGAGCGCCTTGACCCAGTCGTTAGTCGCGACCGACGGCCATAGCCAGCCGACGATGGCGCCAATCACGATCGCGATCAACACCTGAACGTAGAGAATTTTATACCAAGTCTGCGACGCGCGCGCGGGCGCCGCAGTTGCCATGGTGGTCATGACGCTTCCTTCCCGAATACACTCGAATGCGAGCCGTTGCGTCGTTGAGAGGCGACGGCATCATACGAGGCTGTCATTTTAGCCGTGTCCGATTGAAGACGATTCCGGAAGCCGGCGCGTCATTCCAAAGGCAGGCGTTCAGTTACGTTATCTTTTTTCGTCAAGCAAGATCCGCACCAGAGCCAACCTGCAGTCGATCCAGTCGCCGTCGGATAAGCACCTGTCTTCTGACGAGGTCTTTGAATCTTCGAACGGCATTTGGGAGGTCGATCGCGAAGGCGTTGCTCAGCGTCATGCCGCATTTTGCTGGCAAGTGTCCCGAGGCACGTCTTGGCATAGAAATCCTAGAGTGATCAGTACTCTTCAATTGCGGGACTTGATGCAACAGTACGTTACATTGGTAAAATTGATTGTTTGGATCGTAGGCATCCAGGCGATGGAAGCGTACGACATCCAGCGGCTGGTCGATGTGAGGTCGTATCAGCATCGGCGCTCGCCGAGCCGATAGCGTTACGATGCGGTTCTCGACTCGAGCATTCTGCTCTGAACTCTTTGCTAGGCAGGACAAGACCAACTTATTCTTGCTGCGGATATAGTGGCGAGTTCGAATTGAGTTACGACAATCGTTGGCGTTGGATGTGCCCCGGTATTGTCCTGTAAAACCGATGGTTCGGCAGAATTTCTGCGCATCATCCCCATTGTGAAGGCGCCCGATCAGCTTGCCATGTCCATCCGTGAAGGGTGCGTGTTTGAAGCCGCGAGTGGCGATAGACCAAGGTCGTAGGCTGGACGGTCGCTAGATATGGACGGGCGCTAGATAGGAGTGAGCTTTGCCGCCACGAATAGCGCTTTCAACTTGGGGTGCCGAAAGTCGCTTCCTCGATATTCGGTATCCCTCCAGAGAGCGCGCTTCTCCATGATGATGGCGCGAAGTGCTGCCGTTCGCGGCCGGCCTCTCACCTGGAGCTCTCAAATGCCCGATTTGATGTCAGATCTATCCACGCGGTTCCTGCGTACGCCGGAGGCTGCGCGTTATCTTAGCCTATCCGGCCGCACGCTCGAAAAGCACCGCACGTATGGCACGGGGCCAGCGTATCGAAAGATCGGCGGTCGCGTCATCTACGCACTGGATGATTTGAGAGCATGGGCCGATCTCGGGACCAAGACGTCGACGTCTGATCCCGGCAAGGGAACTGTGCTGCCGGCCAAGAAGCGCCCAATCCGGCGTCCCTACGCAGGCCAGGAACCTCGCCGATAGCCGAGGCTGCGACAGTGCAGGGACGAGATGCAGCGGGTGTGCAGATGGCGAGCTTGGATTCATCCGATAGGTGGTTTGGTGCGTCGCAAAAAAACTCCACCGAAGCGGAGCACGATCGAGTAGTTTGATCAATTATGTATACAGAAATTCCATTTTAAGCCCCTGGGTTCGTCACTTTTTCGGCTCGTTTCGAATTGATGTATACAGTCAGTGTCCTTAAGCGAGGAATCGGCACCATGAGCCATTGCTTTCCGACGAACGTCTGGTACGCGGCCGCTTGGGACGCAGAGGTGAAGCAGGCGCTGTTGCCGCGCACGATCTGCGGCAAGCACATTGTGATGTATCGGCGCGCCAACGGGGAGGTGGCGGCACTGGAGGATGCCTGTTGGCATCGGTTGGTGCCGCTCTCAAAAGGGCGTCTTGAGGGCGACAGCGTCGTCTGCGGCTATCATGGGCTGAAATTCAACGCGCAGGGTCGCTGCACCTTCATGCCCTCGCAAGAGACGATCAACCCCTCCGCCTGTGTGCGTGCCTATCCTGTGGTCGAGCGCGATCGCTTCGTCTGGCTGTGGATGGGTGATCCTGCGCTGGCCGACCCGCGCTTGGTGCCGGATATGCACTGGAACGATGATCCCGCTTGGGCCGGTGATGGTGACACCATTCACCTGAAATGCGATTATCGTCTGGTTGTCGACAACCTCATGGACCTGACGCATGAAACTTTCGTGCACGGTGCCAGCATCGGCAATGACGCCATCGCGGAAGCGCCGTTTGACGTCACCCATGGTGAGAAGACCGCTACCGTAACGCGCTGGATGAAGGGGATTAGCGCCCCGCCGTTCTGGGCCAAGCAATTGCAAAAAACTGGTCCGGTGGACCGCTGGCAAATCATTCGTTTCGAGGCGCCGTGCACCATCAATATCGACGTCGGAGTGGCGCCCGCTGGAACTGGCGCGCCGGAAGGCAACCGATCGGCCGGCGTCAATGGTATTGTCCTCAACACCATTACGCCCGAAACGAAAACGAGCTGCCATTATTTCTGGGCCTTCGTGCGCAATTATCGCCTGAACGAACAGCGCCTGACCACCGAACTGCGGCAAGGCGTTTCTGGCATCTTCCGCGAGGACGAGGTCATTCTCGAGGCGCAGCAGCGCGCAATCGACGAAAATCCAGGCCGGGTCTTCTATAATCTCAACATCGATGCCGGCGCGATGTGGGCTCGCCGCTTGATAGATCGAATGATCGAGGCCGAGAATCCGTCGCAAGGTCGGCAGGCCGCGGAGTAGGGGCATGGTCGAGCGCGACAGCGATCGTTCCGTCTCGCAGACAGTACGCGCCCAGCTCAGCTTGCGCGACCTGATCCTTTCGGGTGACTTGCGGCCAGGCGAGCGGATCTCCGAGTTGCAGGCTGTGGAGACGACCGGCGCATCGCGCACCCCGGTGCGAATGGCGTTGGTTCGGCTGGAGGAGGAAGGACTTCTGGAAGCGATCCCTTCTGGCGGCTTCATGGTGAAGGCATTCTCCGAGCGAGATGTCCTGGATTCAATCGAACTGCGTGGTACGGTGGAGGGGTTGGCCGCGCGCTTTGCCGCCGAGCGCGGTGTTTCGTCGCGCGATCTTGAGCCTCTAAAAGGATGTCTTGACGAGATCGACGGCCTGGTGCGGCAGGATCCAATCTCCGTCGAGGCCTTTTCCTCCTACGTCGCGCTCAATGCGCGTTTTCACGCGCTATTGACCGAATTGTCGCGCAGTCCTCCCTTGATCCGGCAGGTCGATCGCGCGTCGGCGCTCCCATTCGCCTCGCCCAGCGGCTTTGTGATGACCCAATCGACACTGCCGGATGCGCGCCACACACTCTTGATTGCGCAAGATCAGCATCGCGTCGTGATTAATGCAATCGAAAATCGCGAAGGCGCACGGGCCGAGGCAATCATGCGCGAGCACGCCCGAGTAGCGGCGCGCAATCTGCGCCTGGTGCTCAGGAACAGGACGCATTCTGACCTGCTGCCAGGACTGGCCCTCATCAGGATGGCAGGCGATTAAAGGAAATCTCCATGCGGTTCATTGAAAGCTGGATACCCGCAACGCTCGTCGCGACGCGCGATCTGACACCTTCGATCCGCGAGTTCCTGATCAAACCCGAAAACTTTGATGGTGCGGCTTATCCGGTCGGCAGCCATATCAATATTGCCGTCACTATCGATGGCCGCCCGGAGACGCGGTCCTATTCCTTGGTCGGCGAAGCCGACCGAACCGGCTATCGTATTGCCGTGCGGCGCGCGGAGGACTCCCGCGGCGGCTCGCAGTACATGTGGTCACTCGCGCCGGGCGCCCGGCTGACCATCACATTGCCAGCCTCTTTGCTGCCGATTGACTGGGCGCGCCGGCACTACTGCCTGATCGCGGGCGGCATCGGCATTACGCCACTGATCGGGGCAGCTCAGGCGTTGGCGCGCCGCGATGCCGACTTCACTCTGCATTATGCTGTGACGTCTCGTGAGCAAGCCGTCTATTTGGATGTTCTCGCTCCCTTGCTGAACGAGCGGCTTATTGTCCATGCAGGTAACGAAGGACGCAGGCTCAATTTGGATGACTTGTTTGCTTCGCTGCCGCCCGACGCCTTGACCCTCTTGTGCGGTCCGATCCGGATGCTCGATGCCGCGCGCCGGGCCTGGACTGGTGTAGGACGCGCACTATCCGACCTACGCTACGAGACCTTCGGCTCGAGCGGCTCGCTGCCGACCGAGGGTTTTCGGGTGCGCCTTGCAGATCAGGCCATTGAGATCGAGATTCCGCGCGATCGCTCATTGCTGGACGTCCTCAATGAGGCCGGTTACGAGGTGATTTCGGATTGCCGGCGCTGCGAGTGCGGCGTCTGCGCCATCGATCTCGTCAAAATCGACGGTGAGCTTGACCACCGTGACGTTTTCTTCAGCGAGCAGCAAAAGGACGCGAACGAAAAGATCTGTGCATGTGTTTCTCGCGCCCGCGGCACGATCACCGTCGATATACTGCACCGGCCGGACGCGCTGTAGGTTCGTTGCAACTCCTTGCTTTTGGAGCAGATCGTTGCCTCAGAACTCGGCAACTAACGCATGCCCATGGTTTGCTCCGTTATCACAGGACAGTGAGCGCATGATTGCCGGATGGCGGTCCGCGGCCTGTCTTTCTCCTCGACAAGGCGAAAGTTGAGTACGGAATGAACTCCGAGAGTCGGTCGCGTCCATTCTCGCGGTGGGCCGTGACGGGGGGCTCTGCGCCTATACACGCTGGCCTTTAAGGGGAAGCTGACAACAACCAACACTTCAAAGCAGCATTCACGTCAGGAATTGCGTCGAGGCATTGCGGATGCGCGCATCTCGGGCGGCTACTCAGCCGTCTCGTTCAGCGCTCGCTGTCTGCTTGAGAACAAAGATGCCGGAAACCTGACAGCACGTTAGGTTCACCCCGCAATAGGGCTGGCAGCCATGCGCGTTTTTCTCACGCCGGACACAGAGCCCACCACATATCGCAAGCGGCACGGGGATTGCTGGATGGCGAGCTGAGGAGCGGCCGCCGTCAGGCCGGTCGAAGCTGCCCCGTCACAGGAGTTTCCGATGAGCCTTGCGACTCTGCTTTTGCTCGCAGAAACGACGCGATCGCTGCGCCGGTATGGCGACGTGCTCTCGCCGGTGGGCTGACGCACATGGATGCCCTTTCGCCAGAAATCTGGCAATCCGTTGCGCTCACGGTCGAGCTCGCCAGCGTGACGACAATGATTCTGCTGGTGATTGGCGCGCCGCTCGCGTGGTGGTTGGCACGGTCAAAAACGGTTTTGAGCGAGGCGGTGGCGACAATGGTCGCGCTGCCGCTTGTGCTGCCACCCACGGCGCTCGGTTTCTGCGTACTCGTCCTGCTCGGCCCGAACGGACCAGGGGGGCTTCTCGCCTCTTTCTGGGGCGAGCACACGCTCGCCTTTACCTTCGCGGGAATCGTGGTCGGATCAGTTCTCTCGGCGCTCCCTTTGGTGGTGCAGCCGATCCGTAGCGCCTTTGTTGCGATGGACAACCACCCGCAGGAAGTTGTGGCAAGTCAGCGCGCTTCTGCGTTGTTCGCCTTCATTACCGTCGGCCTGCCGCTGGCGCGGCTGGAGTTTCTCAAGGCTGGCCTGGTTGGCTTTGCTCATACGATCGGCACATTCGGTGTCGTGATGATGATCGGAGGCAACATTCCTGGGCGCACCAAGGTGTTGTCAGCCTATGTCATTGACTACGTCCAAGCATCGCGCTGGCGCGAGGCAGGTTGGGTTGCCGGCGGTATGGTAACGTTCGCCTTTGCGGTCATGTTCACTTTGACCCTCATCGACAAACGATGTGCCAGGAGAGGCACGTGAGGGGCAGGCGCACTAGGCCGGATCGAAGCATCTTCGGCGTACTGGCCAAGCTGGCCGGTCATAACCGCGCAGCAGTATTGCAAATCAGATCCGTCCATTCTTGACGAGGAACACAATGAATAAGCTCGTTGCAGCCGCGGCGGTCGCTGTCATCAGCTTCAATTCAGCGCACTCCGCGCCTTTGCCCGAAGCGAGCGCCGATGACGTCGGAGTTTCCAAGCAGCGCCTTGCCAAACTGGACGAGTTCTTTGCTGGCGAGATCGCAGCCAAGCGCGTGCCGGGCGCAGTGGTTGCAATCGCCAGAGACGGCAAGCTGATTCACTACAAGGCGTACGGGCAACTCGATCCTGAAAAAGGAACCTCGATGAGGCTCGATGCGATATTCGCGCTCGCGTCTATGACCAAACCGATGGTGGCGGTTGCTGGGCTTACCCTCATGGAACAAGGTCGCCTGCCTCTGCGGGCCAGACTTACGGATTACTATCCCGAATTTGCAAACATGAAAGTGGGAGTACCGCAGCCTGACGGTTCGCTAAAATTCGAAGCGCAGAGTTCCCCGATCTACGTCCACGACCTTTATCGCCACACATCAGGTCTCACCTATGGCACGCCGCCGGACAGCTCAGACCAAGTGGCGCGTCTCTATCCGGATTTCGCAGCGCCATCGGTCAAGGGCGATAAGAAGGCTTTCATCGAAGGCATTACCAAGCTGCCGTTGGCGCACCAACCGGGAACGGAATTCGAATACGGCTTCTCGACCGACGTGCTTGGTGCTGTCGTGGAAAAGGTTAGCGAGCAGCCATTAGGTGAGTATCTTTCCAGCAACCTGTGGAAACCGATCGGAATGCTGGATGCTACTTTCCATTTGTCGGGATCGCAACGCGAGCGCCTCGCGCGTCCATTTAAAGACGACCCACTGACGGGAAAGCCACAAGGCATCAAGCTACTCGAAAGTCCGACGCAGTTTGACTGCGGAGGAGCCTGTGCATTCGCGACGGTTGGTGATTACCTGCGCTTTGGGCAAATGCTGCTAAACGGCGGGGAGCTCGATGGGCAGCGCATTCTCGGTCCCAAGACGGTGCATCACATGATCTCCAACCACCTTGGGCCAGAGATCAAAAACAAGGTTGCTAATGTGGAGCCGCACCGTGCCGGCTTTGGGTTCGGGCTCGGCGTGGCTGTACGCATAAGCGAGGGTCTCTCGGCCGTTCCAGGCAATCCAGGTGAGTTCACCTGGACCGGCGCTTACGGAACACAATTTTTCTGTGATCCAAAGGAGCGCCTGGTCGTGGTGGTTGGAACGGCTGCGCCCGGAGAGATCCGCAAGTACTACCGCGAGCAAGTCCAGAATATCGTCTATGCCGGCATAGTTCGCTAGTTCGCTTGCCGCCGGAAGCGTTCGATGAACAGTTTGGATGATTGGCAAGTCATGCTTGCTGCTGCGGATCGACATCAAACTAAAAATACCGCACCGTCGCCTGCTATCCGCGTCGGACGAGGACCCAGTGCATGGAAACAGCGAGATCTCCTCTGCCATCGCTGCGAAGCTCATCGGAGAAAGGTGTGGTTTCGTGATGCGCCAAGCGATGGTCTCGCCTGCGCTTGGCTCGCGCGATGAAAGCCTTCGGGTGAAAGCGTTAAATGCGTCCAGCCCTCCGCCCGCAATCCTGGCGCGCTTGGTACCGAGGGTCATTGACCCAGGGCAGATCGGATCGATCCGCCCTGAAAGGTGAAGGCGGTGTGCTGCGGCGCGGAGGGCTTGCTATCGCGCCTTTCTTGGTCGCTGGTTCGGGTTGTTGGTGGTGACTGCCACTTTGGTGTCGTTGCGTGGTTGCGATCGCGGCCTCCATTGCATCTGAGAATGGCGAACAAGTCCCACCGCGACGGCCCAAAGTGGTAAAGAAGCGGGGCTAGACGGTACCCCCGCCTCACATTCTGCTATGAAACCGGCCCAATGGATATGGTCTGTATTGAAATCGGTGATCCGTGCGGTGCCGCGTGAACTGCGGCAATTGTCGTGCCGGTCGGTGTCGTGCCGTGCTTAAAGAGCGAGTATGACGCATTGGCCGCGAGGAACGAGCCATTGTGGCTGCATTGTTGGAGTTCTCACGTCGACGGTCAAAACCGGACACCATTGGCACGACGAGCGCGCTCAGTTGCGCCTAGTCCCATTGCAAATCACGGAGTGGCGGCTTGGTAACTGTCAGATGTTTGCCGAGCGGTGGCCCGCTTTTTGCTGCTGGACGTAGGCAATTCGTCAGGGTCGACGAGAAACTTGGAAGGGGTTCATGAGTGGGGCAACGGAAACGTTCTACAGCGTGATCAGACGCCAAGGTATCACGCGACGCAGTTTCCACAAGTTTTGCAGTTTGACGGCCTCGAGCTTCGGACTCGGCCCGCTCGCCGCAAGCAGGATTGCCAATGCCCTAGAGACCAAACCGCGTATGCCCGTCATCTGGCTGCACGGGCTCGAGTGTACCTGCTGCTCGGAAAGCTTTATTCGCTCGGCCCATCCGTTAATCAAAGACGTGCTGTTGTCGATGATTTCGCTCGACTACGACGATATGATCATGGCTGCAGCAGGTCACCAGGCTGAAGCCATCCTCGAGGAAGCCCGTCTTACGTACAAAGGCAGATATGTGCTTGCCGTCGAAGGCAACCCGCCGCTGAATGAGGGAGGCATGTTCTGCATTAACGGCGGCAAGCCGTTCGTCGAGAGGCTCAGGTGGATGGCGGAAGCATCCATGGCGGTCATTGCCTGGGGGACCTGCGCATCCTGGGGCTGCGTGCAAGTCGCCAAGCCCAATCCGACCGGCGCTGTACCGATCGATAAGGTGATTACCGACAAGCCGATCGTCAAGGTTCCCGGGTGTCCCCCCATCGCAGAGGTCATGACCGGCCTGGTGACCTTCATCACCACGTTCGGAAGGCTTCCTGAGCTCGATCGCCAAGGACGCCCAAAGATGTTTTATTCCGAGCGCATCCACGACAAGTGCTATCGACGTTCGCATTTCGACGCCGGCCAATTTGTCGAGGCGTGGGACGATGAGTGTGCCCGCAAGGGCTACTGCCTGTACAAGATGGGGTGCAAAGGGCCGACCACCTACAATGCCTGTTCGGCTCTTCGCTGGAACGGGGGTGTTTCATTCCCCATTCAATCAGGCCACGGCTGCTTCGGCTGCTCCGAAGACGGCTTTTGGGACAAAGGTTCGTTTTACGATCGGCTCACGACCATCCAGCAGTTGGGCATCGAGAAGAACGCCGATCAGATCGGCATGGCCGCTGCCGGCGCGGTTGGGCTGGCCGTCGCCGCACATGCGGCGATCACGGCCGTGAAGCGATTGACCCACAAGCCGGATCGCGCAGTTCCCAAAGATAAGCCGACTTAAAGGGGGCGAAGGTGGCGGTCCAGACACCGAATGGGTTCAACCTCGATCGTTCCGGCAAGCGAATTGTGATCGATCCGCTGACCCGGATCGAGGGCCACCTGCGCGTCGAAGCCAACCTCGATGCGGACAACGTGGTCCGCAATGCAGTCTCGAGCGGGACGATGTGGCGTGGAATCGAAGTCATTCTGCGCGGGCGCGATCCGCGCGACGCCTGGGCGTTCACCGAGCGGATTTGCGGTGTCTGCACCGGCACCCATGCGCTCACCTCGGTGCGTGCCGTTGAAAACGCGCTAGGGATCACCATTCCGGAAAATGCGAACTCGATCCGCAACGTCATGCAGCTGTGCCTGCTTGTGCATGATCATCTCGTGCATTTTTATCACCTGCACGCGCTGGATTGGGTCGACGTCATCTCTGCGCTCGAGGCCGATCCCAAGTCCACCTCGGCGCTGGCGCAGTCTATCTCGCCCTGGCCGCTGTCGTCCCCCGGCTATTTCAAGGATCTGCAGATCAGGCTCACAAGATTCTTCGGATCAGGGCAGCCCGGACCGTTTAAAAACGGCTATTGGGGTCATCCGGCGTACAAGCTGCCACCTGAAGTGAACCTGATGGCCGTGGCGCATTATCTGGAGGCGCTCGACTTCCAGAAGGAGATCGTCAAGATCCAAGCGGTCTATGGAGGCAAGAACCCGCATCCGAACTGGCTGGTCGGCGGCGTGGCTTGCGCGATAAATATCGATGGAACTGGTGCGGCCGGTGCGATCAACATTGAGCGGCTTAACCTGGTTTCCTCGGTCATCGACCGTTCAATCGAGTTTGTCGAGCAAGTCTATCTGCCCGACATTGCAGCGATCGGCTCGTTCTATAAAGACTGGCTGCATGGCGGCGGACTTTCCAGCAAAAGCGTGATGTCCTATGGCGACATCCCCGAAAACGCTAACGACTGTTCCGCGAAAAGTCTCAAGCTGCCGCGCGGCGTCATTCTTGGCGGCAATCTTGAGGAGATTTTGCCGATCGACCATGGTGATCCCGAGCAGATCCAGGAATTCGTCGCGCATTCATGGTACAAATATCCTAGCGAGTTCAGCGGACTGCATCCCTGGGAGGGCATCACCGAGCCGAACTTTGAGCTGGGGGCAAAGGTCAAAGGCAGTAGAACAGATATCAAGGAGCTCGACGAAGGCGGCAGGTATTCCTGGATCAAAGCGCCGCGCTGGCGCGGCCACGCCGTCGAGGTCGGGCCGTTGGCGCGATACATCATCGGTTATGCGCAAGACAAAGCCGAATTCAAGGAGCCGACCAACAGACTGCTCAAGAAGCTCAATCTTCCCCTGAGCGCGCTGTTTTCGACATTTGGCCGTACTGCGACGCGGGCACTCGAGTGCCAGTGGGCGGCACATCAGATGCGCTATTTCCAGGACAAACTGGTCGCCCACATCAAGGCAGGCAATAGCGCAACCGCCAACGTCAGCAAGTGGAAGCCGGAAAGCTGGCCTAACGAGGCCAAGGGCTACGGTTTCGCCGAGGCGCCGCGCGGCGCGCTCGGGCACTGGATCAAGATCAAGGACACCAAGATCGACAATTACCAATGTGTCGTGCCGACCACGTGGAACGGGTCTCCTCGCGATTCCAAGGGCAATATTGGCGCCTTTGAAGCTTCCCTGATCGGTACCCCGATCGCGGACCCGCAGCGGCCCCTGGAGATCTTGCGTACGATCCATTCCTTTGATCCGTGCTTGGCCTGCTCAACCCATGTGATCAGCCCTGACGGCCAAGAAATGGCTTCAGTCAATGTTCGGTAGGGACATGGCCGACAAGGCTCCGCAAAGCCCTACCGCCGTTGATGCGGCACCAACTGTAAGCGGCGGCGGTGGCGGCGCCGCTTACGTCTATGAAGCGCCGGTGCGACTGTGGCATTGGGTCAATGCGGCGGCCATTCTGGTGCTGGGCGTAACCGGCTATCTCATTGGAACCGGGACACCGGCGATGCCGGGAGAGGCTAGCGGCAATTTCCTATTCGGCTATATCCGCTTTGCGCATGTCTCTGCGGGATATGTGATCGGCGTCGGCTTTTTGCTGCGCATCTACTGGGCCCTGATGGGAAACCCGCATGCCATGCAGATCTTTCGCGTGCCGCTCTGGCGCAGCTGCTTTTGGCGCGAAGTGTACGATGAGATGCGCTGGTACGCGTTCCTCGCAGTCGAGCCCGAGAGGCGCGTCGGGCACAATCGGCTGGCTCAACTTGCGATGTTCTTTATGTTCACGCAGACGATCGCGTTCATGATCGTCACAGGCTTTGCACTTTATGGACAGGGTGCGGGCCGTGACAGCTGGCAGTACAAGCTGTTCGGCTGGGTATTTGCAATCTGGCCCAACAGTCAGGACGTCCATACCTGGCATCATCTCGGGCTGTGGGTCGTCGTGACCTTTGCGCTGGTCCACATCTACGCGGTGATCCGGGAAGACATCATGTCGGGGCGGAGCATCTCCTCGATGATTTCCGGTCAGCGTCAGTTTCGCGATTGACTGGGAAGCGGATGCTGACTCCAGAGAGCAAGAAAAGGATCCTGGTGCTCGGCATCGGTAATATCCTATGGGCCGACGAAGGATTCGGCGTGCGAGTGGTAGAGGAGTTTCATCGTCGCTACACCGTCGATGACAACGTTTCCATCCTCGATGGTGGCACGCAGGGGCTCTACCTTGTCAGCTTCCTTGAGCAGGCCGATTGCCTGATCGTGTTCGATGCCATCGACTATGGACTTTCGCCCGGGCAGTTGAAGCTTGTGCGGAATGACGAGGTGCCGAAATTTACCGCTGCCAAGAAGCTGAGCCTGCATCAGACCGGCTTTCAAGAGGTCTTGAGTGCAGCCGACCTGCTTGACCGCTGCCCGCGAGAGCTCGCTCTGATCGGCTGTCAGCCGCTGGACCTGGAGCGTTGGGGCGGTCCGCTGAGTGGTCCGGTGCGCTTTCAGATCGAGCCTGCGATGGAACTGGCTTGCAAACTGCTGGCCTTGTGGGGCTCGCCGGCGAAACTGCGGGCCTCGCCGCTGCCTGTATCAGAACGGCTATTGGGGAACAATATCGACCATGTCAATTATGAAAGGGCGCGGCCGATCTAGCGGCCCGCGGCTATTCATGTGTCTTGGCTTACCAATGGCGATTGTTGAGACCGACGGCATCACGGCGCTATGCGCGTATCGCGATGAACAGCGGCGTGTCTCAGTCATGCTGCTCTCCGGCGCGTCGGTCGGCGTCAAGGTCCTCGTCCATATCGACACAGCGGTGCGGCTTTTGGAGGAAGACGAAGCAAAGCGGATCTCGGAAGCACTCGACGGGCTTGAGGCCGGCCTCAACGGCGAGGACTGCGATCGCTTCTTTGCGGACTTGATCGGTCATGAGCCCCAATTGCCCGACCACCTGCGCTAGCAGCGCCGCGCACAGACATCACGCTACCGCGCCTTGCTCGCAAATCGAATCCGCATCGTAGGCAACCTATACGCAGCAGATGTCAAGCGCTTCAGCCGCTGATCCGGGCGCGAACGCGATTGCAGCGAGACGATGGATTGGCATGTGCCTTGCTAATATCTCGCCGAGCAGAACCAGAAGACTATCGGAAAGGCGTCTGATGAAATTCCAGCCGGCGCAGCATGATCTGGCGCGGCCCGCTCTGTCCGAGGTAGAGCGAGCGAACGCCGGTGCACATCTGGCCGCGCAGGATCCCCGGAGGTGGGGCGTGGAGCTGCCGTCGGCAGCGGGTCCCGTAAATTCGCTCTGGGCCAACCACGTCGCAAACGCGCTTTCTGAACACATCAAGGCGCACCGGCGGCCCATGCAAGGGAGCGCAACCGCGCGCGGCGCCGGTGGCGAGCTGGGCGGGCGGCTCGGCCTGCGTGGCCCGCCGACGCAGATCGAGTGCCATCAGCGCGGCACACTCCGTCGGGTCGGCAAGAGCCAGATCCGTTTGATCAAGATCGACCGCATCTCGGCGCCGATCGTCGGACCACACGCCGGTGGTGACTGCACCGCCGATAGCATTGCCTCTCGGCAAGCCCCATGGAACGTCGCATCATGAAAACGGCGGCGCGCATCGGATACGAAGACGCCGCCGCGGCGGTTCGCGGGTTTTTCGTGGATATGGACAGTCGCGATATCGTCCATAGCGGGCCCACGGCTGTGGCGGCGCTGGCCAGGCGCGCTTGGCGCGATGTCGACGAGCTTGCGAAAAACTGTCCGAATGCCATCACGCTGCTATCGAACGCCGCTGCCGCCGCTCGTGGCCAGAAGAGCGGCGCATGCACGCAACTGTTCAGGCTTTCGAATCTCAGTGATCTCGAGCGCAACCTGATTGCCGAAGTGCTTGGGGAAGGCGAGGTCGCCGGCGTCGTTGCGCTGCCAGATGGCTCTCAGGCGGAAATCCAGGAGTCCGTGCTTGCGGGAATCTGGCGCGTGCGCATCGGGACGGATCAGGCACACGAATATGTTGAAGTCGGGGCGATCCCGCAGATCGCGCAGCGTGCCGCAACGGACCTGGCGCCGACGGATCTGGCGATCGGCACCGCGCCGGACGGGGCGATGAACGTGCTGCCGGTACTCGCCGAAACACGCGAGCGGGCCCGCGCCTGGCGGCCTGGCATGCGCACGCATGTCATCAATCTCACGCTTTTGCCGATGAACGACATCGACCTGGCGTTTCTCCAGCAAAGCGTGGGCAATGGTCCGGTCCAGCTCATCTTTCGCGGCTACGGCGCATGCCGAGTGCAGGCGACTGCGACACGGAATGTGTGGTCGGTGCAGTTCTTCAATTCTATCGACAACATCATCCTGGATACGCTTGAGATCGGCGGCGTGCCGATCGTTGCGTTGGCTGCCGACGAGGATTTTGAGGACTCCGCCGAACGCCTGCAGGAAATCATGAAGGCTTACGTCACGTGAAGAGCTTGGAGAATATCTGGCATTCGACCGGGTCTCACGGACCGCGCGCGCGTCCCATGTGGCGTTGGCTGGATCGTGCACAACCGATCAGAGAGCGATCACGACGCAGACTGCTGCGCGAGTGCGTTGCGTCCCATAAAATTGAAAGCGTCTTCGGCTTTCGCGCGTCGAAGTTCGGCTTCGCGTCGGTTGAAAATGATGCTTGAGCGAAAACAGGACCTTGGAAGGAGCAAGCATGCCGATGTGTCGGCGTCCGAGGAGATGCTCGTAGCAGCCGATTGGGATATCGCCGGTCGAACCGTGCGTACGCGACCGACCTTGAACGATTCCTGTTCAGCGTCCAAGCGATCGGGTCTCGTACCTGCAGAGGTCGGGGCCGTTAGCATGAGGGGCGCGCCTTGGGCCATGAAGGTGGTCAACTTCCTGCGTAACAGCGCCTGCCAACGGCACGCTCGGCGGAAATCGAACCTGCGCTTGCAAGTTCGATCCCGCAACATTGACCTTGGTGTCAGCGAAATCGCATCATTGGGCTCAATTGCCTGTTGCTCCCTGCTTTCGGCGATCTCCGCACGCAACGACATGGGTGGCGCCCGCGCCGAAGCAGCGGTCCTTGCCACGATGCGGCCGCCCAACCGCCGAGCGCTAGATCATATCGATGCGCCACGTCTCCGTCTGATCGATTGCCGGCATTTCTTGCGCGAGATGATGGCGGAGTGATGCGCATGAGTCTCGTCGCTCGCAACAAAATCGATGTCACCATATCGCTCGCTGCCGACGTCATCGCCGCGGTCGAGATCCGGCCGCGAGTTCGGCCGCCACTGGCACGGCTGTTCGCCGGCAAACCGGCATCGGCGTTGCTCAAGGCGCTGCCGCAGCTCTTCACAGTGTGTGCCGCTGCGCAACAAACCGCATTGCTGTCCGCGATCGAGGCGGCACGTGACGAAAAGATCATCCTCGGGACGACACAGCGTCGTATGATCCTGGTCGTTGCCGAGCGCATCTCAGAATTGCTGCGGGGCCTCTTGGTCGGGCTTCCTGCGCCGAACGTCAGTGCGGCGGCGATCCGGTCCCTCATACGGGGACTGTCAATGCTTGTCGGCAGCGCACGGCCAGTACGCGGCTCTGCTCGGCGCGAGGCCATAGCGCAGATTGTGGCTGCGCTCGCGGCACTCGGCATGCCGGATGAAGATGGCGCGCCGAGGCCCGGTAGCCCGTTCGCGCTTTGCATTGCAGCGCTTGAAGAAGTCGACTTGAAGTCCATCTCGATGGTGCACTCGTTCCTGTCCGTTGCCGACGACCGCAACATCACTGAACGGCTGCTCGGCGATGACCCGACATTTTGCCATTGTCCAGATCTTGGTGGGCATGCACCCGAGACGGGTCCATGGGCGCGCCAAATGACGCGTGATCGGCTCTGGCTGGGTCGGTCGGGTGCGGTCGCGCGGCTGAAGGCCAGAATTGCAGAAATCGGGCAGCTATGCGATTGGCTCAAGGCCGGTGCTCATATCGAATCGGCCGAGCCTGGGATCATCGAACGCTACAAGCTTGGTCCTGGACGAGGGGCGGCCGCGGTCGAATGCGCCAGGGGCCGGCTCTATCACGCGGTCGAGCTTGATCCTCAGGGCCAGATATCCCGCTTCGAATGTCTTGCGCCGACGGAATGGAATTTCCATTGGCGCGGACCGCTTGTCCGGAATCTGCAGGGCGCGGTGCTCACGGCGAGACGACATCAGAAAGCGGTTCGTGCGGTGATTGAATCGCTTGATCCTTGCGTCGGGTTCACACTCAAGTTTCGCAATGTTGACGATGCATGAAATGGCGCTTTGTCAAAGCATCGTCGAAATCGTCGAGGAGGAGGCGCATCGCCGATCGTTTTCCCAGGTGCGGAGCATCTGCCTGGAGATCGGGGCGTTGAGCCATGTTGCGCCCGAAGCGATCAGGTTCTGCTTTGCTGTCGTTGCAACGCGGACCATTGCCGAGAGCGCGGCCCTTAGAATCATCGAATGTCCCGGCGTGGCCTGGTGCATAACCTGTTCGAAGAGCGTCGAGATTGCACGACGCGATGAGTGCTGTCCACACTGCGGCAGCTATCAGTTGCAGGTAACAGCAGGCGAGGAGATGCGAGTGAAAGAGTTGGAGATCGATTGATGTGTAGCGTATGCGGCTGCAACGGACAGGCGTCTTCAACCGAACGCGCCGAAGCGCATGATGCGCAAGGCAGCGCTCGCGACCGTCCTAATGTGCAGGACGATTGCGATCGCCATGCGGCGCATCTGCATGGCGACCAGGGCCTGCAGCATTCACACCATGCCGGCCATGAGCACCCTCATCATCCTGGCCGTCATCAGGCGCATGGTGGGCAGGCGCTTGTGAGCTGCCGCGCCGACCCGTCTGCCTTGAAGGTCGCACGTGTGAGCTGCGAGCATGTCATTCAGGTCGGGCGCGACATCCTTGGCAAGAATAACAGGATCGCGGCGGAAAACCGCGCCCTCTTCATGGCCGACGAGCTGCTCGTATTTAATCTTATGTCCAGTCCTGGTGCAGGCAAGACCTCGCTGCTGGTCCGTGCCGTGTCCGAGCTCAAGCGCAGCTGCACGGTCGGGGTCATCGAGGGCGACCAGCAGACCTCGAACGATGCCGAACGCATTCGCTCGGCCGGCGTGCCAGCTATTCAAGTCAATACCGGCAAGTGTTGCCATCTCGATGCTGCCATGATTGGTGAGGCGTATCGCCGCTTGCCGCCGCTCACGCGCGGTATTCTCTTCATCGAGAACGTCGGTAATCTGGTCTGTCCCGCGGCCTTCGATCTAGGCGAGGCCTGCAAGATCGTGGTGTTGTCGACTGCCGAAGGCGAAGACAAGCCGCTCAAATATCCGGATATGTTTGCCGCTTCCTCGCTCATGCTGATCAACAAGATTGATCTGGCATCGCTGCTTGAGTTCGATTTGGGCAGGACCGTCGAATACGCAAAACGCGTCAATCCCAAGATCGAAGTACTCACGGTCTCGGCGCGGACCGGCGAGGGTTTTGGCGCCTTCTACGCTTGGATCGATAAGCAGGCAGCGCATCAAAAGCGCGCCTTGAAGGATACCATGCAATGAGCGCCGCCGCCATCTGCGACCGAACACGGCTGCGCGTGCGCGTGAGCGGGGCGGTGCAAGGGGTCGGCTTTCGCCCCTACGTCTATGGCCTCGCAGCGCGATACGGATTGGCTGGGTTCGTCGTCAATGGCCCCGAGGGCGTCACAATCGAAGTCGAGGGTAACCGGGCGCCCGAGTTTGTCGCCGCTTTGCCGCTCGAGCCGCCTCCACTGGCACGTATCGACCACATCTGCGTCCAGCGGACCGGGGCGCTCGCGGCACAAGAGTTTTCGATTCGCACGAGCGAAGGCGGCAGGTTGTCAACGCGGATCGTTGCCGATGCCGCGACCTGCCCGCAATGCCTAGGTGAGCTATTCGATCCGGAAAATCGCCATTACCTTTATCCCTTCGTCAGCTGCTCCCATTGCGGCCCGCGCTACACGATCGCCGAACAGCTTCCGTACGATCGCCGCAACACGGTCATGAAGGCTTTCAGGCTGTGTGCCGCCTGCGCGGCCGAATATGCCGATCCAGCGAGCCGCAGGTTTCATGCGGAGGCGATCGCGTGTCCGATATGCGGTCCTCGGCTTAGCCATGGAGTCAACACCATTGTTGCGGCAATTGCCGGCGGCCAAATCGTGGCGATAAAGGGGCTCGGCGGGTATCAGCTGCTTTGCGATGCGCGCAACCAGGACGCTGTGCAACGTTTGCGCAGCAGAAAGCAGCGCCCTCAAAAGCCGTTCGCGGTCATGGTCGGTTCCATAGAGCGTGTCAACGAAATCGCGGAAGCGAACGCGGCAGAGCTTGCGCTCCTCGAATCCGTGGCACGTCCGGTCGTCCTTTTAGCTTCGCGCAGTGATTTGGCGCCCGCCATAGCTCCTGGCTTATCGCGCGTAGGTGTCATGCTGCCGGTAGCGCCACTGCATCACCTCATCTTTCATGCGCTTCACTCGACAGGAGCATGGCTTGCGGGGCCGAGCCCCGTCATCGTCGCAACCAGCGCCAATTCTTGCGGCGAACCGCTCGTCATCGACAACGCGCAGGCGCTGCGGCGGCTCAAGGGGATCGCCGACCTTGTCGTGACCCATGATCGAGATATCCTGACCCGTGCCGATGACACCGTGCTGTCGGTGGTCGCCGGCCGGCCTCAGTTCGTTCGCCGGGCACGTGGCTATGTTCCCGAACCGATCCGGCTTGCGCGGCCTGTGCCGGTCGTGCTCGCCGTCGGCGGCGCGCTGAAGTCAACCGTTACCATCACGCGGGGCAACGAAGCCTTCGTCTCTCAGCATATTGGCGATCTTGATACGGCCGAAGGGATCTGTGTGTTCGAGCAGACGATCCACCACCTCACATCGACCCTTGATGTGGAGCCTGTCGTCATTGCCCATGATCTGCATCCCAATATGGCCTCGACCCGGTTTGCGCAAGCGAGCGGTCGGGCGCTTGTCGCCGTCCAGCATCACCACGCCCACGCCGCCGCCGTCATCGCTGAGCATGGCCATGCCGGACCTGCGCTTGCCTTGGTGCTCGACGGCCATGGCTTCGGTTCCGACGGCGGTAACTGGGGTGGCGAGCTATTGTTGTGCGACGGAACGAAGTTTCAACGCATCGGGCATCTCGCGCCCCAGCGAATGCCTGGCGGCGATCGCGCAGCCCGCGAGCCGTGGCGTATGGCAAGCGCAATATTACAGGCGCTCGGCCGGGGTCATGAAATCGGGCCTCGCTTTGCTGCGCAGCGGCAGGCTGGGCGTTTGTCGGCATTGCTCGATCAACCGGGCGGGGCCACCACGACCAGCGCGGGCCGGTTATTCGATGCCGCGGCGGCGCTGCTGGGGGTTGCTAGTTTGCAGAGCTATGAGGGCGAGGCCGCGATGAAGCTCGAGGCGCTGGTGCGGCGGACTACGATTCTCGAAGCGGGCTGGACCATCGACCGCGGCGTGCTGTCGCTTCGTCCGCTATTTTCGTGGTTGATTGCTGACAACGTCGACGCCGCGGACGGGGCCGGGCTGTTTCATGGCACCTTTGCCGCGGCCTGCATTGACTGGGCCAGGCGCGCTGCGCGGAGAACCGGCGTCAGTACCATTGTTCTAAGCGGCGGCTGTTTTCTGAACGCGGTGCTGGCGGATGAAATTGAGCGCGGCTGCCGCAGCGCAGGCCTCACTCCGCTGGTGCCACGGCAGCTGCCGCCCAACGATGGCGGCTTGAGCCTTGGGCAGGCCTGGATTGCCGCTCTGCGGAGTGCCGAACAGTCGTCAGCCCTGGAAGGAGCAACCTGATATGTGTCTTTCGGTCCCAGCGAAGATTTCGAAAATTCTTCCGGACGATATGGCGATCGTGTCCATCGATGGGGTCAGCTTGGAAATATCGATCGCTCTCATCGAGGAGCTCGATGTCGGCGACTGCGTTCTTGTCCATGTAGGCTACGCGCTATCCAAGATCGACCCGATAGAAGCCAAGCGCACGTTGGAGGTCCTGCAGGAACTGGGCAGGGCAGGGCAGGAACCCGATCATGAAATATGCCGATGAATTTCGTGACAAGAGCATTGCTCAGGGGCTCGCGCGGGCGATTGGCGTCGAAGCTGGTGCGCGACGGGTTTACCGGTTCATGGAATTCTGCGGCGGACACACTCATGCGATCTCCCGCTACGGCCTGGAGGATTTGCTGCCTGCGAATGTTCGCATGATCCATGGGCCCGGTTGTCCGGTCTGTGTTCTGCCCGCCAGCCGGATCGACATGGCGATCCGGCTCGTCGAGCGGCCGGAGGTCGCTCTGTGCGTGTATGGCGACCTGATGCGTGCGCCCGGCTCGCAGGGGCAGTCCCTCATGCGCGCCAAAGCGCTCGGCGCAGACATTCGGATGGTCTATTCGACGCTCGACGCTATCCGGCTCGCCGAACAGGCACCAAACCGGGAGGTGGTCTTCTTTGCCATCGGATTTGAGACCACGACGCCCCCGACGGCGGTGATGGTCCGGATTGCCGAAAAGAAGCGGCTGAGGGGCCTCAGCGTGTTCTGCAACCACGTGCTTACGCCCTCTGCGATGCACAGCATTCTGGAGAACCCGAAGATGCGCAACATCGGTGGGGTCGCAATCGATGGCTTCGTTGGTCCTGCACATGTCAGTACGATCATCGGTACGCAGCCTTACGAGCCCCTGGTGGAACAATTCGGTAAGCCGATCGTCATCGCGGGATTCGAACCGCTCGACGTGATGCAGGCGATCCTGATGCTGGTGCGGCAGGTGAACGAAGGCCGCTACGAGGTGGAGAACCAATACAGCCGTGCAGTGACGCGCCAAGGCAATCGACGCGCCAAGGACGAGGTCTCGCAGGTCTTCGAACTGCGTGAGCAGTTCGAATGGCGGGGGCTTGGGCTCGTATCCAACAGCGGACTGAAGCTGAAGCGGGCTTACGCGGCATTTGATGCCGAGGCGCGTTTTGCGATGCACGAGCTGCGTGTCGCCGACAATCCGGCATGCGAGTGCTGCGCGATCTTGCGCGGCGCCAAGCGGCCGGTTGACTGCAAGCTGTTTGGGACCGTCTGCACGCCGGAAACACCCATCGGGTCCTGCATGGTTTCCTCGGAAGGCGCTTGTGCCGCGTATTGGACCTACGGCCGAGTTCGCGATGATCAGGTGAGACGGTTGTCATGAGCGTCAAGGATTATCATGGCAAGCTCGACGTCGAGAACGGACGCGTTGATCTTTCCCACGGATCCGGGGGGCGCGCCATGGCACAGCTGATCTCCGGCCTTTTTCACCAAGCCTTCGGTAATGAATGGCTCGCCCGCTGCAATGATCAGTCGGCGTTTGAGGTCGCGGCGGGCAGAATGGTGATGACGACCGACGGCTATGTGATTTCGCCGCTGTTCTTTCCCGGCGGCAATATCGGGTCATTGGCTGTGCACGGCACGATCAATGATGTCGTGATGGCCGGCGCGCGTCCGCTCTATCTGTCGGCTAGCTTCATCATCGAGGAGGGTTTCCGGTTTTCGGATCTAAGGACGATTTCGCAGTCGATGGGCTCGGCGGCGCGCGCTGCCGGCGTTAACATCATCACTGGGGATACCAAGGTCGTCGAGCGCGGCAAGGCGGATGGGTTGTTCATCTCTACGACCGGGATCGGGGTTCTGGCCGATGGGCTCGATCTGTCCGCCGACAAAGCAATGATCGGGGACCGTGTGCTGGTGTCGGGCAGCCTTGGCGATCATGGGGTGGCGATCATGTCAACCCGCCAGAACACCGCTCTTCAAGTTGAGATCGTCTCGGATTCCGCATCGCTACATGACTTGGTGGCCGTCATGATGGCGGCTGGCGGGTGCGGCATCCGCGTGATGCGTGACCCCACGCGCGGCGGTCTTGCCGCCACTCTCAACGAGATTGCTCATCAATCTGGCCTCGGGTTCCGTCTGCAGGAAGCGGCCATTCCGGTAAAGCCCGCGGTTGCGGCCACCTGCGAACTCCTTGGGCTTGATCCGATCCATGTCGCCAATGAGGGCAAGCTCGTTGCGATCGTCGCATCTGATGTCGCTGATGCCGTGCTTGCAGCCATGAAGGCGCATCCGCTCGGGTGCGATGCAGCCGACATTGGCGAGGCCGTAGCTGACGATCACAGATTTGTACAAATGGCGACCAGTTTTGGCGGCGGACGAATTGTCGATTGGTTGTCAGGCGAACAATTGCCTCGGATCTGTTGAACACGCTACGCCCATTTGCGGGGAGCATGAGGGAACGATGATTGGCTCAGCGAGCATGGTCGCCTCAACCCGCTTCGCATCCGCTTGTTTGAAATCCTGCGTAGCTGATCAAAGATCGCCGAATTCCTGCGCCATTTAGGCGCCTGCCTCGCAATATCGTTGCGGTCTTGCGATTAAAAAATCCCTGTCGGGCAGGGAGTTTTCAAATGAAGGTCGGAGTCCCCAAGGAAATCAAGGCGCATGAATATCGCGTGGGCCTTACCCCTGGAGCCGTCCGCGAATACGTGGCAGCGGGCCACCGCGTGATGATCGAGACCAACGCCGGCGCCGGAATTGGTGCAACCGATGACGACTATCGCGCCGCCGGCGCAACGATTCTGGATTCCGCAGGCGAAATATTCGCGTCGAGCGAGATGATCGTCAAGGTTAAGGAGCCCCAGCCGTCTGAATGGAGCCAGCTGCGAGAGAGCCAGATCCTCTTCACTTACCTGCATCTGGCGCCAGACCCGGAGCAGGCCAAGGGGCTCCTGAAATCTGGGTGCACCGCGATCGCTTATGAGACCGTAACTGATGCCCATGGTGGTCTTCCACTGCTGGCGCCGATGAGCGAGGTCGCGGGCAGGCTTGCGATCGAAGCTGCGGGTAGTGCGCTGAAGCGCAGTGCAGGCGGACGAGGGCTGTTGATCGGTGGAGTGCCCGGTGTTCAGCCGGCTCGGATCGTGGTGATCGGAGGCGGCGTCGTCGGCACGCACGCCGCACGCATGGCGGTCGGTTTGGGCGCGGAGGTCACCATCATCGACCGTTCGATACCCCGGCTCCGCGAGTTGGACGAGCTATTCGAAGGGCGCGTTCGTACCAGATTTTCCACTATCGAATCCCTGGAGGCGGAGGTATTTGCGGCCGATGTGGTGATTGGTGCGGTGCTCGTTCCAGGAGCAAGCGCGCCGAAGCTGGTCCGCCGGATCATGCTGAGCTCAATGCGTAAGAGGGCGGTCATCGTGGATGTCGCTATCGATCAAGGCGGCTGCTTTGAGACATCGCACCCAACCACTCACGCTGATCCAACTTACGAAGTGGATGGCATCATTCATTACTGCGTCGCGAATATGCCCGGCGCTGTGCCGTTGACCTCGAGCCAGGCACTGAACAACGCCACGCTGCCGTTTGGTTTGGCTCTGGCCAACAAGGGCTTTTCCGCCGTGCTCGAGAATCCGCACCTGCGCGCAGGCCTCAATGTCCATCGGGGCCGGCTCACTTACAAGGCGGTTGCCGAGAGTCTCGGGCTCCCCTTCTCTCCGATCGAACAGGCCGCGGCCTGATTCCCAGAGGCCCACACGGGCGTTTCCTCCCTGACTTGGGCCACCCTTCGGGGTGGCTTTTTTTCGGCCCTCTCGATCTGCTCAGCCCTGCTGGCCTTTCTTTGGAGCGCGGAACGAAGCCGAGGGATCACCAGACGATCGCGCTTGGCCTTCGGTCGTCCCGGTGATGCGAGCCAAGTAGTTCCGTCCTCTACAGGGAAAGCAGGTTTTCCGGTCATCCGCGGGGATTGGACATTGCCTGCCGCGGCTCGCCCAGAAGGACCGCGATCATCGAAGCGACCCCTAGTCTGCGCGATCGGGCACGACGTGTTCTGGCTGTGCTGTGGAGGAGGCGAACTGGGCTGGCAAACACGGCCTCATCGGCTGACCGCCGCCGGATCGCCCCTGAGCTCCAACTATGCGTCGAGATCAAGCTGCCGAGAGGCCGATTGTAGCATTTGCGACAACCGTTGAGACGGCGACATGCCTTGGAAAATAGCCGAGAAAAATCAAGCGCAGGCTCTTGGCATAAGACTTGAAAGCAAGAAGCGGTCCGCACTTTGCTTATGGAATCGCAGTAATGGCCTACAAGATAATCGCGTCCCAGTGCACCGTCTGTGGCGCGTGTGAGTTCGAATGTCCCAACGCGGCGATCAGCCTGAAGAACGATATATATGTGATCAATCCGGCCAAGTGCACTCAATGTGAGGGTCATTTTGACGCGCCGCAATGCGCTGTCGTTTGCCCAGTGCCCGACACCTGCGTGCCGGCATAAGGGGCAGATGAGGGGACTCCGGGACAAAGCAGGATGAAGACTCTAGCGACGGCCCTCTGGGTCGAGGACCTGACTCTCTCACCCGCTGATCCCGCGTTGGCCATGACTTGCGCGATGAGCCTGGAGGGGCGCGCTGGGCAATCATCGTCGGCTGGAGTGTTCCGTGTGGGAGCGGAGTAGACAATGGTAGCTATGCCAGAGACGGTCGAGCGCGTCCGGCGCATCGACGTCGACCAGTATCGATATGGGTTTGAGACGCTGATCGAGTCCGACAAGGCCCCGAAGGGGCTGTCGGAAGACACCGTCCGCTTCATCTCCGCAAAGAAGAATGAACCGGCCTGGATGCTGGAATGGCGCCTGGAGGCGTATCGCCGCTGGCTGACCATGACCGAGCCGACCTGGGCGCGCGTCGACTATCCGAAGATCGACTACCAGGACATCTACTACTACGCGGCGCCGAAGCCGAAGAAGACGCTGTCCTCGATCGACGAGATCGATCCGGAAATCCTCAAGACCTACGAGAAGCTCGGCATCCCCCTGCGCGAGGTCGCGATCCTCGAGGGCGTCGAGCCGCCGCCCGGTGGCGAGCAGACGCCGAACCGCAAGATCGCGGTCGACGCCGTGTTCGATTCGGTTTCGGTGGCGACTACCTTCCAGAAGGAGCTGAAGGCGGCCGGCGTGATCTTCATGCCGATCTCGGAGGCGATACGCGAGCATCCCGAACTGGTGCAGAAATATCTCGGCACCGTGGTGCCGACCTCGGACAATTACTTTGCGACATTGAATTCGGCTGTCTTCTCCGAC
>NZ_SMYJ01000052.1:0-52172 GCF_009720285.1 Bradyrhizobium sp. BR2003
ACTTTTTTTGGCTTCTCCTTCCAGGCCGCCACCATCCGCTCGTACGCCTGCTCGACGCGTGCGACGTAGCCAGCTTCCCGCTCACGCAGTTCCTTGATCCAGTAGTCCCGACCCGGGCCAGCCTTGCCATAGGCACGAGGCGCTCCAGCCTTGAGTGCCACCTTTCGGAGTTTCATCGCTGTGAACGCCGGTCGTGCGTAAGCATAATCTTTCCCGGTCGTCAGGACGTGCCAGATCATCACTGCGAGCTTACGTGCCGTCGCGACGGCCGCGACTCCAGGCCCATGCTTCTTCTGCATGCGGTTGAAGAAGGCTCGCAGAGGCCCCGGCGCCGTCTTGGCCGACCAGGCCGCTTCAACCAGCATCTTGCGGGCGTCACGATTGCCCTGTTTCGAGATACGACCATGCCTTGCCGGATGCTCTCCCGATTGCCGAACTCGAGGGGTCAAACCGAAGTAGCTGCTGAGGTTATCCGGTGACTGGAAGCGCGCGATGTCGCCGATCGAGGCCAGCACAGTCGATGCGACGACCGAACTCACGCCGGGGATCGTCATCAGCTTGAGAGCCCGTGGATCGTCCAGAGCCTGCTGGGCCACGACTTTGTCGATCTCCGACAGTTGCTTCGTCACGCGTTCGAGTTCCGCGATCAGACGCCGGAGCATTGCACGCTCCTCCGATGGAAGAGGCAGACTGTCCAGCCAATGCTGTCCGCGCTTGCCGAAGAGATAGCCTTTGTAGGGTGGGATGAGGTTGGCATGCAGGATAGCCTTCATGCGTCCTTTAATCTGGATGATCTGCGCCAAGACGCCAGCGCGCTCGGCCATCTGTCGCCGTCGGCTGTAGGTGTCCTCGTCAGCAACCCAGACCTCCGGCAAGAAGCCGGCAGCATGCAACTTTGCCAGCGTCCCAGCATCGACCTTGTCGGTTTTGACTCGCGCATAAGCGATCGCCCGAACGAGCCTCGGATTGGCGACCGCGACGCGCTTAACGTGCGGGCGCAGAATACGTTCGACCGCCGCGCTGTTGCCCGTCACCTCGATGACCACCTCATCCTCGAGGCTGAGTGTCTTGGCAAAGGCGACAAGCCGATCGTGGACGAGATCAACGCGCAGCTGTCGGATTATTGTTCCGTCCTCCAGGATCGCCACCTGGGCGAACGATCGGTGGATGTCCATGCCGACGATTTGCATGCTTGGTTCTCCTTTGTCTCAGGAGCCAGTGGCTTGCACGACATCTACGGATCCGCGCTCGCAGCGCAGCCGGGCAAGTCGTAGGGGCGGCCAAGTAACAAAGCGAGCTCACAGCTCATGGTCATGGCGGCCTGCCACCGTTTCGTGCTCCAGCGCCCCTATCCCGGCTTGCACAGACTAATCCGGACGACCGGTCCTCTCCACCGGGTTTGAGCGCTGAAAACATCATGCCCTTTAACAATTGCGCTGAGCGCGCATTGAGAGGCATCGCCTTGGGAAGGCGCAACTGGACCTTCGCCGGCAGTCAGCGTGGTGCCGACCGTGCCGCCATCATGCTGACGATGATCACGACCTGTCGCCTCAACGACGTCGATCCCAAGGCCTGGCTCGCCGACGTCCTCGCCCGGATCGCCGATCTTCCCACGTCGCGGCTGCACGAACTGCTGCCCTGGGAATGGAAGCTCCTGCGCCAAACCGATAAGCCTACCGAGCAGGCCGCCTGACCCTCACTCAACGCCATCATAGAGCTCGCCGTGCCCGCGCGCATGCGTCAATCTGGCGGCCTTCGTCGCATGCGTACGTTCCAACGAGCGTCCGAAATGCCACATCCTCCAACAATGTCGAGAGCCGGTATTTGGCGGGCTTGTCCTCGCCCTTCGGCCATTCGATCAGCAACCATTCACCATGCGCGGCGCGAACGCGCGCGCTGGCAAACCACGAGTTCGGCTTTTCATTCGTTCCTTGCCGCCAGGTGATGGTGCGCCAAGCTTTGGCCCGCAGGCCGATCGCGAGCGCCTGGCTGATGCTGACGTTTGCGGCGCATCAGTTTTGATGGACAGCCGCGGCCCCGACCACGGCTTCGGCGGCAAGGGGCCGTGCCGAGCCCCCATACCGTTGTGCTCGAATGACCCGCCACATAGGTCAACCCGTGGTTGTTGCCATAACCCGCGTCGATCAGCACGACATCGAGCGGAAATGGATGAGATCGGCCCACAAAAGATCGCCCGTAGCGGTATCCGTGCCGTCGTCCTAGCGTGAAGGACATTCTCCTCTTCACGAAGATCATTCGAAGAGGCGATGCCGATCGTGACTTCATATATATGTCGTGGTCTTCAAGACTCCCAACCACACTAAGTCAACCCACGCCAATTATAGCGCCGGCATGCTTGGCGAATGCCGTTCCATTAGATCCTCACTTCAAATGGGCAAATGGCATCGCGCTAGTTGATGTTCCGATGCCAAGCGCGTTCTTAGTAAGATCGCCAGCCGATGTTCCGAGTTAGGTATTCGGCAACTGTGGTCGTTCGACCGTTCGGGTTGTCGTGTTCGGTTGAAAACGGTGAGGTCCGAAACGCGACGCACTGAGATTATTACGCCGCGCGACGCGAGAATGTCTTTGCCTTTTTCAAGCAACGCTCGCAAAAGTCTCGTGGCACGCCGATTGCTGGGACATCCCGAAGAGTTCGTATTGGCCGTAGGGGCCTCCTCCGGACGAGGTGTTCATATGAAACGTGCTCGGACGATCGAAATCAATGCGAGAGAGCCTGCAGGTGCGGTCCCGCGGTTGCAAAGTGTGGTCGTGAAATTCATCGAGGGAACCAGAGTCCTTACCGAGGGCGAGCTACAAGCCAACAGCATAACGCGTCATCATGTCACGGATTTCTATCGTGAACACATCAGCAACGGTGGTCATTATGAGCAACTTAAGCACATTGTAGAACCCTCGTTAGAGGAGTTCGAAAGTCCCGGCAGTCTGGATACGAGCGGCGAGCACGACAATACGGTGCTGCCCGGACTTCAGCACAAGTACGCCCAGACCGGGTTGTTGCTGGTCACGGACCGTTGTGCCTCATATTGCCGCTTTTGCTTTCGCAAACGCCTGGTAGGCAAGGACTCCAATGAAATCGCACCTGATTTCGCCCGGCTGGCACAATATATTAGCGGCCATCCTGAGATGACGAACGTGCTGCTATCGGGAGGCGACCCGTTCGTGCTCAGCACCGCCAAACTGGATAATATTCTTGATCATCTGCTACCGATCCGACATTTGCAGTCAATTCGATTCGGTACAAAGATAGTCGCCTTTCACCCCAGGCGATTCGAGGATCCAGCTCTGCCCGCGTTATTCGAACGGATCCGTGAAGCAGGCAAGACCGGAGTGATAGTCACACATTTCGATCACATCGGTGAAATTTCGGTCGATGCGGAGCGCAACATTCGCTTCTTGTACGCACAGGGCGTGCAATTCCTCAACCAGTCCGTGCTTCTCGCGAAAGTCAACGATGATCCCGAAATCTTGGCGGCAACCTTCGACAAGTGTCACCAGATAGGTGTTCGCCCCTATTATCTCTTTCAGGGCAGACCAGTAAAAGGGGCATCGCATTTTCAGGTTCCACTGCGTCGCGGATTAGAGATCGCGCGATGTGCCAGCCAACGTCTCGCCGGCCCTCAAAAGACATTCAAATACATTATGTCTCATTACACAGGCAAGATCGAGATCCTAGATCTCGGAGCCGACGGGCGCGTGTATATGCGCTATCACCAAAACAAGACTCCTGAGAACATCGGAAAGATATTTTCGCGGCCGTACGTCGAGGGCGCCTGCTGGTTGGATGAGTTGCCCGAGGGATGAGATCGAAATGGGCGCGACGGAGCCAACCGACCCAAGCGCATGGAGCGGGAGGGCCGGCTTTCCATGCGATAGTGGTTTGAGGACGTGGTGACGTCTTCCAATCGCACTAGCGCCGAGCCGGTGGCGAAAATGCTCGCTTGACCCGGCGAGAACCGCGGCTTGGATACTTTGCGCCCATGAGCCCAATACATCGAGCTGCGCTACAACCATATTGCTCGTTCGTCCATCGACGGTCAAACGCGGTCCATTGATGGACAATCCCATGCGCCTGCAGTCGTCTTCGCCCGGCACAACATGAGGTCTTCCATCTTGCTTTTGGAGATAGCTGACACACTGAGGGTAAACGTACATCGTTGGCGCGACATCTTTCTCCGTTTTGCTCACCGTCTCTTTAGTGGCGCGCAGATTGCATGGAAATGAAGGCGTTCGAGGTGAAGATGAGCTGTTGGCTTGATTAAAAGTCCGAGGGCATGAACGTGAGCGGCCAATCATCCAGGAGTAGCTCATGCGAGCAGTCGCCGTGCGGAATGATGATTGCACGGTCGTGATTAACCTGTTCGGTCAATCTTGTCGGGAGGAATATGACTTCGATGTGGTCGAACGGATAGTAGCGGCACTCCAAGAGACCGGACACGAAACGCTGCTCTGCCAAGGCAATGAATATTATCGCCACAGCTGTTTATGCCACACGAGCCATCCCGCAATCGTTTTCAATTCGGCGACTGGAATGCAGGGCGAGCGCCGTTGGCCCCCGTTCCGGCGATGCTCGATTTGGCCGGAGTGCCCTACACCGGCGAGCGTGCGGCAACCTCGGGAATGGAATGGCACTCGACAAGCTGATCGCCAAGACGCTGATGCGCGATCGCGACGTGCCGATTCCGAACTTTCGCGTGATGCGTCGCGGCATTGAGAGCGCGGGCGACCTGCGCATTCCACTGGTAGTGAAGTGGCGTTAGAGTCAAAGAATGTAGGATTGCAACTCCGCGTGAGCTCCGACCCGAATGAGGGAGGCCGTAGAATTGATCGTCTAACATGCGCAGGAAGCACTCGTGGAAGAATATATAGAGGGGCGAGAAATCCGAGGCGGCCGGCCTGGAAACGAAGGGGGCGAGGTGTTGCCTCTGGTGCAGCAAGACTTCGGCGCTCGCGAAGTACATCTTACGACGTGAGACCGCAACGAGCATTTAGCGCTGAGGCCAGCCATTTGTCACTGGAGATCAACTCACAAGCAGGGTTGTTCGGCGCTGATCTTCAGGCCGCGACGACGGCCGGATACAACTTCTCAAGCTTGATCAATCGCGTTCTCGATGTAGCCCATACGCGGTATTTCGGGATTTGCGTCCCTAAGGCTAAACATGCGTCGAATTGCGACCAACTGCTACGCATTGCGGACTGCTGGGCTGTCACTCTGCCGCTCGCGGGGGAACAAGTCGATTTAGCAGCGAGCGATCGAACAATAGAATGGGCTACTAGATCATTCTCGCTAGGCAATTGCCGCAAGAGTTTCGCTCTGTAGCCGAAGAAGATGAGCGGCGGCTATCAAATGGTGCACCACATTGGCGGTCGTGACGTCGTCCGGGCTGTTGTTGAGACTAATCAATAAGGGCAAGAGCGCGCCTCCCAGCGAGGTAAACGAGCCGGATTGCGTTGCCGCGTTTAAGGGAATTGGGGCCTATGAAGGGAAGCGGAGGTATCGTCAATGAGTTCTGGAAAACATTCTGCGGCCCCGACCACCCGCGATAGAGCCAGCGGCGAGGTTACGACGGTGCAGCGCGCATTAGATCTGCTGAAGATTGTCGGTGCGAGTGAAAGGCCTATCGGCGTAAACGAGATTGCGCGACGGCTAGGAAAGCATGTAAGCTCGGTTTCGAGGACCCTGGCGACGCTGGAGCGCAACGGATTCGTCGAGCGGGACGCAGAAAATGGACGGTTTATGCTCGGACTGGAGCTTATCGCGCTGGCGAGCAGACTTCTTACTGAGCTTGATGTGGTGCGCGTGGCGAGACCTTATCTCGAGAAACTTGCCGATCGCACGAGAGAAACGGCCTCAATCAGTCTTTGGAAAAAGACCGAGGCTATCAACGTCGAGACAGTACTTGGCCCCGGACCTATCAAGCATATCGCGGCACCAGGGCGCCGCAACCCAGCGCACTGCACAGCCACTGGAAAAGCGATATTATCGCAGATGCCTGGCTCAACCGTGCAAGAGATCGTGGCGCTCGGCCTTGAATCGTATACGGACCGGACGATCACCACGGCGAAGGCACTTGAGCGCGAGCTGCGTCAGATTCGAGAGCGAGGTTACGCGCTGAATGTAGGGGAGTTCGCTGCCGAGACCGCCACCATCGCGGCCGTCATCCATGATAGGAAGGGAAGGGCTACCGCGGCGATTTCCGTCACCATGCCCGTTTTTCATTTTACTCAAGAAAGAGGACAAAAATTCGCGCCTCTCATTGTAGATGCGGCGGCGACTATCTCCAGGCGCCTTGGATATCGCGGTACTCTGCCCACGTGATTCGTCGCATGCTACTACAAACGCCGACCGACGCAGGATTCCAAATCGAGATCTCGAGCGTGAAGGACGACAGACAGCGTCATTGAGGCTGCGGCTCTGATTAAGCTGCCAGGCTTCAGCGAAATCGTCGACCGTGAAGAACCTCCCAAGCCATTGAGCGGGACTCGGTTTTCGAAGCGGAACGACGTTTGATGTTGCGAGCTTTTTGGGTTTGAAGGTCCGAAAGTTTGCAATTTCATTTTCGCGATTCCCTCGAATCGCGGGTCGTGATTCCGTGATCGCATTGGAGGGGACGATGCGACCCAAGGAACGACGGGACAGCGGACAAGCCGATCTTCTCCGCTCGCGGCTTGTCGCGATCATCGACATGAACCATGCTCTGGTGAAGCTTTCGCGGACGATCGACAGTTCCTCGAGGAGCGGTCCGGCGTACTACGAGGACAAGCCAGGCCGGCCGTTGCTGTCGACGCGGCTGATGACAGGAGTTGCCATCCTCAAGCACACCTACGACCTCTCCGACGCGGCGTTGCATGGGCGGTGGCTGGAGAACCCCTGTTACCAGTTCCTCTGCGCGAGAAGCTTTTCCAGCACCGGCTAGTGTTCGATCGTAAGTGTGGCGCCGTGGCCCTTCAGATTGTTTGTGCGCAGACTTGAGAACGCCGTTAGAAGAGCCATTTTCGACAAGGGCGCTCACAACGGACGACCATTCTGACAGATAAGACGACTGTGTCGTCGCGTGTCAGATATATTATTGTTCGTACCTTTAGGTATCGGAATCGGTGCCACTAGCGGTCGCGGAGTCCGCGGGATCGCGGGTAGCAGCGTTTTTACGGTCGGGTTTCGGGGGCCACGAGTGGAGGTGCATGGCTGGCTTTTATGTGTTGAGCGATGTATTCATGGCACTCCGACGGATACGTTCATGCTGACGCTGCCCGCGAGCCTCACGATTTAGGTCGCGACCCAACCTGTGGACTTCCGGAAGGGTGCGGATGGCTTGACACTCATGGCGAAGGAGACGCTGGGCCACGACCCGATGAAGGGGGCGGCGATCTTCCGTGCAAAGCGCGCCGGTCGGGTGAAGATTTATCATCCGGGATGGAGCCGGCCTTGTGATGTACGTTAAGCGGCTCGATGGTGGCGGCTTCAAATGGCTCCCGCCGTGGCCGGCGCGATGCGGATGAATGCCGAGCAGTGGACGCTCCGGCCGGCATGGATTCGAGCCCATGCATGCACCCCCGAATCCCGCAGCCGAAATCGTTTGCGTAAAGATATAGAATCTTCGCTGCATTGGGGAGCTGAAGCATGGCAGACTCGGGCCAGTGAGTGACTTGCCTGATGAGTTGCCGAGCGATCCAGCCGAGCTGCAGTTCGGTCGATCGTCGAAAAGTTGGACGCTGACCAGCTTAAGCTTGTTTGGGGAACATCGAAAAGGCCGTCGCGGCTCTCGGAGCGGCCGAGGATCACGCTAATCCCAGAACCTGTGAGAAGAGAACTGTCAAGCGCAAGGGCTGACCGTGGCAAACTACCGGAGCATTTGCCGCGCATCGTCGAACCGTTCTGCCGGCTGACACCTGTTGCTCGTCCTGCAAAGGCGATCTCGTTGAGATTGGCCGCGATGAGAGTCAAAGGCTCGACATCGTTCCGGTGCAACACAGTGTGATTGCGACCCGCTGGCCAAAACTGACCTGCCGCGCCTGTTATGAGGGCGCCGAGAGGGCAGTCCTAGCTTCGTTAATCGAGACCTGTAAGCTCAGTAGCGATTGCTGGGGAAGCTCGTCAATGGCTGGCCTGCGGCACGACTGGACATTGCAATGTCCAAATTTAAGTCCACCAGAGAACAAGATCTGGTCGCGCAAACCCAAGAAAGCTGTGCAGCAGAAGGCGACGCTTTCCGTTGCCTGATTGTCGGGTGACTCCGTGAATGAAACCGCCGTCGATCAGGGTGATATCCCCAGCCTTCAGCTGGAAGTCGCGACAAGGAATAGCCTCGAGATAAGCTGCCGAATAGGGATAGCCCGTCTTCTCCACCCCCTGCGACTTTCGGTCTGCGACCGTCGGCTTATGGCTCCATATCCGCAGATTGCCCCCTTCCTCAGCCATGCTGGTATACAAGTTGAGTGCAACGACGGTGTTTTTCCCCGCCGCAGGAAGCTCGTAATCGGCTCCGGCACATAGGACTTGAGCGACGTCGTCGTGAGGCTCCAAGGCATACGTGGCAGCACCAGACCAACAGAGAGCGCAACAAACATTCGCCTGACCGTGCACCGAGCTGGCCAGCCGCAATGTAATACCCTGATTGTGAAGCTCGCGCTTCAATGCGTCGAATAATCCGCGGACCGGATCGACCAAATTGCCAAAAAGGGCATCGACGAAGGGGCGCGCATTCTCCGACTCCGCGAAATAGGTAGCTGCATCCTTTCTATAATGAGATGCGCCGACATATTGTCCCGGAACGCCATCTTTGCGCTCCTTAAGACCTGGATTGCGGGTAAAATTTGTGGTGATCTGCTCGGCTAGTTCGATACTGAACGCTTGCCTGATGTGCAGACCAGTGATGTCACCTTTCAGGACTAAGATGATCTCCGGAATGCTGATCGAGCCGGTTCGTTCCGTGATTTTAAGAGGCGAGATGGCGGGCGCTCGAGATGCTTGAATAGTTTCCATTGGCTTGCTCCTGCAGTGCGGATTGAGCATGGCGATGCAACAATCGTTCATCGGTGATGGTTATCAGCGGGGAGGAGTTTTGATGACGTCGCGATCGAAAGCTCGGTTCTGATACCGTCGTAAGGCGCACGGATGACATCGTGGTGAGCAACGCCGTCCTCCTTCCTTGCCGATGCCGAGCCAGACACCGCCAGGGAGTGAAGCGACATGCCGTCAGCACGTATCGTGCCTCACGAAACCGCAATCTAGAAAAGAAGTGTTCGCGTCGCTCAGTATCCTGTCGGCAGCGTGATCGATGTCGTCGAATCTGCGTTTCAGCGGCCCAGCTTGGGAGGGTAGATGTCCGCTGAGGAGATGGCAGATGGGTACAGACCCGAGTTGCAATAGAGATCGTCATAAGCGGACTTCTTTTTCTAGCCTTTCGACGATAGGCAAATTGCGTGGCTCCCGATCACTCCATCCAAGGAAGTGGCTCATTGACCGAGCAGGCTTCTCTCAGTTGCGCGAGGTGTAGATAAATACAGATGGCCTAAACTTACGTTGCTTGACTCGTGTCTCCCGCAATAACGCCAGTTTCTTAGCTGAGAAAAGCCAGCAACGAGCCTACCAACGCTGGTAGTATTCTGTAATTCAGAGTTGGTTCGCATCCTGTCATGTAGACGCATATCGTCGATTTCGGAAATCGAGCGCCTTTCAGTCCTTCGGTGCATGGCAGAGCTCAGGACAGCCTATCTCGACAGAATGGAGAAGTGCGATCGAATTGTTGAGCAGGCGGCTAGCTGTGGATACGAACGCCGCTCCAACGTAAGCGCGAATTTCTCCGCACCTTTTGCTTTTGAGTGATCTGATGCATGAGGTGTCCACCAAAATAGGTGGACACCTTGTGATGGCAGCGGATGATCAGAAACTGCGGGTCAGGCTTGTTGGCCGGAACGGTCGCCGGCGCTACGAGGCGGCATCGAAAGAGCGTCTTGTCACGGCCTGCCTTGAGCCTGGGGTTTCGGTATCGAGGCTTGCACTCGAACATGGGGTCAACGCGAACCTCCTTCGGAAGTGGATCAAGAAGCACACCGCCACCAGGTCGCTGCCGCCGTCCTCACGCCCGGCGTTCATCCCGGTTCAGCTTGAGGGGTCCGCCGATCGAGCCCTGTCGCGGCGGGACAGCGTGGCGACGGTGGATTTGCCGGCGACTTGCGATGAAGTGCGTGGTTCGGAACCCAAAGGGACTCCGGCTTTTTGTTCTCCGGCCAAAGTGAGCGTGTCGCTGCCGAACGGCGTGAAGCTCGCGCTGGAATGCGGCGATGTGGATGCATTGACGGCGATCATCGGAGCACTGGGCCATGTTCAGACTGGGCGGTGACCTGCAGGTCTATCTGCACCGTGAGCCGATCGACTTCCGGGCTGGCATCAACAGCCTTGCGGTCCTTGTCCAGGAGACGATGGCGCTCGATCCATTCACTCCGGCGGTTTTTGCGTTCTGCAATCGCCGCTGCGACCGGATGAAGTTGCTGTTCTTCGACCGGTCCGGCTTTGTGCTGGTCCTGAAGCGGCTGACCGAGGACAAGTTCCGATGGCCGCGCCGCCAGGAGGCGGTCGTCACGCTGACGACCGAGCAATTGCACTGGATCCTTGACGGCATCGATATCGATGCGATGGTCCGCCATCCGGTGCGGCAATATCAGGTTGCCGGCTGAGCTCTCGAGTTGAGCGGTTGACGCGTCGGTACGGTTCAGATTCAAGAATCCGATGAATCGAACCGGCGATCCGAGTGTTGAAGAGCTGTTGGCGCGCATTGCCGCGCTGCAGGCGGAGAACCATCAACTCGCCGACCGCGTCGTCAAACTCGAGGAAGAACTGGCGCTGGCACGCCTGCATCGTTTTGCGCCACGCAGCGAAAAGTACGTCGATCGTCTCTTCAATGAAGCCGAGCAGGCCGCCGATGAGGATGACGCCGGCAGTGAAACGAACAATATCGCCGAACTTCCGGACACGGGCTTGCCACCCCTCGAAAACACAACGGGACAGAAGCGCGGCCGCAGGCCGCTGCCGGCGAACCTGCCGCGTGAGCGCGTCGAGTATGACCTGCCCGACGATCAGAAGGCGTGTCCTTGCTGCCGTGGCCAGATGCATCGCATGGGCGAGGCTGTCACCGAGCAACTTCATATCGAGGTGAAGGCGAAGGTTTTACAGAACGTACGCTTCAAATATGCGTGCCGCCATTGCGATCACACCGGGATCAACGCCCCTGTCGTGACTGCGCCGATGCCGACGCAGCCGCTGCCGGGCAGCGTTGCCACGGCCTCAACGCTGGCGTTCGCGCTGGTTCATAAATATGTCGATGGCACGCCGCTCTACCGCCTGGCGCAGGCCTTCGAACGCGCCGGCGTTCCGGTCAGCCGCGGCGCTTTGGGGCGCTGGGTGATCGGCTCGAGCGAGAAACATCTCTCCCGCATCTATGACGCCCTGAAGCTGCGGCTCAGATCGCAGCCTCTCATTCATGGCGACGAGACGACGGTTCAGGTCCTCAAGGAGAAGGACAAAAAGGCCACCAGCACATCGTATATGTGGGCTTATCGCAGCGGCAAGGGCAGTCACGAGCCCATCGTTCTTCTGGATTATCAGCCGGGCCGCGGCCAAATCCACCCGCAGGCCTTCCTCGGCGATTACCGCGGCATCGTGATGAGTGACGGCTATACCGCATGGCGCACGCTGGAACGGGCCACCCACATCGGCTGCATGGCCCACTCCCGGCGGCGCTTTGTCGATGCCCTCAGGGCGAGGAAGAAGGGCGGCGGTCCGCCCGAGCAGGCGCTGCGGTTCTTCGACCAGCTCTACCGGGTTGAAAGGCAGGCGCGGGACGGAATACCGGAGAAGGGTGAAACACAGGCCGACTGCATTCGCCGCTTCCGCCAGCAACATAGTGTCCCCATCCTCAACGCTCTCAAGGTATGGCTCGATGACATGGCCCCGAAGGTCTTGCCTGACAGCAAGCTCGGCGACGCCGTATCCTACACCCGAAACCAATGGGAATATCTGACGCGCTACACCGGGGACGGCAGCATGCCGATCGACAACAATCTTCTGGAGCGCGACATCAGGGTTTTTGCAACTGGTAGGAAGAGTTGGTTGTTCAGCGATACCGTGGACGGAGCCAAGGCCAGTGCCGTCGTCTACAGCCTGATGCTGACCTGCCGCGCCTCACGTGTCGAGCCGTTAGCGTGGTTGCGCCACGTCCTCACCGAATCGCCTCAGCGCGCCGGCGACGCCGATATTACCGACCTGCTGCCCTTCAACTTCCACAAAGCCGCCACTGCCTGAACGGCCCGGTATCGCCCGATACTAGCGCAATCCATCAAAACCGCCGGCGTCAACGTGCGGGGAAAATCGCGCTTACGCTCCAACGAACTTCGGCTCGGGACTTAGGTCAAGGCAACCGCAAAGCACGCCAAGCGAAGAGAAGCGAATGCCTGCTACGACAGAGCGGCGTTACTGACCGTATGGTTGGCGTACCGATTGGGCATTCACGTTCCGAGCGGCGTCTAATGATTGGTCGACGACAAACTGTGCGAGAATATTGCGGGCAGAGCTAGACGGCTGGAGCGATTTTCGGCCAAACTCCAACGCAACCTAAAGAAATTGACGTCGGTGCTTGCACCCGTGATCTCGCCGGCCGCTGACGATCACCATGACGAGGTCGTCGCGTGAGTTTGGTGAATGCGCTTTCTCGCCGACAGCGGTACGACTAAGCGGCCGCGTTTCCGCCCTTTGCAGGAACAACTGAAGTAGCCCATGAAGTGCACCTACATAGACAAATATGGCGGCGGCGGTCAAAGCGATATCTTCATAGCGGGGCGCGTGATCGACGGTTATCGTCTGCCAAAGCATGCGATGGCATTCGACAGATGGTCAAAGCGATACTCGAAGCATCCGGGAGGGCGACCGAGAACTCGGGGGCGGGATCCCCCAATCCGCTGAAGTCCGATTAGGAATGCTGCGTCGCAGAGCACTTGTTACAGAGCGACGCGCCTCGACCGCTTTGTTCAACGAACGCATCGGCCGCGCCCATCGACAATATTCGGCCCGAATCCAAGATGCCAGGTCGATATGGCTGTGCGGCTCCATCGATTCGATCAAGATCGGGAGCAGAGGCTTCAAACGCTTGCCGCACACCCGGTCTGCAACCTCCGAAAGCAGTATCAGCGCGTTTCTCTCCGCGTCTTGGTAGATACGCGGACGATTGCTGCGCCCCGCTGTCTGGCCCTCAAAATTGCAGCGCAGCGACCGCACCGCAGTTTTCGATGGAAACCCGTGATCGCGACGAACTCGTCGAGGATGCGGCCCTTTTCGACACGGCCAGGCATCCTATAGCGCCGCGCCAAAGCAGAGTTCAGTTCCTTGCGCGCCGCCGTGCTCTATCGCCTCATCGTTGCCCCTGCGCTCGCTTGCCATTGGCGAGCAATCTACGTGAGGCGACGCCTTAGCATTCAGAGAATTTCCGGCGACGCAATGCGATTGCTGGTGTCAATCACTGTCTAGCTCGTTTCGAGATGCGTGAACGGCGGCCGGCCTGGATCGCGCCTGCGATCGCGAGCATATCTTGCCTCCTCTTGCTTGGCGCTCGGTCATATTCCAAAGAATGATCGAGGTCGTTTCTCTCGTGCTATTTGCAAGTGCCTCGAGGTAGGGGGCGGTCCACCCGGAGCATATCTAGTTCACCGTCCCGTTTCTTCGTCCGCTCGACGAATCCGTTGTTTTCGAGAGTCGCCACAGTCTCGAAACCGGGCCTACGTGTTTTCCTAGCTGGCGCGCGATCTCGTTTACACCGATCGGCTTTTCGCTCACCGACAACCTTCAGCAAATTCAATGCGCGTCGTAACCTCGTCGGCTCAATCGCGATCGCTTGCGGGATATCTGCTAGAACTCACCGATGGGCTCCTTGAGCTCTGCTTGACAGGTGTTCATCCATCCATCAAATTGTACCGCGTTGTTGCATTGTTGCAGCTTCTGGGAGCATGGATGTCCGGCACTGAACCCGCGCTTTAGAGCGGCCTTGTAAATTGCGGCGTTTAGGTGGCTTGTGCCGAGGCTTGCGAGTTTGTCTCGTTGCTCGGGCCAAGCGGGCCCGGCAAAGCGAGGGCCTTAATGATGGTGACCGGGTTTGCAACACCAACCACCGGCCAGTCCGGTCCCCGACCCGCAACAGGGCTGCCAGTGAACAGGCGCAACATCGGCGTGGTATTTACGTGCTGTTTTCCCATCTCTCCGTTTTCGAAAAAGTAGCTTTTGGGCGGAAGTTGCGCGGAGTGTCGGGCTTTGAGCTTCGAGCTAGGGTTGTCGGAGCGGATCGGGCAAATCTGGGCAAGAAAATCGGACGCAAGGAGGCGTCGGCAACATGGCTGGAAATCGGCAGGCCTTTTCCACCGAGGAGTTTCGCGTCCGCGTGCGTCGGGTGCATGCGGAGATGGAGAGGCAGGACATCGACCTGCTGCTGATCCACGCGCCAGAGAATATCTACTACCTGACCGGCTATCAAACTTCCGGTTACTTCGCCTATCAAGTGGCCCTGGTCGCGCGCGGCCGTGATCCCGAACTGCTCGTGCGCTTCCTTGAGCGCGGCAACGTCAATGAATATTCCTGGCTCGATCGCGCAGAGACATGGCGGGAAGGCGATAACCTGATCGAGTCGACGCTACGCTGTGCGCAATCGTTGGGTTCACATAAGACCGTCGGCCTGGAGAAACAAAGCTGGTTCCTGACGGCGGCAATGTCGGAGGCGCTATCGGCCGGTTTCGCCGGCGCCCGCGTGGTGGATGGGAGCCGAGTGGTCCCACAGGTACGTCTCATCAAGTCCGAAGCGGAGATCCGTTATCTGCGGCGGGCAAGCGAAATCGCTGAAATCGAGCAGCGAGCGGCCCTCGCCGCAATGCGCGACGGAGTGCTCGAGACACAGGTTGCGGCCGCCGTCTTCAACGTCGGCGTCAAGGCGGGCTGCGAATATACCGGTCTGCCGCATCACGTCATGTCCGGCTACCGCTATGACATCGGCCACGCCAACTGGCTCCCGAAGCCGATTGTGCGTGGCGAGCTCACGCTGCTCGAACTTTATGGGTGTGTCGAGCGCTACCACGCGACCCAGATGCGGACGATCTCCGTTGGTCCGGTCTCCGATGAAGTGCGGCGTGCGGCCGACATCGTCATCGAAGCGCAGGATGCAGCGCTTGCCGCCATGCGGCCGGGCGCGTCGGCGCGTGAGATCGATGCTCTGGTACGAAGACCAGTGCGCAAGATTAAGCCGGAATATTACAACCGTACTGGCTACTCGACCGGCATTGGCTTTCCGCCGCGTACGGCGGAATGGGACGTGCTAGATTTCAATGAGCAGGAAGATTGGGTGATCAAGGAAGGAATGGTCTTCCATATGCTCGCGTTCGCATGCGGGTTCGGTATCAGCGAGACGGTCGCCGTGACACCCTCGGGCATCGAAAGACTAACCCATTCCAATCAGCGTGAGCTTTGCGTGGTTACCTGAAGGACGGCACTCGGCAAGAGGAGTGATATTGGCAAGCGGCACAAGCTGGGTCACTTGACCGGCCGGAGCGAACGGCTTCTCGTTACCTTTGCGGAGTTGCAATCTCCGACCGCATTTCTCTGGCCTCGTGTTCGGGCGTCTCGTCGTCCGACCGTACTGAGCCGAACGGCCTCTCCAGCATGCGACGGACGCGTATCGGCGCCGGGCCAATGTGGAAGTGAACTGCCCGCTGCTCCAGCGCACGTTCCGACTGGGTGGAGCGGTTCCGCCATCGCAAGTAATCGAACCACGTCGGGCAATGATAGCGCTCGGTCCACAATTCCGGATCAGCAACGTCGCGCGCGATCGACCAGCCATAGGCACCATTGCGCTGGCGAAACAATTGCACGTCCTGCATGATATTGTGAAACGACCGAGCATTCTCCGGTGCAACGCGATATTCGATTTCGACGACGAGCGGCCCGCTGCGTCCGGTCAAAGCAAGTCGCACCTCGGGATCGGCCAGCAGCTCAGCCTCCTTCTCACCTCTCGCGCCGACGCGGGGCATGGGGAGCCAACGGCCAATGAGGGTGAGGCGAGCATCAGGGCGGCCGCCACTAAGAGCGCGGTTTGGACTCCGGCCGCGTCGGTCAGATAACCCGAACCCCAGCTGCCGAAGGCAACCCCGCCTGAGCCTGCCGCCTGATATGCGGCAAGTGAGCGCCCGGCCACCCAACGGGGCGACGACAGCTGCACGCCAATGTTGAATATCGTCCAGGCCATCATCCACACGGCGCCCGCGAGGACAAGTGCTACCGCAGTCAGTACCGGCTCGTGGCTAAGCGCGACGGCGGCCATCGCCATGGCCATGCACAGCGCACAGGTGCGGATGGCGGCCTCGCCGCTCATCTTTTTGCGCAGTTCGGTGATGTTCAGTGCGCCAACCACCGCACCCACGCCAAAGGCGCCGAGCATGATGCCGTAGGTTTGGGCGTCGCCGCGCAAGAGATCTCGCGCCACCAGTGGCATCAGCGCAGTGATTGCGCCGCCAACGACGCCGGTTACCAGAGTACGGGTTAGCACAATCTTGATCGACGGCGAATTGCTGATATAGCGCACGCCGGAAACCATTGCGCGGCTCAATCGTTCTGGCGGCAGACGCGAGGGCACACTGTTGCGCTTCCAAAGAAACAACGCGACCATCAGAGGCAAATAGAGCAAAGTGTTGAGAGCGAATGCGGCCACGGCACCCACGGTCGCTACCACGGCACCGCCGATCGCTGGACCGACGCTCCGCGCGATATTGTAGTTGACGCCGTTCAGCGCGACAGCGGCAGGCAGCTGCGCTTCCAACGGAACTTGTTCGCTAACCGACGATTGCCAAGCCGGTCCCATCAACGCCATACCGCTGCCGACAACGAAGCACAGCATGAGCAAGATGTCGGTGTGATCAGGCCAAGCCAAGCGACCACCGTGAGGCCGATCGCGCCGGCGAGGGCTATGCCGAGCGAGACCAGCGCTACGATGCGCCGGTCATACATATCGGCGATCGCGCCGGCTGGCACCGAAATCAGCATCACCGGCAGCAGCAACGCGGTCTGCACCAACGCGACTTTATCAGCTGAAGATGTCATCTGCGTCATTACCCAGGCTGCACCAACCCCTTGAATCAAGATACCGATATTGGAGAGGAGGCTTGCCAGCCAGATGCGCAGGAACGTTGCGTGCCGCAGTGGCGCCGTGATGGTGTCGTGCCCATGCGTCTCGACTTTGGCTGAATCGGTCATATCCGGCGATGCTGATTTAGCATGATTTGACTCTGATGCGGATCACAAGTTCCCGCGCAGCGCGGCTCGCGATCACGTTAGATTGCGGTCGCTTCCAGGTGCATACTTTGTACGAAATGGACAAACTTGCTCCACAAGCGCGGTATGGTTCGCGCCGTGTTAAAAAAAAGAAGGTTTCGGTTACAGGATTCATCGATATCTCACGCCGTCGAGCGGTGACTGGCGCACATCATTGTCATCTGTCGATTATTTCGTGTCAGTGTCCTGCGCTGGTCTATCCGGTCGCGGGCCGCGGACGGGGGAACGCGAGATCGTGTAACAGATCGGAGCCGATTTTTCGAGTGTGGGTCAGCATTGTTGCGGCGCAGAGATCTGGGCTGTTTCGGGCGGAATATGCATACGAAAGATGCAATACAGACTCGCCGCTTGACCCAGCATACCGTCATCTGGAAAAGCACACGACGGCCTATCCTGGGCGACTCTTTGACACGACCGTGAAGCAACTTGAGGTGATCGGAGATTATCTATCCTTATCGCATGGCGCCGGCTATCGATGCCGAAACGTGCGGTCGATGTCTCTTGTCCGGTTCACTACGATGAGGGCGCGACGGCGGCCTTTGAGGGCTATCGTGTGTAGCATTATCTGACGCTGGTTCCACGAAAGGTGGTGTGCAGTCCGCCCCGAGCGTTGATCTCGGCGAGGTAACGGCACCGACTGCATGAGTTGAAAGTGCGCACCGGTCGTATTATCGCGAACTAAGCGGGACAAGGCCTGCATTGCCCTCTGGAGCGTGCCTGCGGTGCAGAAGCGTGGATTGTTCGTAGCGCTGTTCAAGGACCACCTACCGGATGACGGAGTCATCTGCGAGTCTGCGGTTTGTTTGAACCGTTAGGCTTAGAATGGACACAGTGCATACTTCTATCACGGAGCCAGTGCGGCGGCTTGAGGTCTTCACCGGAGCCGGTCAGTCGACGGAAGTGGAGCGACCAGGACAAGGCGCGGATTGTTGCTGAGATCGTTGCGAGCGGCGACTCGGTCTGTTCGGTAGCCCGACAGCATGGATTGTCTCCGCAGCAGTTGTTTGGCTGGCGACGTCAGTTGCGTGGAGCAGCGGGCGGTCTTTCTGAAACCGAAGAAGTAAAGTTTGTGCCGGCGGTGGTGGATGCCGTGGTGCCGGCGTCCGCTCTCCGCCGTGAGCGCAAAGCGGTACGCTGCAAGGCAAAGGCGGATTCCGGGATCATCGAGATCGAAGTTGACGGCATTACGATCCGGGCCGGTCGTGGTTCGGATCCGACGATGATTGCGTCGATCGTCCAGGCGCTGAAGGCGAAGCTGAGGCGAAACGGCTCGCAGCCCTCCACAAGCGAAACACATAGAGATCAGCTAACGTCTCGGAACCGTGTGTTCGGAACAGCGCTTACGATTGTTCCAGTAGCCACGCTCAAGCACGTTGACAGCGGGGGTACGCCGACCACTATCCAAATTGCTGATAGCGCAGTAAAGCCGAGGGCACAGGAGAGTCCGTTCTACCTGAAACGTTCTGCTCCTGCAGCTTGGCAGGCTCATGACTCCGCAACTTGGGCCACCTTCAACTCAGGCAGAATTGTCCCCCAGTGCCGTCACAGGCCCGCCTGCCATAGTGCGGCTCTCACGTGAGGCGTGCTATTTCTTCTTGCGACGTGGATGCGCCGGCTTGCGACCTTTAGGCAAGGTCTTGGGAGGCGTCGCACCTTCGGGCGGCTGAACAAAGAATTCAGACACATGAACACCTAGCGTTCCGGCGATACGGTCCAGAAGATCAATTGTCGGGTTCTCCTTTTGCTTCTCAATACGGCCCATATAGGAGCGGTCAATCCCGGTATCGTAAGCCAGTTGGTCTGTCGGAATACCGCGATCTACGCGGATCCGGCGCACATTCCAGGCCACAAGCGCACGAGATTTCATGCGCTAAAGCAGCCATTCTGATGACAATCAAAACACTGCCTATATCCATCCTATTACGATGGGCAGCCGACTCTTCTCCTAGCCGAAGCTGGCGGAGGCCATCTGCTATGCGCTCAATCACCGGGAAGGGCGGACGCTATTGCTCCGCGACTTTCGTGTCGAGGTCGACAGCAATACGGTCGATCCATTCCCCCGATTGCGATGGGAAAATGCGACTCGGTGTTCAGCGGCGGCGAAGGCGGGGGGCCCGAAGCTGGGCGGTACTCGCGTCAAACACGGTAAATCCTCGAGCCCGACTTAAAGAGCTACTTGGCCGGCGTGGTTGAACATATCGTTTCGGGGCGAGCCAAGAGCCATCAGCCGCATAAGTTGCTTGCCTGGAATTGGGAGGCGGCCCGCGAGCGCATTGCCACAGGTTGCGATCTAAGGTGCGTCGCCATGAGCCTTGGTTATCGATGGCGGCCGCCGCGATACCGCTTGAAGAGCTCGTGCAATCGCGGCAGGCCCGCGTCAATCGGCATCCTGCGAGACCGGAGACTTATGCGGAGCGCTTACGCCGATATCTTCCGTCGAGGCCTTGCGCCGATATTGGATGCCGATCCGTTACGCACGCGCACCTGATCACCGCGGACGGTAAGGCTAATCCGGTTGAAGAGGGGAGGCGGACTGACCAAAAAATGGTCGACGCTATTGTTCGGCGACGCTCAAAACTTCAGTGGCAGATTCCCCTAGATCGAGTCGAGCTGACCCAGCTGTGGCAGACACGGCGTGCCGAGAAGCCGAGGACTCGGAAAGCACTCTGCATGAATGGTCCATTTCGGTAGCTTGGAAAGCCTCTACAATTATCGTGACGTTCGACTCAAGGAGAACTGTCGCCCAGTGCCGCTATGAGGTTCGGGTGCCATAAAGTGGCTACCATGCGAGGGTGCTATTTCTTCTTGGGACGCGGATATGCCGGCTTGCGACCTTTGGGCAAGGTCTTGGGCGTCGTCGCACCTTTGGGCGGGCGAACAAAAAACTCGGATACGGGAACATCCAGCGTTTTGGCGATACGGTCGAGAAGATCAATAGTCGGGTTCTCCGATTGCCGCTCAAGACCGCCCATATAGGAGCGGTCAATCCCGGCATCGTAAGCGAGCTGCTCTTGCGGAATACCGCGGCTTACGCGGATCCGCCGCACATTCCAGGCCACGAGCGCACGAGCTTTCATGCGCCAAAGCAGCCACTCGGCTGGCCATCAAACCACTGGCTATAGACGTACTATTGCGGTACGTTCGCGGCTTCTTAGGCGCGCGCAAAATGGATGGCCGACCATGGTTACTGCGGGTCGCTTCGGGGCCGCGCAACCAGATAGCAAAATCCGTCACGTGGAGTTCGCAATTGAGAACAGAGTTCCTTCCACCTAGGTGGATCGCGCAGCCAAAATATCGACTGGCGAGCAGACATGTGTTTGCCCGCCAGACTGCACGCAGCGATCCCGCCTGGCAAGCGAGGATCGAAGCTAACGCATGCAGGCCGCCAAGTCTGCTGATCGCGCTCCGGGCGATATGGGCTCTGATCAAATGTACTCTGCAAGTCGCAGCAAACGAAATGAAGGTGAACGACGGGGGTCGCAGCGCTCGCGGCCGGCCATTGATTGAATTCGGCAAAAGCATTCCTGCAGGCCGCGACAATCGATCACCTACGAAGATGCTTGGAATACCGCTACCTTCGTCTAGACGTGGCTTTTCAATTCGTAGGAGTTTCAGGCGGTGCCGCCCGATCCCGAGGTCGCAGATTTAGCGCCGGACGTGCCCCAGCTCACGCCGTACGACGAGCAACACGCCGTCACCTACTTGCGTCTCCTCGATGCGGAAGCCGACGGCGCCGATTGGCGCGACGTTGCGCGCATTGTGCTTTGTATTGACCCCGTCCTTGAGCCGGATCGCGCTCGCCGTGCTTTCGAGAGTCATCTGGCTCGCGCCAAGTGGGCGGCGCGTCACGGCTATCGTCATCTCCTGCGTCGCGGTTGGCCGAACAGTGAGCAATGAATGCCTTTGGAACGGACGAAGCTTCTTGTTGACGTCCAATCGAAAAAGGAGACCGTTCCATCGAGTAAGTGCGTCAACGGCGAATAACTGCATTAGCGCAACCAGAAATCGTCACATTTAGCGGGCTGCAATTCCCTTGCGTGTGCGTCAAGAACATACGGGGAAGCAGTACGATGTTGGTTGCCGATTGGAGATCACAGGAAGCATATCCTGACGTCAAGAAAGCAGAAACTGTCGACATAGCCTGGGAGTGGCTCCGCAGGGATCACGGGTACCAAAGAGACTATAAGGCTCTGGTCAGCGGCGAACGGTCCAGCGCTAAGGCGGAGCAGTTCCGTCGGGAGTGGGGGCTTTCGTTTCGCAGCTGACCCTCAAAAGACGTTCGACGAGCAAACCATCTTCTGGGCGCCTGAGGCGCTGTCCACCGTGCTCCCCGTCCGCGCGGCTATCTCCTCGGCGGCGTCTAAACGGTGCGACTTGGATTTTTCCAAACTCGCTAGCAGTGAGCTTCGTCATGCGCCAGATGGATGGCATGCCATCGTGCCGCTCGGAGGAGTGAAGCATCGCCTGTGGCTAAGAGAGCTTCTGCCGAGCGGCTCATTGATTGCCGTCGACCTGCCGCTCGACCGCAATTTCGACGTTCGTTTGAGCGCGGCACATCGATTTTGGTTAGCGCTCGAACAGCGTCCCCCCGGACCGGCCCCTCTTGCTCTATCGATCCCGACCCAGCATCGGCTCATTCTCGCTATGCGAGCAGTGGATGGGTGGCTGGAAGGAAACAGCTATCGCAAAATTGCGCAAGGTCTGTTTGGCGCGCATCGCATTCCCGATCGAGGCTGGAAAACTCACGATCTGCGCAGCCGGACCATTCGCCTGGTCCAGATGGGGTTGCGCCTCATGCGAGGCCGATATCGTGACTTGCTCCGTCGCAAATACAAAGGCAAGGACGACACGTCTTGAGCTCTTTGGCCGATCGGCTAGCTGCACACTGGTCCTTCCGCAAACGACGCTTCGCGACTTAGCGAGCGATGGCATGATTGTGCGCGGCATCCTCTGGGCATACTTCGGCCCGGTCTTCGCGACGGCGAGGAAGCGTTTCATCAAATGTGAAAGGTACAGACTGGCCTGCAGCATTCGTCTCGCCACTCGGGCGGACGAGCGTCCTGCCACGTTGAGTTATTGGATCTGATCCAATCCATCGATCGGATTCTTGATATCGCAGGATACGCGTTAGGCGGCTTCCGGAATTGCGGCCTTTTTACAGAGCCGAGCGACCCATCGGCAAAAGGCACGAGCGATTTCGGGATTGTCACTGCGGTCCACCGCATAGGCTCGATACTGCATGCCGCTTGCAGTACGCGATCCTGGTATCACATGCAGCGCGCCCTCCCGCACGAGATCGCTGACAATGATTTCTGGTGCCACAAGCAGGCATTTTCCCGTTATCGCGGCCGGCAAAGCCAGGTAATTGTGATCGTATCGCGCCCCCGACTTGATGCCATTTACGGTCAGGTTGATCGCCCTCAGCCATGTGGGCAGTATGTCGGGCCGCGATGTGATGGCATTGAACGAGCAATTGAGAGCGTTTTTCCCGCTACGTGATTTGGCGAGCCGACGCATACGAGCGTCTCGTTGTAGATTTCCCAATCGTCGGCCGGTTCAACGACGGAAAGATCGCGAGTGATAAGGATGTCGAAATTGTCGGAGGAGGTCGGCGGAGACAATGAACTGATCACGTCCACGATAACGCCCACCCATCTCAGCAGAGAACGCCTGGAGATTCGGAATCAGAAAACAGTAAGCGAAGGTTGAGAGTGACGTCCGGACCACAATCCGATTGGTGTCCGCTCGGTTCCGCCTTCGCATTCTCTTGGCGGTGAAGCACACTGTATCAAGTGATTCGGCAACGGTGTTCGCGAAAAGCCTTCCGAATTCCGTCAATTCGCTCCCCCGACCTCGCCGTTCCACGAGGTCTGTACCGAAGTAGTCCTGTAACACCGCCAGGTAGCGGCTCACCGAGCTCTGTGTCGTTCCCAATGTGCTAGCTGCACGCGTTACGCTTCCTTCTCGCGCAATGGTCACAAACACCCGGATTGCATTGAGGGGCACTTCATCGTGTTCGGCAGCCATCTTCTGTTCCGGTAGTTCTGGAATGTCCGCGAGTTGCCACGGCCAGGCCATTGGCAAGTATAAATGCTTGATCACATTATTCGATATGTATAGCTGGATTACTGCTTATCAGGGATATCTCGCGCATAAATCGGCTTCATTGGTACGCTTCGTACGATCGGGCTCGACTTCAATTGATTGTCGGCGGCTCTCTTCAGAGGCACATCTTTAAGCGCTCCGTGGCGCGGTCAGCGCGATCACCGTTCGCGTATCCGACAGCTTGCGACTTCTGGAGACAAAGCCGCTTACCCAAGTTTTCCCGACAGCGTCAGGATGGTGCCCGAGCGGAGCTCGGGGCTGAATATCGTCTCAAGATATTCGAAAGCTTCCGAGGGTACTAAACGCAGCACTCAGCGAAGGAAGCGAGCTTCAGCCGCCTTAACCTCGTGCATCCTCTGAAGCCTGAAAATCTCCTCCACCGGCAGAATGTCCTTGTGGACGTTCTGGACGCCGCCGTCAGCGATGATCCGGCGGAAGGTCTCGTGCATGGCGGTGGCGGCAGCGCGAATGCCGTAATTGCCATAGATCATCATCCGGATGTTGCCGAGCGCCTTGACTCGCTCGGCATCGAGGGCCGGGTAGGCGTTCGGCACGATCACCAGCGGCACCGATCCGGTCCAGGCGCGCGAAAAGCTTTCGATCTCGCAAGGGTCCTTCTTTTCGAGTGGATCAGGATCATATCCGCGCCGGACTCCACATAGGCTTTCGCCCGACGCAGGGCTTCCGCTTCGCCGAGGACCTGAGATCAAGGATTCGGTGCGGGCGATGACGAGAAAATCCGGATTCCGTTTTGTCGTGATGGCAGCCTCGATCTTCCCCTGGAACTCCTCAATGCGCAGCAGCTCCTGACGCCCATCGGCTACAAGGCTCGTTACCTTCGGAAAGGTCTTGTCTTCAATGACAACGGCGCTGGCGCCGGCCCGCTCGTATTCGCCAATGGCATGGACGACATTGATCGCATTGCCATAGCCCGTATCGATGTCGGCGACGATCGGCAGCCTCGTGCGTCCGGCGACCGCCCGCAGCATGTCGAGATGCTGGGTCATCGAGATCAGGCTCATGTCCGGCAGGCCGTACAGCGCTGACAGTTCGAAGCCGGAGGCCCATAGGCCATCAAATCCGGCTTCTTCTGCGAGGATCGCAGAAAGTGGGCTATGGGCGGCCATGATGTGAACGAGACCAGCCTCGGCCATGCAGGCGCGGAGACGTTTGGCAGGGGACATCGCAAGGTCTTTCAGGACAGGGCCGCACAGGCGGCGATGATGCGGTCGCAGGCGCGGGTGAGGTCGTCAAGCGACGAGGAATAGGAAATACGGACATAAGGCGATGCCATGAAGCCGCTGCCGGGAACGACGGCCACGGCGAAAGCATCGAGCAGATACATGGCGAAATCGGTGTCGGTTTCGATCACCTTGCCATCCTGCGTGCGCTTGCCGATGACGCCGGCGCAGGAGGGGAACACGTAGAAAGCCCCCTCCGGCACCCGGCACGAAAGTCCATCGGCCTGGTTCAGCTTACCGACGACAAGGTCGCGGCGCTCGAGAAAGGCATTGGCGAATTCCTCGATATGGGTCCGCCCGCCCGACAGTGCCTCGATGGCGGCATATTGCGAAATCGAGCTGGTATGTGACGACGTCTGGCCCTGGACGAGGTTCATGGCCTTGATCAGGGCTAGAGGCCCCGCGCCATAGCCGACGCGCCAGCCGGTCATCGCGTCGGCCTTGGACACGCCGTTGACCGTCAGCGTGCGCGCGTAGAGGTCCGGCGCGACCGCGGCCATGGTCGCGAAGGCCGCGTCATAGGTGAGCTTCTCATAGATGTCGTCGGACAGCACATGGACATGGGGATGGCGGCGAAGCACCGTGGCGAGCGCACGCAAGTCGCCATGGCTGTAGACCGCACCGGTCGGATTGCACGGCGAGTTCAGCATCAGCCATTTGGTGCGCTGCGTGATCGCTGCTTGCAACGCCTCGGGACGCAGCTTGAAACCATGGAACTCCTCGCAAGGGACCAGAACCGGCCTGCCGCCGGCGAGCGCCACCATGTCGAGGTAGGAGACCCAGCACGGCGTCGGAATCACCACTTCGTCGCCCGGATCGAGACTGGCGAAGAGCGCGTTGAAGACGACCTGCTTGGCGCCACAGCCCATCGTGATCTGATCGACACCGTAATCGAGCCCGTGGTCGCGGCTAAAGACTTTGCGGATCGCTTCGCGCAGCGGCTTGATCCCGGCGACAGCCGTGTACTTCGTCCGTCCATAGAGGATCGCCCGGATGCCGGCATCGCAGATCGCGGACGGCGTTTTGAAATCCGGTTCACCCTGACTGAGCGTGATCACGTCGACGCCTTGATCGCGGAGCTCGGCGGCACGAGTTGTCATGGCTTTGGTTTCAGAGGGGCGGACGACGTTGAGCCGATCAGCGACAAGAGACAAGATAAAGTACCTGCGACGTTGGAAATGAATTTTTGGGGAATGCCTACTCGCTCTTAGGCGAGCTAACCAATCCAGCTATCGTATTTATTGGATGCAATGATCTAAGATTGCGATGATTTGGCTTCATAGAGCATCCGCCGAGCTGCGGCGGGCCATCGCCCCGGCAGTCCCGCGTCCAGATCTCGATCCTGTGTCTTATTGAGAATCCAGGATTCGCGACCAATTGTGATCGATGGCCACTCAATCCCGAATCGAGGTTCGTCCCGAGACAGCGTTTTGGACGGAGTTCAAAGCAGTAAGATATCCGGCCTCGGACATCGGAGGCAGCTGGGTTTCGGTTCGCATTTTGTCGACGGCAGGGCTGAGCGAAAGCCTCAGCGATCCTATCTCACAGAGTAAGTTACGAGGGCGCACCTGCGAGACCCTCGTCAACCTTCAAGTCTCCGGGAGTTCTCGATCATGGCGCTCTTTTACGGTTCACCCCTGTCATTGGCTGCTTCGAAGGGAAGGCGGTTCTCGGCTTTGTCAATGAAAGGCGCAGGTCCATCCATATCCCAAGCGGATCGATCTCGCGTGCCACCTAACGCGTGGAGGCCAGCCAGAGCAGAAGCTCCGCGACACCGTCGAACGCTTCCCTGAGCTGGCCAGTTGGCCTTCAAAGTCGCGCTGTGATCTCCCGTTTGCAGCGCACGTCGGCGGGTTTCTGCTCCTGAAATGACGCGCTGATCGGCACTTCCGAAAGCCGGCTCGCCCTCATGTCCCAACGGCTTGACGTGACAGGTCCTACCAGGTTTGGGAGGAGATCGCGGGGCTCAGGTCAGTTAAAGGCTACTCGAGGCTGAATCCATTGGAATGGGCTTCCCTACGGTCAGGAGGGGGGCGTATGCCAGAGGTAACCACGTTGCCAACGGAAGGACGTTATCAAATCTTGCTGGACGGGACTTTGCTGGCTCTGTCCGCTGTAACCACAACCATCCCTTTTGTTTGGCGGCCATGCTACAGCTGTTGCGATCTCGATCTCGATGACGAAGGTCGCTACGTCGGCCCCATAGGGGAAGAATCCTTCGGCTATGCACTCACTGTTGCGTCGACCTTTTTGGGATTCGTCTATCATTGCCCATGTCAGCGGGCGGCTGGCAGTATCGCAGTGCTGCGCATGCCGAACGTCGCGCTCACGATGGCGCTTATCTTGGCGCTGGTCCGGATGGTCGCAGTCGTTGCCTTCCTCAGCCATCTTCTGCAACGAGGGCGCCGCGTCGCCGCACGACTGCCACTGATAGTGTGGCGGCACAGTTGCTCACTGCATCTGTCGTCGATGGCTGTCCTCGAGCGGCTACTTCAGATCAAAGATCTGCGCAGCTATACCGCTGCGACTCCCCTGCCTGGTGGCACGAAACTGGCGCGCTCGCAATCCTCTTACGACTATCTGGCCGTAGCCCGAGCTCAAGCTCGTGCGGCCGGTCTTGACGTCGCTACCCCCGTGGTCGACCTCCCTGGCCGCCCGCCGGGCCCATTGTATGTGCGCGGGAGACGGGGGTTTGCTCAACCATCGCTGAACGAAAGCTACCGCGGCAGTGACGCGGTCGCGGTGGAAACGCCCGGACTCAAGAACTGCGCCGATCTGGCCAAGACGCGGGCCCTCATCGAGCCGGACGACGAGCGGCATCGTGACCAAGCCAGTGTCATGGCCTCCTCGGCAGGCGACGTCGCCGCCGCTGCGTTCGAAGCGTCCGTCAATGACAGGGCGCTTCCGAATACCAGGCAGTTTTTGTTCAAGCCCGTACACAGCGCTGCGCTTGAGCAATCACTCCGTGAATCCATGGAACAACGGCCGGCTAGCCGGAAGTGCAGCAGTGAAAGCTGTGATTCTGGCGGGTGGCCTTGGAACCGGTATCTCCGAGGAAACCGACCGGCGGCCCAAGCCCATGATCGAGATCGGCGGCAAGCCGATTCTGTGGCACATCCTCAAAATCTACTCGCACCATGGCATCAACGATTTCGTGATCTGCTGTGGCTATAAGGGCTATCTGATCAAGGAATATGTCGCCAATTACTTCCTGCACGTGTCGGATGTCACCTTCGACATGACAAGGAACCGCATGGAGGTTCACCAGCACCATGCCGAACCTTGGAAGGTGACGCTGGTCGATACCGGCGAGACGACCATGACTGGTGGTCGGCTCAAGCGAGTTGCCAATTACCTGACCGATGACGACGCCTTCTGTTTGACCTATGGCGATGGTGTGGGAGACATAGACATAACCGCATTGATCGCCTTCCATCGTCGCCAGGGTACACTCGCCACTCTAACCGCCACCTATCTGCCCGGCCGTTTCGGCGCCCTCGAAATTCGCGCTGGTGACCGTGTCGCCATTTTCAAGGAGAAACCCTGGGGCGATGGGGGGATGATCAATGGTGGCTTCTTTGTGCTTTCGCCAAAAGTAATTGACCTGCTGGTGGATGACTCCACTGTTTGGGAGCGCGAGCCGCTCGCGACTTTGGCTGAGCAGCAGCAGCTCTCGGCCTACCAGCACCACGGCTTCTGGCAACCCATGGATACTCTGCGCGACAGGACGTTCCTCGAAGCGCTCTGGATCGACGGCAAGGCTCCATGGAAGGTGTGGGAGGAATGAGCGCGTTCTGGGCGGGCAAGCGCGTCTTTCTCACCGGGCACACGGGCTTCAAGGGCTCGTGGCTCGCGCTTTGGCTGCAACATCTCGGCGCACGGGTGACCGGCTACGCGCTCTCGGCGCCGCCCGCGACGCCCAGCCTCTTTGAGATCGCCCGTGTTGGGGCTGGCATGGAGTCGATTCTTGGTGACGTGACCAACTACGATCACTTGGTTAGAACACTTCGTAGCGCTTCGCCCGATATAGTTATCCACATGGCCGCACAGCCATTGGCGCGCTATTCATATGCTCATCCAGAAGAGACCTATCGCGTCAATGTCATGAGAACGGTGCACTTGATGCAGGCCGTTCGCCAGGTGAACTCGGTCCGCACGGTGCTCAACATCACCTCCGACAAGTGCTACGAGAATCGTGAATGGGTCTGGGGCTATCGTGAAGATGATCGGCTCGGTGGACATGATCCCTATGGCAGCAGCAAAGCCTGTGCCGAACTTGTGTGCTCGGCCTTCCGTGACTCTTTTTTTCAGCGGGGTAGCCATGCGGGCGACGTGGTAGCGCTGGCCACGGCCCGTGCCGGCAATGTGATCGGCGGTGGTGATTGGGCCCAGGATCGCTTGATCCCCGATATCCTGCGCGCCATTCCAGCGGGAAAGGCAATGGAAATCCGCTCGCCGACCGCGATTCGTCCGTGGCAACATGTGCTTGAGCCCCTTTCGGGATATCTTGCGCTAGCTGAGCGCCTTTTCACTGATGGTTCGGCCTTTTCTGATGCCTGGAATTTCGGGCCAGCCGAGCCGACGCCCGCTCGGTGGCTTGGATTGCCGATCGTCTGACCGGCATGTGGTCGCCAGAGGCCCACTGGACGGTCGCCGATGCGCCACAACCGCCCGAGGCCCACTATCTGCGGCTCGATTGCGCAAAAGCAGCCCAGAAGCTGGGTTGGTATGCGCGCTGGGATTTATTTACCGCGCTGACGCGTACCGTATCCTGGCACAAGGCTTGGCTGGCTGGCGACGATATGGCAGCGCACACGCTTGCAGACATTGTCGATTTCACTGGCACGCAGATAGCAACTGCCTTGCGCCTCCCTGGCTGAAGCATTTCGTGCCGTTGGCGCTCACCGTCGGCACCTACTTCGCTCTAGGTCGCCCGGACTGGGCATGACTTCGGATCGATCAATCTGTCCGACGAGCTAGAAAGGTACCCGATGCTTGTCCAGGGACTTCAATCCACCCCTCGCTATAATCGACAAGCGTCCCTCCCGTTGATCACGATTACCATCCCTGTCCTCAATGAGGCCGGCAATCTCGATGCTTTATACGAGCGACTTTGCAGGAGCGAAACGATGGCGGAGCGCTGCACACTTGAATTTGTGTTCAGCGATAATCATTCAAGTGATCTGACTTTGACAAAGCTCTCGCAACTGGCGAGCAAGGATTCTCGCGTAAGGGCCATTCGGTTCAGAAAGAACGTCGGGTATAACGCTCGATCCTCGCCAACTATATGCACGCGCGCGGCGACGCCGTGATGCAGATCGATGCCGACCTCCAGGATCCGCCCGAGCTCCTTGCCGAGTTCTTTGACTTGTGGCGATCGGGCCACAGGGTCGTATACGGCATTCGCAGTCGGCGAGCGGAAGGCGCCGCGGTATTGCGCCCGGCACCGTTTTTGGCCAAGTGTTGGCGTCTTATGTCCTCGGCCAGGTTAAGGAAAAGGATTTGCCGCTTCCGTCCGAGCCACTCGAAGAGCGACGCTTTGGTGCCGCCCGCGAGGCCCTCTACAGAGCAGGGTCCCAGCTTGTTCACCTGATTGACGGGTGGCTCTAATTCACTCGATATTTATACGTTTATCAGCGGCAGAATTGACCGCGCGTTGGAGAGATGGGACTGGCGGCATGTCCACGAGGCAAGGCAGACGACGCCGCCGGCGCAGCCCGGATAATTGTTGGTTGCTCCGCGGCGAAGTAAAGCAGGGCGTTGAGCGCGTCGCCAAGTGGGGACGAAAGTTATTGCAAACTCGCGCAAGGTCTGTTTGGCGCGCTTCGCATTCCCGATCGAGACTGGAAAACGCAACGAACTGCGCAGTCGGACCATTCGCCTGTGGGCCGACGATGGCAGTGTCGTGCGTCCGATGATCGCTCGGAGTATCGTGCCGGCAGTTCAAAGCCGGAAGCCCATGGGGCAACAAATCCGGCTTCTTCTGCGACGATCGCGGAACATTCGGTAAGTCGTCCTGGGCTTCCATTGCGTGTTCTCTGCGCGTGGCAGCCGGCGACATGGTTCTCGGCGTCCGGCAATCTACAAAGCTCGCAGCTGCACGCCGGCGGCCGTCAATTTTGCGGCAAAGCAAAAATCAAATGGCAGCCAAGACCTGCTGGACCGATCGCGATCGACCCACTCGGATCTTCCCGGCTTGGATCCGCTCCCTCATACCTGAAGTTCGAGCGGTTATCGCGTGATCTGCCGGATCGAATTCAGGGCCAGCCTGCTCCCACAAATGGCAGGGAGTTAGCGGCGTCAACAAGGTCGGCACATAATTGCTCGAGGCTCACTGAGCGCTGTCCCGCATCCCAAGCAAACGCAAGACTTGCCCCGATGTGCAGCGAATTCTTCCGCAGTCCTCCGGCATGACCGTAACGCTTGTCGGCTTCGGCGCGATATGCGGCCCAACTGGTCGCTCCGATTTCAGACTCAACGACCGCTCCGATATCGGAGTGCCACATCGTAAAGCCCGTTCGCCGCACCGTCGCAGCCGGATTAGGATCTCCGTCTGGATCACTGGCGAGTCTCAAAAGGGCTCTGTTGTCCCTCTCGTGCTTCGCCTTGCTACCGTTCCGGTCGGGTTTGTCGGCATCCGAATCAAAAACAAGGTATGTCGGAATACGCATTTGCCTGGCGATGACGAGAGGCTGCAGCAGCTCGCTCTTCCCGTTGGCCGGCACGATATGGCAGCCGAGGCGCCGATAATCGTCCGACCGCTCGAGAAGATTGAGATAAGCCAATATGTAGGCCACATCCTCCAACCCCTCGACCAGAACCAGCCGACGGGCGAAGAACATTTCGTTCAGACCCGGTTGCAGAGCCTGGTGTATCTTGGCAAGAGCCCCGGCCGGCTTGGTCGGCGGCTCACCCGTGACGCCGGCAACTGCGGTGGCGATCTCCGCGTAAGTCATGGACGAGATGCTGGAACACGGGTTGCCCTCTTCTTTCCTCACCATCCGGACGTCCTCGAAACCCTCGCCCGACACGAATTGCGGATTATGGGTGCATACGATGACCTGCGAGTTGCGGCGGCTAAGCTTGTGAAGGACGGAAGCCAAATGACGCGCTTGCGGTGGATGCTGGTACAGCTCGGGCTCTTCACAGGCGAGGATCAGGGTAGGGTCGTCTTCGGCATCGGTGCCGGCCAGTTCTTGCAACAGTGCAAGGAGATATGAGCGCTGAAGGCCGTGGCCAAAGCGTGCCAGCTCGCCTTCGAACGTGCCTTCGCCTGCGAGAATGTGCGCCCACGGCTCTTCGACGCGGACGGACTTGTCCGGGTCCTGCTTCCATTGCAAGCGCAGACGCGCATCCGGATGCGCCCATTCGGAAAGCCGGGTCTGAAGGGCCGTCGATATATCATCCAGAGCGTTCTGGTTTTCATCGAGAAGCGCCTGATATTGCTGCTGCATATCGGAGCGAAGTGTTTTCACCCTTTCATCGAAGCTTGTCTTCGAGCGGACAGTGCGGGCGAGAAGCTTGCCAAGCGCCGAGTTCCTCGCTTCGACCTGCTCGGAGGTCGCGTCCTTCACTGCCGGCACGTACACCCACTGAATGTGTTTTGCGAGCCGGTTCGCGCCTTTGGAGAAGCCATAGAATTGATCTTCGCTCGGAATGAGCTCGCCTTGATCCGGCCGAGCCGCTTCGTAATCGCGCAGGGCTTGGGCCATGGCATCCTTGGTGCCGGGCGCCGGCAATTCAGCATAGGTCTGGCGCAGATTGGAATAAATCTCTTTCAGTTCTGCGACCTTCTTGCCGGCGTCGGAGGCTTCAAAGAAGCGTGCGAACGCGCGCATGGCAAACCGCTGCCCGTACTGCTTGACCTGGGCCATCCCTGCGCTGGGATCGAATGTGGCAACGGCCGAGACGACAAGTTGGTCGTGGCGCACATAGTCGGCGAAATCCTCTTTCGCTTCCTCACTGAGATTGCAAAAGGTGAGGGTGATCCGGATCGGCGTGCCGGTTTTCTTGCAGTGAAAATCCTCTTCGGCGAGTTGGCCGAGGTCAGTCGGCAGGTTTTCGGAATCGCGGAAGAACACGTTAAGGGCGGTAAGCACGGTGGATTTTCCCGCGCCATTTGGACCGACCAGGCAGACATAATCATTGAAAGGAATCGTGGCGTCCGCAAACGACCTGAAATTCTCAACCCTGACAGACGCTATCCTCACCGTCGATTACCTTTCCTGGTCGTATCAAGCCGACAAAAGTTCTTCGCTGCTTCCGGTCGTCAGCGACAAGAGCCGTCCCCCAAGCTCTTCGAAGAGCTGCTCGCGGCAGGTGAGGACAAGCACCTGCACGTTGCGCGCCGCCATATTGAGAATGTCGAACATGCGTTGCATGCGGCGGTCGTCGGAGAACACAAGCGCATCATCGAGAATGACCGTCGCCGGATGGCCTTGCTCGACCAGCATTTCTGCGAAAGCGAGCCGGATCAGAACCGCAATCTGCTCTTGCGTTCCCATGCTGAGGTGATTGAAGGCTTCCTCGTAACCGGCCTCGCGGACAATGCCCGTAATCTGAAGGTTCTCGTCGATCCGGATATCGGCGCCGGGAAACAGAAGCTGCAAATAGGGACGGACGCGCCGGAGCACCGGTGACAAGTATCGCTCCTTGGCCTCATGCTCGGCGTTTCGCAGGGTCGTCAGCAAAAGGTCGAGAACCCTGACCTCCCGCTCAACGCGCTGGCGCTCTTCCTCGTGCAGCGCCAGTTCGCGGCCCTTTTGTGCGATCGCCTCATCAAGGCCCGCCGCTTCCGCTGCCTCGACACGCGATCGCAAGGCCGCAATCGACTCCTTAAGGGTGGCACGCTTGTCGCGGCGATCCTGGAGCACTGTTTCGAGGCGGTGGATCCGGGCTTCCAACTGTGGCAGCGTTTCATCGCTCCGCTGGCCTTCGAGACCTGCAATGATCCGCTCCTGTTGGGACAGAGCGCTCGCGGCTGCGGCAATACCCGCTATGAGCTGATCGTCAGCATGCGCAGCCTCAGCTTTCGTGAGCTGACACCGGAGTTTTCCGGCGCGCTTTTTGGCCTCCTCGTGCCCCGCATTCGCGGTCGCAAGTTCGGCTTGAAGGCGGGCAAACGCTTCTTCCGGACCCGTGAGGGCAGCGCGGGCTCTTCGCAGCGAGTCGCGCGCCTCCGCTGCCTGATCCTGGGCCATCCTTAACGCTGTCTCGGCTTCGGATCGTGCTGGCAGCCGCTCGAGCTGAAGTTCTGTCTTCTCCCATTCCAGGATTTTGCGCATGCCCCCGATACAGTCGGCGAGGGCCTGAGCGCCTTGGTGATGATCTTCTGTTGCCGGAGCGTGCAGTTCCACTTCCTGCCGGGCGAGCTCGGCCTCCCGCAAAAAACGCTGCCGTGTATTGTATTGCTCTTCGGCCTCGCTCGCCGCGGCGACGCCTACCGCCGCAAGGACGTCCCGATATTTGGCCGCTGCATCCCTCTGTTGGCGGACCAATGTGTCCCTGTCTTTGATCGCGGGCTCGACTGTGATCCGCCCGCGATCAGGTATGACAATGGTGATCGGTTCAACCGCCTGAACGGTTGATTGCCCAGTCTCGAGAGGCTGCCCGTCGACTTCTATGTCAGCCCTTTGCCCCGCCGCAATGTCGAACGAGACAATCGTGGCGGCAGCGGTAAGCCGGCTGCCAATCGCTTCCAAATCCTTTTCGGCCTTGCGGATCGCCGCAAGCGATTTGTCTGTCACCAAAATGGCAGCAGCCTTCTGCTGAACCTCTCGCTGGCGATCTTCAGCAGCCTCGGCCTTTGTCAGTCGGCCCTCTAGCTCGCGAATGCGAGCTTCCCGCTCCACCGCGCCGGCCACGCGTTGCGCGCGGGAAACAGCCTCGTCGGCTGTCGCAACCGCTGCTTCAAACGCCCGCACGTCCGCCCGCCGCGCGTCAAGCTGCGATCGGGCCTCCTTCTCCTGGTCCCGCGCGACACAAGACCGCCGACCGGACTCTTCAAGCGCAGCCTGTTCGGCCTTGATCTCCTGCTTGAGATGTTGCCGGTCCGCGACCGCCTTCTCGGCCTGCGCAAGGTTTCGTCTTGTCAGCTCCAATTCTGCGCCAGCTGCACTTATACGGGCCTCAAGCTCTGCGAGGCGACTATGACGCTGCCGCGCCTCAGCAAGTTCACTTTGGTCCGCCTCGTCGCGCTCAGCGGCAGTCAGCCGGGTGAGGCTCTCTTCCGCGGCTTCGAGGTCTTCGAAGGTCTGCGCTAGTTCCTGGCATCGTCTTTTCAGGTCGTCCCAGTCGTCCCGGAGAGCATCGACGCGGTCGATCAGTTCCTTGTAGCTGCCGCGCGGCTTGCCGCTGCTTGTCACCAATATGCCAAGTTGCGCCTCGACATTCTGTGGCAAGGCCCTGCCGCGCCGGCCGCCCAGAACCTTACCAACTTCCGATTCCAGGGCGGTGTGGAGATTCGACCGGGCGGTGCTCGGAATATCAAGCGCGCCGAAGGATTGTCCCTGCTGCACCCAGAGAACGTTCCACATGCCCAGCGTTTCCGCCTTGGCACCCGTCTTGCCGGGTTCATCAAAACCTAGCAGGCTGCGCAGTGTGTCCTCTGCTGCATCGCCTTCCAGGGTTCGTCCGTCCGGGCAGGACAGGCGCGCGTAAGGTTTCTTAATGAAGCGCTTGGTGATGCTATACGGACCATCAGCAAGCTCGAAAGCGAGTTCGACCACGGGCGCGGCTTGGTTGCGGTCGTTCTGCAAGGCGGTGATAGGCTGCGCTCGGGAGCTGTATTTCTCGAAGAGCGCCGCGCGGAGTGCATCGAGTAATGTTGATTTGCCCATCTCATTTGGGCCAACAACCACATTCAGACCATCGCCGATGCCGTCGAGCCGAATGGGGCTGGTAAACTTCTTGAATTGATTGACGGCGACCGATCGGAGCTTCATTTCTGATCTGCCTGAAGTTTCATGTGCTCGACGTAGAGCCGCTGTAGCGCTTGCGCTGCGATGCTGCGCGTTTCGTCGTCCAGCTCTTCCGATTGCCGCTTCAACTCTTCTGCTGCTCTCCGCACGAACCCGCCGCGGTCGATCTGATCGAGGTCCTCGGCAGTCGGACGCGGAAAAAGGCGCAGGTCATCGATTCTGAGGAAACACAGCGCAGCCGAAACGCCTTCGATGATTCGCTCTTCGAAGTAGCGTCGATCTTGCAGCGACAAGGCGCCTTCAACGGCAAGATGCACTAGCACCCTGTTCAGATCGTCGGAAACGGCCCGCAGCTTGCTGGCAAGCAGGTCAATATCCTCTCGGACGTTAAGATGCTGGGACATCTTGAGCCAGGTATAGTGGCTTGTGGCGATCGGTGTGACCGTGGGCGGAGCCCTCGGTCCCTCGATTTCGACAAGCAACGCACGTCCGCCATCGATCACGCCGAAGGCGTCGGGCTCTGGCGTTCCGCTGTACCAGCACCGGTCATTGATCTTCTTCTGGCCGTGCCAGTCGCCAAGCGCGAGATATGAGAGCCCGGCTTTTTCCGGGCGGTCCGGTGCAATGTAATTGGGTACCTCACGGATATCCGAGCCGAACCGGGCAACGGTGCCATGGGCGAGCCCAACTCGAATCAGCCCATCCGCGGCGCTAGCGCCGTCCATATAGCTCGTGGGATCGCCGACGGCCCGCCGGTGCTGCAGTGGTGCTGGAAGGAGGATCGCTGCATCTCCCTGCAGCACAGCAGGTTTTGACACGGCGTGAATATGGACATTGTCAGGTAGGCCCCTGTGAAGGAGCCGATCCCAGAGACCGTTCGGACGATGCGGATCGTGGTTTCCCGGCAAAAGATGCCAGTGAACATGATGAAAGGCGCGCATGCGCTCGATAGGCTGGTAGATCGAGCGCGGCGATAGCGCTTCCATGTCATAGACGTCGCCAGCCACCAGCACATGCCGCGCCCCATGAATATCGGCCAATTCGCCGAGACGACTGATCGCCCGCAGTCGGGCCTCCTGGAGCAGCCCCATATTGGTGCTGTCCAGAAATCGGAAAACCATTCCGATTTGCCAGTCCGAGGTGTGGATCAGCTTGATACTCACTACCAGCCCCTCATCGCACGCCGACTTGCAGTCGAGCCATGCGATTCCCAAGAGTAGAAATGAAAGACGTGTGCAATCTTAGATATTGACGTTTCTGTCAAGTATATAATCGCCCATACCAAACAATTTGGACAATGCCGCCGAACAAGCCGATTAATCTCGGTACGTTCCGGACGATGAGTGAAGCATCGCAGCCACAAGTGATCTAAAGACGCGCGCTGTACGATACGTACGCATCTGTCTCCTTTCTCGAGCTCTGATTACGCTTTCAATTCGTGTAGTCGGTGAGCGCGCTGATGAGCCTGGGAATAGGCAAGAGCGCGCCAACCGACGTGTCAAGTTGCTCGACGACTGCTTGTGGCCGAATGTCTCCTCGAGATTGCATCGACAGCGCTCGTTGGGCCCGACATGACTTCGGGCTTGCTATCGATTTTCCCGACGGCTGCTGCAAACCAGTGTTTAGCTGAGGACCGCGCACTTTGCGGGCGACTGTCGCCAAGCCGGTCCGGTCGCAGTGCGAACGGCCTCTACGAACGCGGCCGATTCGGATGGAGCCGCATTGAAGCAGAATGAGCTAACGAGACGGTGATTTCAGTCGATCGACACGCGTGCGACGGCTGCCGGACTGTAGTCACCCTCAGGAAAACCAAGGAATTCACGCATCGCGGTCAACTGGTTGTCCATCATCACCGTGCCCGGTTGCACATGGCAGCCGCGCGCGCGTGCCGTCGCCAATAGTGGGGTCATCGGGGGATGAACGACGACGTCTGCGACCAATGCGTGATGTGCCAGATCGGTGCAATCGATCGATATCGGATCATCGGGTTTCATCCCAATCGGACTTGCATTCACAACGAGGTCGTATCCACGCGCCGAAGCAGCCGAGATTCCGGAGGATATTCCCGCCCCCCTTAATCGGCTCGCGAGAGCGCTCGCGCGATCTGCCGCGATGTCAGAGACATGGACACAGGCGGCCTTTGCCTCAGCGATGGCGAACGCGATCGCCGTGCCGGCTCCTCCCGAACCAACGACGAGCGCGCGACGTCCTTCAACGCGTTGACCTCCGCCCAGCAATCCATTGACGAAACCGATGCCGTCGAGAATGTCGCCACACCAGCGGCCATCATTGTCACGCCGCATGACGTTCACGGACTGCACGCGACGTGCCCGTTCCGTAAGAATGTCCGCAAAATGCACCGCCGCGAGCTTGTGCGGGATGGTGACGATCAGGCCCGCCAGGTTTTGGATTGTTCGCAAGCCCGTCAGGAAGACCTCTAATTCAGCGGGCCTGACATGCAGAGGGACGCAAACGGCGTTAAAGCCATTTGCACGAAACAGGGCACTCCAGACTTCTGGTGCGCGAACCTGCTGGATCGGATCCCCAACAATGCCAAGAATCTGCGTCGAGCCATCAACGATCTTGTGCATCAGGCGATCTCCTCGGCACTGAGCCGGCGAGTAGTGAGGTCACAGCTCGCTGAAAAGCTGAGCTACAGCCTTCACCGCGTCGTCCTTGGGCAAAACGAGATTGGCAGAAAAGGCCGCCGTAAGCTCAGGCCGGTCCGGCCTCGCCACCACGACAGCGTCCAGCTCTTCGCAAGTGCTGGCGCTCAACTCGCTTGCGGGTGTTTTCATGTGGGTCTTATCGGAAGCGGCGACGCCAAACTGTGCGCAGCAGATGCGCTCGAAATGCTCTCGCTGCAGGCTTGGCTGCCGAGCGCGAGGGGGCCGGGGATTTGTTGGTTTCGATGGAACCGAGGATGACGAGATCGCTGTATTCGCCGATCCGTTGACAGATTTTGGTATAGCGAACGGTCGAGGCTACGAACGGTGCGATAGGCGACGTCTCGATGAACACGCGAGGTAAACCCTTCGCTTGGCAGGTGTGGGCGGTGCTGGGCGAACGTTTTCAACCAGTCTCGCATGATCAGAATTCGGTGTCGAGCGCCAAACCTTCCGACCAGAAATCCGCGATCCAGGTTGCCGCATTTGATGGCACTGCGGAGACAATTTGGAACGCATGGAAATCTAACATCTTTGGAATCTGTCCCGCTCCGGAAATCGAATGACGCAAGGTCATGCTGCGATATCGAGCGCTCTGTTGTGAGAGCAACAATGGGAGATTGTCATCGCGAACGCTTGGGTTCGGCGCGAAGGGCGACCTTCGTCGTCTGGCGATGCGTATTGTCTTGTTCAACGGCGTCCGCTTGAAGACGTCATGTCCGCAATCCGACAAAAGAGCCAACAGTTCTGGCGCAAAGCGCGTGCTGCCGCCCGCCTCACGCAGGCTGCTGCTACCTTGTTTGCGGCACGCCGATTGCTGGGAACATACTGACGTAAACCGTTGCGACCATAATGCTTGTCGCAGTGATCGGCCCGAGGCTTACTGATGGAACTTGTTCGAGCGATACAAATCATTGCCGCAGACATCGCCCTGTTGAGGGCCGTGTCGATCGCAGCATTGCCGGGTCGAACCCGAGTGGGGCCGTTGTTTGTACAGCAGAGACGTTGGTTGTTGAGGGTAGTGGCAAGACCTCTCACATCCGGAAGGGCGTCTGCTTCGCGGAGGACTGAACAAGTCGGCCTCGCCACCGGCGCTGGATGGGGATCGTCAGTGAACTCATTGCAGTCCGATGCCCGAACCGTAAGGGCCTGGCGGCGACGTCATGCGGCTGCCGTCCTTCTTGCTGTGAATGAGATCTTTATACACCATCATCGTGGCAGTCACTGATACAGCACGGGCGTGCATTGAGCAAAGAATGGCCGGAAAAGTGCTGTTTTGCTCGCTAAGCTCGGACAACGTCACCGTACCAGTCCGTGCATGTGAGACGCGTATAGTTGCCCTGTATCACCCCTGTGAGGCGCTGAGCGTATGGAGCAGAGTGTGCCCGCCAAAAACGTAGCGAAACGCTCCTCAGCCACGAACATGCACAGTGAGGACGAATTGCTCTGCAACTCGCTTCGTGTTCGCACCCTAAGCGCAATTCGAAACGCTGCGGGTGGACACATTGGTTCCTGCCTTTCGCTAATCGAAATCCTCTATTGCTTGTTTTTTCGGTTTCTACGTGTCGATCCGCTGAAGCCAGACAACCCTGATAGAGACCGCTTCATCTTAAGTTCTTGCCAGGGTGCCGTGGCGCTCTTTGCAGTCATGGAGCACCGCGGGTTCTTGCCGCCATTTTCGCTGGAACGATTTCTCGGGCGTGGTTCTGAACTCACAATGTTTCCGACAACCAGCATATCCGGCGTTGAGATAACCGGCGGATCGCTTGGACACGGTATCCCGTTCGGAATCGGAACAGCACTGTCCGCGAAACGGTCTGGTCAATCCTATTTGACCGTCGCGCTCATTGGCGACGGAGAAATGAATGAAGGATCCGTCTGGGAAGCAGCCTTGGCCGGCAGTCATCTCAAGTTGAGCAATCTACTTGTCATCGTTAACCGAAATAGGCTCCAGATCGACGGCCCAACTGAATCAGTCATGGCGCTTGAGCCTGTGGCTGAAAAGTGGAAGTCGTTTGGTTGGAATGTGCAGGAAGCAGACGGGCATTCGATATCTAAGATCGTACACGCGCTCAACGTCGCCAGATCGAACGTTGAAACGTCCGCATCTCCGCAACTTCTGATCGCGCATACGATCAAGGGACGCGGCATCTCCTTTATGGAGAATTCGCTGGACTGGCACTACCGCGTGCCCACGGAGGCGGAATACCGCGTAGCTCTCAAAGAGCTGGAGGCGGTCCGGTTCGCTGAGGGCCTATAACAAGGTCGACACACGGCAGGCCAGGTGAGCCGAAGTGAGAGGGGGTTGAATGCCAGGAGTGACAGGCGTGATCGCAGCGTCCCTGCGAAATGGTCAGACATGCAAGCTGGGCCTGGGAACGAAATCGCATGGCCGGCCTGTTCGGCTAGGCAATGGGAACGCTGTATTGGATTGGCGCCTGCCGCAACTCGCCGCTGCCTGCACAGCAGTCGTTTCGTGCAGGATCCGATAAAGGGGACGCCGATGTCGCGGTAACATCCGATTGGGCGGCAAGTATCCCGGCAAGCGTCAGATGCATCGCGGCGAATTGAGGTGCATTCGATCGTAGCAACCAGTTCGGCCAAACTAGTTTTGGTGCGGTTGTTCGGCCGCCGCATAGAAAGCAACCTGATTCGTCGTTTGGCGGAGCAGCACGCAGCCTTAGGTCAGCTTGCCAGAGAGCGTGGCAGGGCTTGCCACGGTTCTGATTTGCGGAGAGCCGATCACATCGCCGCCTGCAGCATCGACCACAATGTGTGGTGGCCGGTGGTGAGGTCGTTTCGGGTTCAGTCAGGAGCAGCGCATACCGTGTCGAGCCAATCTCTTGATCTCCGTTCCGCGTTCACAGCCGCGCTCATGACAAAAGCGAAGGCCGGGGATGCCTTCACCCTGATTTCCGTCGATTCGAAGACGTCATCGCACGTGGAGCAAATAGAAACGGATTATCCGGCCTATTTTCTAAACCTCGGGGTGATGGAGCAGTGTGCGGCTGGCGTAGCCGCCGGACTTGCCAGTTGCGGGCACAAAGTCTTTGTTGTGGGCATAGCATCCTTCGTCACGATGAGAGCCTATGAGCAGATCCGCACGGTCCTGTCACACGGGAACTACGACGTCAAAGTCGTAGGCTTGTGGTCTGGTCTCTACTACACGTTCCAGGGACACACCCATGTTCCTCACGAAGATATTTCGATCATGCGTACGTTGGACAATGTGTCCATTTACTGCCCGAGCAGCTACCTGGACATGCACAATATCGTCGATCGTCTATTTGCAGAGCGCGGATTTTCTTACGTGCGTGTGGAGAACCCGTTCTTGTCGGCAAGCTGGAGAGCGCATGGCGGAGAGAGCTCCGACCTCGGCCGGCTGCAGGTGGCAAGGAGAGGGCGCCGCGTAACGATCGTGAGCACTGGCCGTAGTCTTTTCGTCGCTATCGAAGCCGCCGATTTGCTCAATGACAAAGGAATCAGCTGCGGCGTTCTAAATGCAATTCGTCTGTGGCCGTTTGATGAGGTGACCCTTCTTGCTGCGCTCAAGACAACGGATATACTCGTCACGGTGGAAGAGCACGGAAGGATAGGTGGACTAGCCAGTATCGTTTCGGAGATACTTGTTCACCATGGCATCGATAACGTCAGACATCTGCCATTCACGGGATCCTCGAAATATCCGAGCAATCTTACGTACCAGGACGCCCTTGATCGCTTTGGATTGACCGGGGACAAAATATCGAGTGCCGTTGCGCGGTTGATCGCTGGACCTGGCGCGCGGGCCGACTAGCGCATGTGCCAGCCGCCATCCACGGATATTGTCTGCCCTGTAATCATGCGACTGGTCGTGTCGGAGGCAAGGAAAAGTACAGCCTCCGCGATATCCCCAGCCTGACAGAAGCTGCCTAACGGCACCTGGCGCAGGAGCGACTGTTTCTGGTCCTCATGCAAGAGAAGCATCCCTCCTTCTACTCCGCCGGGCGCTATGCAATTGACCCGGATGTTGAATGCCGCAAGCTCGCGCGCCAGTGATTTGGTGAGGTTGTGGACTGCCGCTTTGGACGCGCAATAGTGGGCGCCAGAATTGCTGTACGGAAACCTATCCGAGCTCTCACTCGTTGCGCCAATGAAACCCATCACTGAACCAATATTTACGATACTGCCGGAGCGCTGCTGAAGGAAATACCTAGCTGCGGTCTTGCTGGTCAAGAAGACACCGTTCAGATTGACGCTGATCACATTCGTCCACTCATCGAAACTCATCTCACAAATGCGCACTTTCGTTGAACCATCGCGCTTCGGCGAGATTCCTGCGGCATTGACCAACAGATCCAGTCGGCCCTCGTTCTCAAACAATTCCGCGAATGCCCGTTCCACTTGGTCTTCTCTGCAGACGTCTCCCGGCAAGAAGATCACCTCCTCGGACAAACGGCCCCATTGTTCCGACGGGGGAAGTTGATCAAAAATTGCGGTACGATAGCCTTCGTTCAACAAGGCGGTCGCAATATTATGTCCAATGTTGCCGGAGCCACCCGTGACAATGGCGACCTTTCGGTTGGCGAGCATCTTCTAGAGTCTCCGTGATTGGTTGCATGACGATCGAACCGATTGCGGCCCGGACATGCCGTTGCATCCTCTTGGCTGAATATCTCCACAGCGACATGCCTGAGAGTGTGCCCAGCACTGCAGCCTGAATCGTCGCTGGCAACGGATAGGGACTACCGCCCGCCCGACACAGGGATGAGTGAGCCGGAGATGTAGCTTGCAGACCCGCCAGCGAGAAAAGCGACCAGCGAGGCGACTTCCTTCGAATCGGCAATTCGGCCGATGGGAATCGTTGACAGGAGCCGGTCGTAGGCGTCGCGCGGCAATACATTTGCCATTCGCGTTTCGGTCATGCCCGGCAACAGCGCATTCACCGTTATTGCGTATGGCGCGACTTCCTTTGCCAGGCTGCGGGTAAGTCCGAGCAGGCTGGCCTTGCTCGCTGCATAGGGACTACCGTTGGGCAAGCCATCAGTCGCGGCCATCGAGGAAATATTGATGATCCGTCCCCACCGGGCTTCTTTCATGGGCGGAATGGCGAGCTTGGTCGCAAACACAACCCCAAGTACATTGATGGAGAAGACCTCGCTCCACGTCCGATTGTCTTGGCGTTCGAAAGCAGTTATGGGGCAATGAACCGCCGCATTGTTGACCAGAATATTCGCGGCTCCCCAACGTGCCCGCAGCGTGTCGAACGCGGAGCTTACGGCGTGGTAGTCAGAAACATCCACGCGAAGCGTCTGTAGCCGATCCCGGCTCGCTCCAACACTGTCGTGCAGCTGCTTGGCCGCCATTTCGTCACGATGATAGAAGGCGCAGACATTGGCGCCATGTTCCAGAAAAAGCGATGTGATGGCACCCCCTATGCCCTGGGTCCCTCCGGTCACAACCGCGGTCTTGCCCTCAAGCGTGGATTGCATGTCTTAACCTCCCTTGCCGGTGCCACTCCCGGCCGTACCGCCTCCGTGCGCGTGCTTCCTGGCCAACCCGAGGTTCGCCATCGGCACCACCGGTCGATCGGCCGAGATCGAATCTCTGATTGCCTGCACGATAGACAGCGTCGACGCTGCGTCGTCCAAAGTAACGAGCGGGTCGCACTTTCCTTCAATCACGGAAAGAAAGTGCTCCACTTCTCGTAAAAGAGGATTGTGGACAACATTGCCGGCCACGTCCGCGCAAATCGAGCTTTCAAGCCGCTCTGTCCATCCCTTTCGAGATCCGCTGGTCGACCAGATCTCTCCTGATGGAAAGCAAATCGTTCCGTCTTCGCCAAACAGAAGATAGCAGTCCTTGGGGTATCGGTGAAAGATGCTGTTCTCCCCAGCGTTGTTCTCATAGCTGAACGGTGAGGGAGTGAGGTCGGAGTGGACAAAGGTGACGTAACAGGCGCCCCCCGTCCTATTCTCGATTTTGGCCGTTATCGTACACGAATGACCTACTTCATTTTCCGCAAGCCTGGGTTCCTGTCCGACAGCGCTAACCTCGCGGATCGGACCAAGAAGATGCTGAAACGTGTCTATCTCGTGCACAATGTTGATCATCATCATGCCGCCGCCTGCGGAGGGTTGAACGCGCCAGGAGACAAAATAGTCGTCTGGTTTCTGAACCAGCCATAGCGCAATGGCGCGGCCGATTGATCCGACGACCTTCCTGTCAATGGCACTCTTCAACCATCCAATTTGGCTGGAGAACCTGCGGTGGTATCCGACAAGCACCGGTGTTCCACGCAATTTGGCGACCGATTGTAAGCGTCTGATCTCAGTCACGTCGCGAGCCGCCGGCTTCTCGAGAAGAACGGGGATGCCCTGGTCAATGCATCTTTCTGCTGTTTGAGCCAGATAGTCAGTCGAAGTCGCCACGATGACTCCATCCGGGCGCGCCTCATCAAGGAGAGCATCGATACAATCGTAAACTGGCGCCCCAAAGGATTGGGCTTTTTGAGCGTTCTTGGATGGATCCTTAACGCAGAACCCTGCCAGCGATGCGTTTCCGGTCGCCAGGACTTGTTGCGCCATGGTCAATCCATGACCCAGACCGACAATCCCAATCCGCAGCATCCCGTTGCATTTGGGCTTAGCCAGCGTTCTTCGCTCGTCTCCGAGTGCCGCGCTTACCGACATCGCACCATGCTTTTCATCGTTTGCGCATCCGATGTAGTTCCTGCTTGATCTCGCTCGTGGGCAACGTTGATCTGGATTACCGAGGCACAACGAGCTATCCAAGTTCACGAGTTTTCCTGATGGCTTTGCGAGCAGTCTTTGCTGTTTGAAGTCTCGCCGACAATGTCGTTTGATCTCGCACAGCACGTCGCATTTCCGACGTCACGGTATCGGCCGGGGCCGAACCATCCGTCGGTGATCGTGCCAAAATTCCGTTCAGTCCGGCGTTTGTTCCAGTCATTTGATCTGTCCGCCTGCTCGGTGCGAGGAACATCAGCGCAGAGTTGCCGGAAAACGCCCTACGCCGAATACGTTATTTTGAATCCGTCGGTGGTAGGGAGACGGCGCTCCACATGGTGCATGGCGCAATTGAAAACCTCTCGGTGAGATCTTGAGCAACGAGTTGCCCGCACAGGACAAGTGAAGGCAGCAGATCACGGCTACCAACATTGTCCCAATGGACATTGAGCTCACGCAAGACGCGGGCCAGAGAAGCGCTGGATCGCAGCTAAGTTGCAGGCGCCCCAAGCGGAGACTTGCGGCTTAATGGCGGTCGTGTCCCCAGTGATGGTGTAGCTCGGTAGAGCAAAGCCGCCCGCACGCGCGCCCCTCAAATAGCGCCGTAGCGGGCGGCTTTGCGGTGGTCACCGGCGATTCGCCGGTAGGATCGGGTTGCGACACGCCAACGCAACCGAGGAACCACGGATGACCGACGATATGATGAACCTGCGCACGCTCGTGGAGAAGACCCCTGATGCCGATCTGTTGCGCGAGATGATCGGCTTTGCCGCCCAGCGGCTGATGGAGCTTGAGGTCGAAGGCCAGACCGGGGCGGCCTACGGCGAGAAGAACCCCGAGCGTCTGGCCCAGCGCAACGGCTGCCGCGACCGGATCTGGGAGACCCGCGCCGGCGCGGTCGAACTGCGCATCCCCAAGCTGCGCAAGGGCTCCTACTTCCCGGGCTTCCTGGAGCCGCGCCGGATGGCCGAGAAGGCGCTCACCGCCGTGGTGCAGGAAGCCTACGTGCAGGGCGTCTCGACCCGCTCGGTGGACGATTTGGTGCAGGCGATGGGCATGAGCGGCATCTCCAAAAGCCAGGTGAGTCGGCTGTGCGGCGAGATCGACGACAAGGTGAAGGCGTTCCTCGCCCGTCCGATCGAGGGCGACTGGCCGTATCTGTGGATCGACGCCACCTACGTGAAGGTGCGCCAGCAGGGTCGCATCGTGTCGGTGGCGGTGATTGTCGCGGTCGGCGTCAACAGTGACGGCCGGCGCGAGGTGCTCGGCATGGATATTGGTCCCTCCGAAGCCGAGACCTTCTGGACGGCATTCCTGCGCAAGCTCGCTCGCCGCGGCCTCCGCGGTGTCAAGCTCGTCGTCTCCGACGCCCACGAGGGCATCAAGGCCACGGTGGCCAAGGTGCTCAACGCCACTTGGCAGCGTTGCCGCGTCCACTTCATGGGCAACACGCTGGCGCATGCCGGCAAGAGCGGGCGGCGCGTCGTCTCCGCCTTCATTGCCACCGCGTTTGCCCAGGACGACGCCGAGGCCGCACGAGCGCAGTGGCGAAAGGTTGCCGACCAGCTCCGCCCCAAGTTGCCCAAACTTGCTGGCTTCCTCGACGAGGCCGAGACCGATGTGCTCGCCTACATGACCTTCCCGCCCCAGCATCGAACCAAGCTGCATTCCACCAACCCGATCGAGCGCCTCAACGGCGAGATCAAGCGGCGGACCGAGGTGGTCGGCATCTTCCCCAACGAGGACGCCATCGTTCGCCTCATCGGCGCGATCCTGCTCGAGCAGAACGACGAGTGGGCCGTCCAGCGCGCCCGCTACATGACGCTGGAAACCATCGCGCCGTTGAGCGATGATCCAACCGTCAGCCTTCCGGCGATCGCCAGCTGACCTGCCCGGCTTTTGCCGGTGAACGCGGTGACCCGCCGCCAGCTACACCACGCCCGGGGAGTACGTCATGCCAAGCTGATGAGTGCTTGTGGGTGCAAGTCCCATCCGGCCAAAGCCGTAGCAGGCGAGCCGGGATCGAGTCTTGCGGGCGTCGCGGCAACGCGAGGTCTGAAGTGTAGACAGGAGCCATGCGGGGTGCGGGAATGAGCCTCGAAAGGTGGATGTTCGCGGAGGCCGAGTGTGTTCCCTAGTCACGAAGGCAACACGAGCATCGTCGTTATGCGAGACGATGCCGCTCCGTCGGGGTCGATGGCCGGATCACGCATGGAAGGCAATCATCGGAACATGAGAGGCCCGACCGGGTCCGCTGGATTGGTCTCCAGTGGGGGACAGCGGCAAGGCACTGCCAGAGCCGCGGTCCGAGCTGAGGTCGGGAGTCGGACTGGTCCATACTACCTGTGAAGTCGTCGAAGGTAACGAGACGCATGGAGGGAAGGGACCAGCCCGGGGGGAGCCTGCGCGAGAAGGCCAGGGTCCGGACACAGAGCCGGGTCGCCTTGCCGCCGAACCTCAAGCGGGTGAACGCGGCGGCCAGCCAGGCCGCCCAAACCCGGTTCACGGCCCTGCTGCACCATGTCGACGAAGACGCTCTTCTTCGGGCGTTCCGACGACAAAGGCGGCAGGCCAGCGCAGGGGTCGATGGGGTGACAGTGGCGAAGTACGAAGAGGAGCTGACGGATAACCTCCGCGACCTCTGCGCACGGGTCCACACTGGTCGCTACCGGCCACAGCCGGTGCGGCGGGTCTACATTCCCAAAGCCGATGGCGGTAAGCGACCTCTCGGTGTGCCGGCGCTAGAGGACAAGATCGTCCAAAGCGCGGTGGCCGAGGTGTTGAGCGCCGTCTACGAGGCCGACTTCCTCGGGTTCTCCTACGGCTTCCGGCCGGGGCGTAATCCGCACATGGCGCTTGATGCTTTGCATACAGCGATCATGAGTCAGCGCGTGAACTGGGTGCTCGATGCCGACATACGCAGCTTCTTCGACTCGGTCGACCACGAGTGGCTGTTGCGGATGCTGGCGCACAGGATCGCCGATCCTCGCATTCTGCGGCTCATCGGGCTGTGGATGCGAGCCGGCGTTCTTGAGAGCGGCGAGTTGCAAGAGACGGACAGAGGCGCTCCGCAAGGGGCGGGCATCAGCCCGCTCCTCGCCAACATCTTCCTGCACTACATCCTCGATCTCTGGGTCCACCGATGGCGTCGTCGCCATGCACGCGGTCGCATTGTGATCGTGCGCTACGCCGATGACTTCGTCATGGGCTTTGAGAAGAAGGCGGACGCAGACGAGATGCTCTTGGCCCTCAAAGCGCGACTGGCCGGCTTCGGCCTGACGCTTCATGAGGACAAGACGCGGCTGATCGAGTTTGGCCGGTTCGCGGCCCTCTCGTGTCAGCGGCGCGGCGAGCGGCGGCCCGAGACCTTCGCCTTCCTCGGCTTCACCCACTACTGTGGGCGGACTCGGGATGGCCGGTTCATCGTGAAGCACAAGACGGAAGGGAAGCGCCTGACGCGTAAGCTGACGGCGTTGCGCCAGGAGGTCTGGCGGTTCATGCACGCGCCACTGGCCATGCAACACGAATGGCTCACCGCCGTTCTGCGTGGACACTACGGCTATTATGGCAGACCGCACAACTACCCAGCGCTCAACGGCTTCTACCGGGAAGTGCGTCGGACCTGGCTGCGCTGTCTGAGACGGCGCAGTCAGAAAAGTCGGCGCATGGGTTGGTCGGAGTTCGAAACCCTGACGGCTCGCTTCCGTCTGCCCGTTCCACGCATCACTCGCACTTGGGCGCAGGCGCGGATATGACGCGGGTTACTCTCGGGAAGAGCCGGGTGCGGGAAAGCCGCATGCCCGGATCTGTGAGGGCGAAAGCCGAATGGCTGAGCTACTCGACCACGATCTTAATGGGCCGTTAGAACGAGAATTGGGCGGTGCCTCAAAGTCTGCTCGTGCAGGGCCGAGTCCGATCAATCCTAAATCGATCCAGGCGAATTTGATCTCGCTTTAGGATATCTATGTTGAATGTCGTGCGGGCGCGAGCCGTGAATTCCGGACCGCAACGCGTGAAATAATATGCGGGACTTAGTTGCGGAAGCCGTAGAGTGCAGCAGGAGTCTCGCTGAGGATTCGTCCTCTCGCGCCCTCGTCTGGGATGAGCTTCTCAAGCCAGTCCAACGTCTGTGCATAGGATGGCGCATAGGCGTGAGCGGCCGTGACATGCGGCCATTCCGATCCCCAGAGCAGCTGTTCCGGCCCGAGCTTCTCCAGTAGCCGATCCGCTGCTGCCTTGGCCCAACTATCTGGGACGCGTCCGATTCCCGACAGCTTTACCCACACCTCAGCACCTGTAGCGAGTGACAGTAGCCGCTCCAAGCGCGAGTCCCAAGCCGGGTCGCGGGCGTTGTCCGCGAGCCCGAAGTCTCGGAACACCAGACGATGACCGTCGGCCAGGAGCAGTTCTGCGAGGCGCTCTCGTCCTTCGACCCCGCCGGACACCTCAAGGTGGAAGCCAAGTTGAAGGGCAGCCTCGAGGGCCTCGGTCAGCGCATCAGGAGCGTCGAGTGTCAGCGCCAAACCCGCCGCGTCTGATCGGGCCCACCCCTGCAAGACCTCGAGCGCGAGCGGCTCCACAAGAGGTGGAACAAGCTTCACCGGCACTCGCGCCTGGCTCGCCTGGGCAAAGAGTTCCGTGGGGTCGCCGCACAGGAAAGCAGGTTGGACGAGGACCAGCCCGGTGATCGCACAGCCATGCGCCGCGCTCTCCAATCTCTCCAGGGAGCCGTCGATGACCGGTGCTGTCAGGCGGGCCTCTTGGCGGAAGGCATGGACTTCGCAGTCGATCCTCATCGCGCGTCCTCGCCCCAACCCGTAACCGCCACAGCGCGCGCCAGGCCATTTTTCACTGGAAATCGCAGGTCGTCGACGGTCGGCCGGCGGCCGTAGACACTCTTCAATTCAAGCGTGCGGCGGGCAACGTGCAGCGGCGCGTCAAGGTCGTGGCGCCCCGCCAAGGTTTCGCCGACAGGGCCGCCCCCTAGGATAGAATGCTCACGCGCTATTGCAGGACGGCTCACTATAGATGCTCATTTCACTATTCGCTCAGGATTTCCATCCCGAGCTTGTTTCCCCTTAGCGCGAACTGGAAATGGGGACAATGCTGCCTGGCGAAAGGAGTAAAATCGTTTGTACGTTTCGGACGAAGGTGACGAGAGCGTTCTGTGGATCAGATACAGACGATCGTAAGGCTCGGAATTCGGGAGCTCGAGAGCCCGCCAAGCATACGGAAAAAAATTTCTCTCGGGTTCGCAAACCGGCGATCAACACATGCCGTTTCTGACGCCAAGATGTTCGAGTAGCACCCGTTCTGCTGATGGGCAGTCGTAATCGGACAATAACCACGTGACACCCAGCGAGCTTGCCGTCCGAGCAGATCAGATCCACCTTGTCATCACAGTGGGATGCGCAGATCCAAATCGTGATGACCTTGTTGAGCTCACGCGGAGGGCTGGAGAGTGCTCGCCCCCGCGAACGAGCTCCGCAAGCTCATGGCTCTGCGACCTTCGTAACGTTCAATTTCAAGCAGAACTGTCGCCCAGTACCATTCCGGGCCGCCTGCCATAATGTGGCTCTCATGCGAAGCGTATTATTTGTTCTTGCGATTTGAACGCGTCGGCTTTCGACCTTTAGGCAAGGTCTTGGGAGGCGTCGCACCTTCCGCAGGCTCAACAAAGAATTCAGACAAATGCACACCTAGCGTTTGGGCAATACGTTCAAGGACATCAATTGTCGGGTTCTTCTTTTGCAGCTCAATGCCGTTCATATAGGAGCGATCGACGCCGGCGTCATAGGCCAGTTGGTCTTGCGGAATGCCGCGGTCTACGCGGATCCGGACCACATTCCAGGCCACAAGCGCACGAGCTTTCATGCGCTCAAGCAGCCATTTGAACGCCTATCAAACCACTGGCTATAACCCTCCTATCAGGGCAAGTTTGTCCGGAATGCAGATGGGCTGTCTCTGCGCGCAAGCTTTAGCGAAACAGCCGGCAATGGGTCCTGAGGCCGCGGCAAACGAACCGATCCTGACGAGTTCCTATTGCAAACCGACGGCGTCGGAAAAAGCAGCCGCTTGGTCTTGCCGTCGATGCGGACAGCCAAGCGCGATCGCGAAGCCTCAACGGTGATTTGGCCCACACAAAACAGATGGCCGGCCGCGGCTATCCTTGCTCACGGCGACACCGCCAAACAGCAATTCGATCACCTGGATCTCGTCATTGAGAACAAGGTTCTCCGCATCGCAGCCCGAACATCGACCAGCAAGCAGGCACGTATTTACAGGCCCAATCACACGCGGTGTGTCTTTTGGCAAGCAAGGAGCGAAGCCGACGAGCACCAGTTTGGAAATCCGGATGCACCCAAAGCGATATTGATGGGGATAAATGTTCTCCGACGAAAGCCGGCGTTCGCGAATGGCGACGACGGAGGGAAGTGCCTCGTTCGGGTTTCCCGCTGCCGACTTCATGTCCGGCAGGAAGAATAATTTTCGTCGACCGCGAGGATCGGTTCCTTATAAGGGGCTCTGGCTACGCTACTTTCACCTAAATTAGGTTTGGCAATTTTGCGGGATTGCCACCTTGAGCCACGGCGTCCTAGCCGTTGATCGACGTTACGATATTGTCGAACGTGCTGTCAGGTGGCTTCCGTAATCGCGGCCTTTTTACAGAGCCTGGCGACCCATCGGCAAAAGGCGCGAGCGATTTCGGGATTGTCACTGCGATCGACCGCATAGGCCCGATATTGCATGCCGCTGTGAGTACGCGATCCTGGTATCACGTGCAGTGCGCCCCCGCGCACGAGATCGCTGACAATGATTTCAGGCACGACCAGCAGGCATTTTCCTGTCATGACAGCCGGCAGGGCTAGGTAATTGTGGTCGTATCGGGCCCCCGATGTCATATCGTTTGCGGTCAGGTTCATTGCTCTCAGCCATGTCGGCAATATGTCGGGCCGGGAGGTAATGTTCAAAATTGGCATTGAACGAACAATTGAGAGCGTCTTTCCTGCGACGTGGTTCGGAGAACCCACACACACAAGGGTTTCGTTGTAGATCTCCCAATCGTCGGCCGGTTCAATGACGGTAAGATCACGCGTAATCAAAATGTCGAATTTGTCGGATGACGTCGGCGGAGACAA
>NZ_SMYJ01000006.1:0-58857 GCF_009720285.1 Bradyrhizobium sp. BR2003
GAATTTGTCCTCAAAGACCCAGCCGGGGTCGTCGAACGCCGCATCGATGAGCGTCGCGAGCATCGGCTGCAGGCGCTTAGGCAGGGTCGATGTCCGGCTCATCCGCGGCCGATCTTTCGTGGCATTGCTGTCAGTAGCGAAACATAATCCGCCTCGCTCGGATGGAGAACGCCTAATCGGTTGCTAAGTTGGAACCCACAAGCAACGATCGCGTTGCGCCTGCATAATCATATGGTGGGAGGACAGCATGGAAAAGCCGACGGATGAACAGATACGTCAGCGAGCTCACGAGCTTTGGGTAGTCGCCGGCAAGCCGGAAGGGCAGCAGGATCGGTTCTGGTTGGAAGCCGAGCGCGAGCTCACTCGGACGGATCCTGCCAATAATCCCGATGAGAAATCCGGCACCTTTACCGAGTAGCAGTCCTAGTCTTTGGCAATGCCCACCGCAGCCGCCACATACACACGGCGACAGCGAACCAGATCAGCGAGGCGGCAGCCAGGCAGAGCGTTGGATTGAGATCGGGTGCCTGCCGCCATATCACTAGGACGAACCCGGCCATGCTGATACTGCCCCAGCCGGCCCCGGCGGCATCGAGCGCGGCCGCCCCCTTGCCCCGCTGCTCGCCCGGCAGGCCCTTTTGTTGCTTACGCTCCCGTTCATGCTTCTCGATCAAGGTCGCGCTGGCACAGAAAATTGCCGGAAAGGCGAGCATCAATCCGCCGGCCTCAGGCCCTGCCTAGTCTGCCACAAGACCGGCAACGACAGTCGCCAATCCGCCCAGGGCGAACCGCACAATATATTCGTGAGGTCGTCCCAGCTTCAGTGCCGCAAGTTTGAAATGAACAATCATGGTCGTCACCCGATCAAGACGTGCTTGAGACCCGCCGCCATCACAAGCCAGACCGCGAGAGCGGCGAGGGTGGATTTGAGCGCCAACTAGTTGGCCCGCATCAGCAACTGGCACACGATCATGCTATAGGCCGCCAGCGCGATCGAGCCGAGGATCATCGAGCGGCCTTCGATCGCAACACAGTCGCCGCCATGCTTCCAGAATGCCAAGCCAAGCGTAGCAAGCGCCACGGAGGGCGCGGCGCCAAACAATCCTGCGAAACTTTTGGGCCGCAGCACGTCGCCGATAACCGCAAACAGGGAGACCACAAGGCCGCCGATGATGAAACGCAACGCGTAGTCCACGACACTTCCTTGCTTCTCTCTTTTAGGATGTTGTCGGCATAAGCATGCTGGCGGCCGTGCCGACGATGCAAAGGGCCATTGCCGCCGTGGATGCCCGGCCAAGCCAGTAGAGCCAGCCTTCGATCACAAGCTTGCCCATCACATTACGGCGGTTGACCAACAGCATCAGCATGGTCATCACCGGCGCGGCCAGCACACCATTGATGACCGCACTCCAGTAAAGAACCTTGATCAGATCGATGGGCGTGAAATTCAGCGCAACGCCGAAGCCGACCGAAAGGGCAAGCACCGAATAGAAAGCCGCAGCTCGCTTCGGCTTGCGCGCGAGGCCAACCGGCCATTTGCAGCCTTCGCCAATGGCATAAGCCGTCGATCCGGCCAGCACCGGAACGGCGAGCGAACCCGTGCCTATGATGCCGAGCGCAAAAATCAGTCCGGCTATAGGCCCCGCAATCGGCTTCAAGGCCGCAGCTGCGTGCGCTGATGACTGCACATCGCTCACCCCCCCCGCTGATGCAGCGTGGCGGCCGTCGTGATGATGATCGCGATCGCAATGATGTTCGAGAACGCCATGCCGATCATTGTGTCGAGGTGCCAAAGCTCGCGCTCTTCAGAACGCGCGTCATCCTTGAGCGGTTTCTTGTCGGGATGGATGCGCTGTTCCTCAGCTTCCTGCGAGGATTGCCAGATGAATAGGTAAGGCGAGATCGTGGTACCGAGAATGGCGACTAGCATCGTGAGAAAGGCGCCGCTCCATTCGATCTTCGGGATGAATAGGCCCTTGAGCGCGTCAGCCCAGGGCACTTTGACGACGGCCAGCGCAATCACAAAGGCAAAAAGCACCAGCGTCAGCCATTTGAGGATCGCGACATAGCGCTTGTAGGCGATGAAGATCTGCGCAAGTACCGCGAAAGGCAACGACATAGACGATCGCCGAGCCACCAATCACCAATTTCGCGGCATCCGCCATGGCGCCAATATCGACGGCCACATTGATCGTGTTGGCGATAGAGAGAAGGCTGATCAGCGACCAGATCACCCAGCCGGGATAGTTGCGACAGACATTGCCGGTCACCCTTCCGATCCGGCCCGAAATCTCCTGGATCGCTACCATCAATGGATAGCTGAGAAGCATAGTCCAGCCGATGCCAAAACCAAGTTGCGCGCCCGCCTGGCTGTAAGTGCCGATGCCGGAGGGATCGTCGTCCGATGCCCGTGTAATCAGTCCAGGACCGAGCCGTTTCAGGAGGAGGCCATTCTTCTCATCCGGCTTTTTGGCGGCCTCCGCTTTTGCCATGTGCTCCTCGGGATCAGGGCTGCCCGACGAGCGTCCTGGTTGCTACGTCAAGAAGCAATGAGGACTTCTCCGGTCAGAGTTCAATGCGCGATAGGCGGCGCCCGCGCCGCCGGGGACGGGACTCGCCAGCTTAATGGTGCCATAAGATTGCCAGCAGTAGAATGATTGGCAGCGGGATGCCCAGCAACCACAGCAATGCGCCTCGTCCAAAACCCATGGCTCTTTCCTCCGGTCATCTGTCCCACGCTTTCAACGCCACCGTCCGGCGCACAGTTCCTCGGCGGGAACGGTTTTCGCGGCTGTTGATTGAGAGACCGCGACCTGTTCCGCTTGCCATCGCTATTTTATGGCGATTGCGGCAGGCCAATCGGGGACAGGAGGTCAAGGTTCGCGATGACGATACGAATCCACTGCCGACGCCGAGCTCGCACATGATCGCGCGCGACACCCGGCCTCTGTCTTCGATCATCACCTGGGCAGCCGATGGCCATGTCCTGACGGCGCTTGCCGTCGGATGGTGACTCTGGTCGCGTTCCAAACCACCCGCGCAGCGTCGCGCAAGCGACCATGTTTTGCTGACAACGCTTGCCGCGGTCAGGCTGCCGCACCTTTTGAAGACCCAGTTTGATCAGGTCCGGTCCGATCGCCGGACCGTGCGCGGCCATCTGTACGGCATTCCACTCTCGGGCTAGGCGTTGGATGTGTTTCCGTCAGGCCATGCCGTGCATGTCGGGGTCCTTGCTTCCGCCGCGACCGAACTCCCGCCGGCCAAGAGAAACCTCATCTGGGCCGTTGGTGCCATCCTCGTCTCGACGCGCATCCTGTTGCTGGCACACTGGGCGAGCGACCTGGTTGCTGGTCTGGCGATAGGCACGGTCCTCGGGCGCCTGATGCGGCGGCTGACCGGCTTCGCAAGGTCGCGCTAGTCATGGGGCAATCGCTTTCACCGCCTGGCCCGCATGCCGTCTATCTCTGTATTGACATGCAGAGACTGTTGGCACCGGGCGTTCCATGGGCAAGGCCCGGATGGAACGTGCGCTACCCGAGGCGGTCAGGCTGATCGCGCAAGCGCCGCAGCGCACCGTCTTCACGCGCTTCATTCCGGTCCGCAACAAGTCCGAGGCGCGAGGCGTCTGGAAGGCCTACTACGAGAAATGGGAATGTGTGACAGGCGACAAGTTCGATCCGGCGTTGCTTGAATTGGTGCCGGCTCTGGCCCGCTTTGTGCCGGCAGCGGTGATCGACCGGCAGGCCTATTGCACTTTTGCCAACGGCAAGCTGGAAGCGTTTTTGGATGGCCATCAGGTCGATACGCTGATCGTCTCCGGCGGGGAAACTGGTGTCTGTGTGCTTGCCGCTGTGCTTGCCGCGGTCGATTTGGCTATCGCGTTATACTCGCCGAAGACGCGCTGTGCAGCGTAGTCTAGCGAGTTGGTCGGTCGATGACTAAGCGCACGCGTCCCGGGAACTTTCTCTACTTTCTTAACATAGGTTAGATTCTGAGCGCACGGCGGACGCCGCGGTCAACGGGCTTGAATTCAAAGCGATCACATGGCTCGATGTGCTTGCATCTCGTCGATTAGGACCCGACTGTGAGCCGTACAAAAAGGCGCCTTGGCCATTTGCTTCTTGCCGCCGCGCTGCATGCGGCGGCGACAGCGGCCGCTCAGGAGGACAAGAAGACCGACGACGACAGACCGGCCGATCCCGACACTGGCGAAAGTACCGTCGAGGAAAAGACGCTTGGCCTCCTTCCCAATCCCTTGCAAAAATACGGCGTCGAATTCGCAGCCACCTATATCGGCGAGGTGTTGGGCAATCCCTCCGGTGGACTGAAACAGGGCTCAGTCTATGAGGGGCGGCTCAATCTCGCCGTCGACCTTGATCTGCAAAAGCTTGCCGGTCTCGATCAGCTGACATTCCATGCCAACGTGTTCCAGATCCATGGCGGCGGCCTCTCGCGCGGCAGTCTACAGAATTATTTCGTCGTCAGCGGCATCGAGTCGTTGCCTTCCACGCGTCTTTACGAGGCCTATTTCGAAAGGCAGTGGGGCAACAAGGAAGTCTCGCTCAAGGTGGGGCAACTCGCGGCCGATAGCGAGTTCTTCAACACCAAATACACCGACGTCTTGACGAACGCCTCGATGGGTTGGCCGGCGATCACCTCGCTTGATCTGCCGAGCGGCGGGCCATCGCCTCCCTTGGCCGCGATGGGAGCCCGGCTCCACGTCAACGTCACGGACCAATTGTCGGTTCTTGGCGGCATCTTCGATGGCGACCAAGCCGGGCCTGGTCCCGGCGATCCGCAGGAGCGCAACCGTTATGGCGTCAACTTCCGCGTCAATGATCCGCCGCTCCTGCTAGGTCAGATCCAATACGCCTGGAACAACAAAAAGGGTGATCCCGATCCCGCCGGCCAAATCAAGTTCGGCGGCTGGCGCCATTTTGGTTCTTTCGCCGATCAGAGATTGGCCTCCAATGGTGTCTCGCTGGCTTCGCCCGCCAGCAGCGGTGAGCCCTTGCTCCTCTCCGGTGATGTTGGGGGATGGATGGTGTTTGAGCAGAAGCTCTATCGCGTGCCGAAAAGCGATGATCGCGGCATCGGCATTTTTGCGCGAGTCTCGGGCGCGCCCGCCGACCGCAATCTGATCGATCGCTACGCCGACGCCGGCATCGAATTCATTGGTCTCAACGACAGCCGTCCAGACGACAAGTTCGGAATCGCGGCCGGCTACGCGCATGTATCCAAACGCGCACAGACGCTGGATGCGGACTACCGCACATTCGTCGATCCAACCTGGCCGATGCGAAGTTTCGAAGGCCTTCTGACAGCCGTGTATCAATATCAGATCAGGGACGGGTGGACCTTGCAGCCCAACCTGCAATACATCATCCATCCGGGCGGAGGTGCCACCAGCCCTTCCAGTGCAGTGCCCGGCAAAGTTCTACATAACGCAACCGTGCTTGGCCTACGCACTACCCTGAAGTTTTAGGCCGAGTGCCGGTGCACGTGGCGGAGGTGTACGCGTCACAGCGCAGTGACCGTACATCGGCTCCATTACTTCTTTTTCTTGGGGACTTTCTTGCCTTTTTTGCGGGCCTTGGAAAGACCGATCGCGATCGCCTGCTTCTTGCTTTTTACCTTGCCGCCCTTTCCGCCACGGCCACTTTTGGCCGTCCCCTTCTTGTACCGTCGCATCTCGCTCTTGACGTCCGAGCCCGAGCTCGTCGAGTAGCGACGTTTCTTCTTGGCTTTCTTTGCCATGGGTTTTTCTCTTTCCGTGTGAGGACGATAAAAGACGCTGCTTATGCCAACCTGAGAAGCATGACTTCGGCGGCGCCGTCTGGCTCTCCCATTCAACGCATCGACAATCTTGATGGCGCGGGCAAGTTCCAACGCACGGTTCCGAGCATCCGGCATAGGATGCACTGAACGAGGTGCCCGCATAGGAACGCTGCCAGGTACTTCACGCTTGATAGCTTGGAGAACCTCGATCGATGCGCCGCTCCAGAATTCGGCTCAAGCACCAGACATCCGGCCAGGCCGGCCGACGCGGTCGGCGGCTTAGCACCGAGGAAGACGAAGAAGGTATATCGAGGACTGGATGGTCGGTGGAGGCGACAGCCCGTCAGCTTGAACCGCAAATAATCCCGAAAATTGTTGCCACACTGCGGATCAGCGTAGCCACCCGGCGGCTTGTCGAGCAAAATGCAAGCTCTGGTCAGGCGATGACTCGTCGCAAAGGGTCCTTGTCCTGGTTCAAGCGCGATTCAGCGGGCCAGCCGCTTAATGGTTTTGGCCGCCCGGCTCGGGCCATGCCATCCGAGAAACTTCAACCCCTTGTTCTCCAGCGCATTCGTCGCCCGAAAGAACTGTTCGAGATCATCGCGCGCGTGGGACGGAAGATTGCGGACATCCTTGAGATCCGGTTCGAGCGGTGACCGGTCAGGCACTGCAAAAATGCGGTCGTTGCGCTCGGTCTTGCCCTTTTTCTTTTGCTCGACTTCGAGAATGCCGATCGGGCGGCAGCGCAGCACGACGCCGGGATAGGTCTGCGCATCATGCAGGATCAACACATCCAGCGGATCGCCATCCTCGGCCTTGGTGGAGGGAATGAACCCCCAATCGTAAGGGTAAGTCAGGCCTGCCATCAGCGGCTTCGCCAAGGCAAAGTCACCGAGTTTCGGATCGAAATCGAGCTTACACGAGCTGCCGCGCGGGGTCTCAACCACGGCAAAGATATTGTCATCGTCGGCCCAGCTCGGCAGTTTTGTCAGGTTGGTCATGGCGGATGACTTGAGCCTTGAAAGGAGTAACGGGCCTGACGAAAAATCGGTCCGCCAGGCTCTGCCGGCTCAGGCGGCGGTGGAAGCCTTCTTGTTGACACCCTTGCGCAATGCAACTGTGTTCAGCTTGCTGTTCGCCGCCTTCTCTTCGTTCAGGTTCGTGGTCAGGAAGCGTACGATATCGTCGTGGCCGAGCTCCTCCGCCCAAGCGATCAGCGTGCCATAGCGGCAAATCTCGTAATGCTCAACGGCCTGCGCGTTGGCGACGATCGCCGCATCCAGCACCGTCTGGTCTTCGATCTCACCGGCCGTCTCGTCGGCTTCCTTGATGATCCCGTCGATTGCCGGACATTGCGTGCCGCTTGGCGATTGGCCAAGTTTCTCGAAGACCTTCTCAAGACGCTCGATCTGCTTGTTGGTTTCCTCGAGATGACTTTTGAGGCCTGTGGCCAGATCACGGTTCGTGGCCTTATCGATCATTTTCGGCAGGGTTTTGGTGATCTGCTGCTCGGCATAATAGATGTCCTGCAGACCGTGCAGCAGCAGGTCATCCATCGTCTTGATGTCTTTGGTGAATAGTCCCATGACGTCGCTCCTCGAACTCAAAGCGAACTTCGGCGAAACGGCTTTGTTCCTCGCGGCCCAACAGGCTGTTGCGCACCGATCATCCGTGAAGACAGGCGGGAGGTGGCGTCCCATGCGTCCGCAGGAACCCGCGTCAACAGCCCGCGTTTTGCCTCTTTGCATGGAGTTCAGGATGGTCAGCACCTCGCTCTGGATGGAGACCGAAATCCTGCCGGATGCGGGTGCGCTCAAAGGCGATGTGCATTGCGATGTCGCCGTGGTCGGCTCCGGCATCGCCGGGCTCTCGACGGCCTACGAAGTCATGAAGCGCGGCTTATCGGTTATCGTCATTGATCGCAAAGGCATCGCAAGCGGTATGACGGCGCGTACGTCGGCGCATCTTGCGCCGCTCTGCGATGATCTAATGAGCGAATTCAGAAAACTGCGCGGCGCCGATGCCGCCAAGCTGTTCTACGAAAGTCAAGCCGCTGCCGTCGATCGGATCGAGGAGATTCAGGCCAGCGAGAAGATCGCCTGCGACTTTCTTCGCCTCGACGGCTATCTGTTTCAAGGCAACGGCATGCCGGCCGATATATTCGATGAGGAGCTGGAAGCGCTACGCGAGGTGGGCGCGCCCGTTCACCGGCTGGTCGGCGTACCGCTCAAAGGCTGCGAGAACCGGCACGTCCTTCGGTATCCGCGCCAGGCAAGATTCCATCCCCTCAAATACCTCAGGGGACTTGCCGCCGCTTGCGCGAGCGGCGGCGTTCGTTTCTTTGCCAACAGCTCGGTGGAAGAAGTTGCCGAGAAGGACGGCGCTGTCACGCTGCGAACCTCTCAAGGGCAGATCGCGGCCGCGCATGCGGTGATCGCGACCAACGCCTCTATCGCCGATCGCTTTCAATTGCACATGAAGGTGGCCCCCTATCGTACTTACGTGGTCGCGTTTGCCATCGCACGGGGCGAACTTCCCGATGCGCTCTATTGGGACACCGAAGATCCCTACCACTATGTGCGGCTGCAAACCGGCTCGGACGATCATGATTCTGTTCTTGTCGGCGGCGAAGACCATAAAAGCGGCGAGGCCAACGACGCCGACCAACGCGTTGCCCGGCTGGAAAGCTGGGCACGCGACCTGATCCCGGCTTTGGGCCGCATCACCCATCGCTGGTCGGGCCAGGTTCTCGACACGATCGACTTTGCCGGCTTCATCGGCCGCGAGCCCGGCAGCGAGCGCATCTGCCTCGCGATGGGAGATTCAGGCCAGGGTCTGACTCATGGCGTGATGGGCGCGATGCTGAACACGGCGCTCATTCTAGGCGAAGATCATCCGTGGAAGTCTGTCTATGCGCCGGATCGCAGGCCGCTCACAGCGGCGCGGAACTTCCTGCGCGAGAACATGACGATCCTGCAAAATCTCGCGGAGTACGTGGCACCGGGTGAAATCGCTTCGCTCGAAGAGCTTGAGCCGGGCGACGGCGCTATCCTGCGGCGGGGACTCGAAAAGATCGCCGCCTACAAGGACAAGGCCGGCGAACTGCATCTTCATTCAGCCAGTTGCACCCATATTGGCTGTCATCTGCACTGGAACAGCTTTGAGAGCTGCTGGGACTGTCCGTGTCACGGTTCGATCTTTGCCCCCAACGGGCAGCCGATCAATGCTCCGGCCGTGTCGGCTTTGCGCCCGGTGAAGGTATAGCGAGATCTGATCAAGGCTCAGGGAGCGTTCCACCTTGAGGGACGATGACATCGAGCAGGACGATCTGCGCAGCCGGCGCACACCGTGGGCTGTCCTGCCGCCGCCGCCGATTGAACCGATCACTGACAGCTTTCGTTGCGAGGCTCTGATCATCGGCGCCGGCATCACCGGCGCGCTGGTGGCTGAGCGCCTGACAAGGCAAGGCCACCAGGTTGTCATTATCGATCGCGAGCTTCCCAGCCTCGGCAGCACGGTGGCCAGCACCGCCATGCTGCTCTGGGAAATCGATCGGCCGCTGTTCGAACTCGCGCAGCTCTATGCCTTCGAGAAGGCGGTGCGTTGCTATCGGGCCAGCCACCACGCCGCGCGAGATCTGCTGTCCCTGATTGCGCAGCATGGAATTGCCTGCGAGATGCGGCCACGTCTTTCGCTCTATCTCGCCGTCGATGACAGTCCGAAACTTGTTCAGGATGAATATGCGCTGAGGAGCCGCGCCGATCTGCCATCCCTCTATCTCGATCATGCCGCGCTGCTGAAGCGCTTCGGCACCGCGCGGGCGGGCGCCCTTTTGTCAAGGGACGCGGCTGATGCCGATCCGGTGTTGCTCACGCATAGTCTGCTTGATATCTCCCTTCGGCGCGGTGCCCGCCTTCTAAAGGCCAATGCGGTTGCCTTTGATAGCGCGGCCCAGAGCGTAACCGTCGGCATTGAAAGCGGGCTTTCAATCGATGCGTGCCGTGTCGTCCTCGCGACCGGCTATGTGATACCGGACATCGTGAAGCCCACAGCCCAGCCAGCTTCCAGCTGGGCCATTGCGACCCGGCGGCAGCCAGGCAATCTGTGGCCAGAGCAGGTGCTGATCTGGGAAGCGAGCCGGAACTACCATTATGCGAGGACCACTGCTGATGGCCGCATCATCCTTGGTGGCGAGGATGATCATGCGCTGATCGAGCCTGAAGCTCGTAATGACGCCACGCCGGCAAAGGTTGATGCGCTCAAGGATTATTTGAATGTACTTTGGCCGCAGGCGTCGGACCGGGTCGACTTCAGCTGGTCGGGCGCTTTCGATACCACCCGTGACGGCCTGCCGTTGATCGGCGCGGTGCCCGGCTGCAAGAATATCTTCGCCGCCTTTGGCTATGGTGGCAACGGCATTACCTTCAGCTTCCTCGCGGCGGAACTTCTGGCGGCATTGCTTGCCGGAGGCTCTTCGCCGCTGCTCGATGATCTTGCGATTGACCGCGATATTCCCGGCTAACGACGCGCGATCAGGCAGCCCACTATGAAGGCGACGAGCAGCGAGGGCAGCGGGACCTCTCGCGCCACATTGCGAGCGCCTGGCCTGGCGACTGCCCTTCTTCCAGGCTTTGCCGCACCGTGCGGGCGGTCTCACGCACGCCTTCCGAAACGTCCTTCACTTTCGCCAAGGCGTCTTCGCTGTCCATTTGATCCTCCTCCGGAAGGCCTCCCGCACAATGAATGTGCTGGGCAACCATCCGTTCCTGCAAGCATGAGGTGCGGATCGTTTTGGCCGATAAATCGGGAAGCCGAATCCGAGCAACGAATTGGCGCGACCAACCTTGGACTCGCCACAGCGACACTTCGCCTTGATAGGAACGACCGCAGCGCCAGGCCGTTCGGGGTTGACTCCCTTCAAGCCCGAGGCTCTTCCATGTATCACCACGTCAAGAAGTTGATGTTCACCGTCCGCGTCGACGAGCCGGACCCGCGTTTTGGCAATATGCTTCTTGAACAGTTCGGCGGCGCCAACGGCGAACTCGCGGCCGCCATGCAATATTCGATCCAAGGCCTCAACTGCGAGGATCCCGATCGCAAGGACCTCCTGATGGACATTGGCACGGAAGAGCTGAGCCATCTGGAAGTCGTCGGTACGTTGGCACGCATGCATCTCAAACCGGCGAAGTTCGATCGCCAGGCGGCCGAGGCCGATCCACTGATCGCGATCGCAGGTGGCGGCGGAGTGAACCTCTTCAACTCCCAAGGCAACGCGTGGACCGCCGACTACCTCAAGGTCACCGGCGAACTCGATGTTGATCTGCGCAGCAATATTGCCGCCGAGGCGCGGGCCAAGATCGTCTACGAACGCCTGATCAGTTTTACCGACGACGCCGGCACCAAGGACGCCTTGCAGTTCCTCATGACCCGCGAAATTACCCACATGAAGGCATTCTCGCTGGCCCTCGAGAGCATGAGCAAGCCGGCCTTCAGCATTGGCCGCCTTGCGCCAACCCCGGGCCTCGTTGATCAGTTCTTCAACGAATCCACGGGCACCGGCGATCATGGCGAGATCGACACCCGCGGGCCCTGGAACGAGGGCGGCGAATGGGTCTTCACGGAATCGCCGGCAATCCAGGCCGGAGATCCCGGTCCCGCGTCGACTATCGTCACCGAGAGCTCACCGCCGGTCGACGAGGCCGGTCTTGGCGATCTGCTCATCGATGAGCTCCGCGATATTCTGCACGCCGAGAAACAGTTGACGAAAGCGCTTCCCAAGATGGCGGAAGCCGCGCGTTTCGACCAGTTGCGCGAACTGTTCGAACGGCATCTCGGCGAGACCGAAACCCAGATCGAACGCATAAATGACTGCTTTGAACTGCTCGGCAAGTCCGCACGCGCCAAGCCCTGCAAGGGCATGATGGGTCTTATCGAAGAAGGTCAGGAAGTCATGGCCGAAGGCGAAGAGAAGGAAGATGCCGCGGCGGACCTCTCCCTGATCGGTGCGGCGCAGCGGGTCGAACATTACGAGATTGCCGGCTACACGACGGCGCGCAACCTCGCCCAGCAGCTACGCCATAGCGCCATCGTCAGCCTCCTCTCGAAATCGCTGGCGGAAGAAGAAAACGCCGACCAATTGCTCAACCAGGTCGCACGGTCCCTGATGTCAGTCGCCAAGATGCCGGCCGCCGTCGAACAGACCGAACAGTAAGCAGATGAAGGGCGATCCCGGCCATGCCACGGTAACTGCCGGAGCTTTGCTTCTGCGTGTAGTCGCCGTGCCTTGCTGTGTGTCGGAGGAGTTGGTGATGTCGTCAATCGTCCCTCAACATAACGAACAAGACATGTATCTCGTTGAAGACAAGCGTGACGCCTTCGGACGCTGTCTGATGTTGGGCGCCCGCCCTTGGCAGCGACTTCGAGGCCATCGTGATGGATTTGCTTGAGGGAAGGCGAGATTGCGCTGATGAATAATGTCACAGGCATCGAAGCCCTGCGACAGGCGAACGCGCAACCAGCAACCTCTGACCAACCTTAATCCTTCTTCCAGGAACGAGCTGCTGATCTCGCCATTAGCCTTCATGGGCCGGGCAACAAACAAGGAGAAAATTGATGGCAGACGAACAACGTGGTGGCTCCGGAAATTTCGCCAACAATCCGCAGCGCGCATCGGAAGCCGGCAAGAAGGGTGGCCAGAGCCACGGCCAGCAGGGACAGCAGACGCAGGCTGGAAACAAGCCCGGCCAGCAGGGCGGCAGCTCGACCGACAATCCGGGCAACTTCGCCAATGACCGCGAAAAGGCCAGCGAAGCCGGACGCAAGGGCGGCCAGTCCTAAGGCTCCACTGACCAAGCAACGCCAGGACGTTGACGAGATGTCCTGGCCTGAAATTTTCGAAAGCGGCCGCGAGCCGTTCCGCCCTCAAGCCGTCCTCAAATTGTGTTATCCGGTGGCCTTCAACGGCCGCTTCGCTGCTTTCTGCCGAAGCTGATCCATGCGACATTGCGAAGGCTTCTTGTCCGGACGCCAGCGGACGATCTTCGTGCCATGCCGAAACCGGTCGCCCGTCACATGGTCGAAGGACACTTCAACGACGTAAGTCGGTCGCACGGCGTTCCATTCAGCCGATCGCTTGGTCGACCACCGGCTTGAGCCGCCGGGTGTGTTGCCGGTGAAGCTCTGCGAGCTGACGATTTTCTCAAGGCGCTCGGTCAGAGCCAGTCGATCGGATGATCGGATGCCGGACGTAAATCCGACATGGTGCAGAAGGCCGTCCTTGTCGTAGAGCCCAAGCAATAACGAGCCAACCACCTTGTGCTTGCCCTGCTTCTGCTCGGCGTAACGAAACCCACCGACGATGCAATCGGCCGACCGAAGATGCTTGATCTTCTGCATGCCGTCTCGGGTACCGCCTCGATAGGGCAGATCGAGGCGCTTGGCGACGACGCCGTCATGGTCTTCATTCACGGTACTGAGCCAGGCAACCGCGTCGGCAAAGTTCCGGCTTGCCGGCGACAGCCGGAAGACACCCCCGACCTCGAAAGCTTGTCGCCCAAGCTTTTCGAGAGCGGCACGGCGCTTCAAAAGTGACAGGGCCGAAAGATCTCTCTTGCCGGACCGCAACAGGTCAAAGGCCATAAAGATTGCGGGCGTCTCCGCGGCGAGGCGCTTAATCCGGCTCGGCGCCGGGTGGATACGCTGAAGCAATGCGTCAAACGAATAGCCGTCGTCCAGTTCAATGATCAATTCGCCATCAAGGCTTAGCGTCTTCGGGCTTAAAGATGAAGCGGCGGCAGCAACCTCCGGGAAGTAGCGAACAAGATCACGACCGCCTTTGGATTGCATGCTAACCCGGCTGCCGTCGCGGATCAAAAGACAGCGGAAACCATCCCACTTCGGCTCATATTGCCATTGCGCTCCGCGCGGCAATTGGGCGACGGACTCGGCTTCCATGAGTTGCATGCGAAGTTCAAGCCTCCAGAGACGTTGCAGAACCAAACCCTTTTTGATTCACAAACGAAGCTGACCGGAAATGTTCCGATGGAAGGCAAGAAGCCGGAGCACTCCTTTGCGAAGAGCTGGCGGGGAACCCGGACGGGAGTGCTATTTGCCAACGGCAGTAAGCTCGATATGTCCGTGTGAAATCTGACCGAGTCAGGCGTCGGTAGCCGGAACCTCCGCAAGACGCGACCAAGTCGGCGGCCGCTCTTCTGAATTCGAAATCTTGCTGACAACGCGAGGCCGACCATGGAAATGATTCGGCTCTACGCCAGCCGGCGAGGCCATCACGGTTGGCGGCGCGGCCAAACGTGCCGAGGCATGGTACGGGCTCTCTTCCTGCTGCTCTTTGGCAGCGCGACGCGTACCGACCGGAAAGACCCGGCCGATCTATTGCACCGCGCTGCAATAGCCGTATCACGCGCTCGCGCCCAGAGAAGCGAAAGCCGGTGTACGATTGAAGCGCTGGGCCTCGGCGGGAGCTTCGCGAAAACCTCGAAAGACTCCGCGGCGAGCTTGACGGGGTTAAAAGTGAGGTGAGCACCGCCAAGCAGCTTGTGCGCCGCGCATCCACGGTGTCCGCGCAAGCGGGATCTCGCCGACCTGGAACGCGGCACGAGGTTCTGCGCTGCCCATCGCGGCAGCCGTAATCTGCGGAATGTTTCGGGCAGGTGTCACCGATCGAGCCGAGCATCTCGGCGACCGCCGCGATCGAGGCCGAATGCGAGGCCATCGATAAGAAGTTGGAGGCCGAGAACGCCCGTTGGGACAAAGAGCGGGCGCGGCTGCAGGCGGCCCTCGAGCGCACGCGAGGCTGGGGCGCTGTGCGCAAAAACAAGTGTTAACCAGGCGAGCCTCTGCCAAAAAAAATTTCAGCCGCCTCTTGAAACTATTTCCGGCCTTCCAAATTTTTTTGGCGTCGCCATCACGGCGATCGGGATGCCCTCGGGTCCCGCGATTGAGTCGGGCGCCCGGACGGTGTCCGGAGCCTGCTCGTACCCATCTTGCTCCAAGGAGGATTTGGATATGAGGTATGATTGGACTCCCCTCTGGAGGTCGACCATCGGTTTCGACCGCCTTTTTGACGTCCTCGACGAGGTCCAGCGGACCGCCGAAGAGAGCTATCCCCCCTACAACATCGAACGTCTCGACGAGAACCGCTTCCAGATCTCGGTGGCGCTCGCCGGGTTCACCCCGGACGAAGTCGCGCTGACGGTCGAGCAGAACGTCCTGACCCTCGAGGGCCGTAAGAGCGACAAGGAAGGGAAGACTTTCCTGCATCGCGGCATCTCGGCGCGCAATTTCAAGCGCCAGTTCACGCTCGCCGACCACGTCGAGGTCAAGGGCGCCCGCTTCGAAAACGGTCTGCTCATCATCGAGCTGCAGCGGGAGATTCCCGAGGCGATGAAGCCGCGCCGGATCGCGATCAGCGGCGCCGCCCCGAGCAACGTGACCCAGATCGAATCCCGGGCCGCCTGACCGGTCAGGAATTGGACCTCGCCGCCGCGCGGGCCCCGCGCGGCGGACACTGCAACTCGTCCTAGATCAGGAGGCAACCATGCGGCCGACGACCGCGCCCGACGACAACATTGTCGATTTCAACTCTTTCCTTCATCCCGGCACGGCGTTCGAGCATCCGCGGGACGTGGTCGCTCATCCGGGCCTCGGCCTTTCCGAGAAGCGCGCCATCCTGGCTTCATGGGCTTCCGACGCTTCCGCGATCGCATCCTGTCCGTCGCTCCGAGCCCCTGAAGGGCTGAAGGCGCCCGTGACCATCGACGAGATCCTGGAAGCGCTCTGCGCGCTCGACGAAAGCCCGCGGCACCCGCCCGGCGGCAAGCCGATGCGCCTGCGGTCCATCGCGGAATGCGCAGCTGCTTAGGAGGGAAGCCATGGAAGTACTCAATTTGCCGCGTCACGTCATCGAGACGCTGGAGCAAAAGTGGGCGCGAAAGCTTCAGCACGAGGCGGTCGCCTGGCAGGCCACCAGATCACCGGCGCCGCGTCGCCGGACAGAGAGCGGGACTCCGGTCGAGCGCCGGTCACGACGGCCGCGCTTTTCGGACGTTCAGGCGAGCACATCATGATCCGGCAACCGATGGAGCAGCCGATGAAAAGGCGGCGACGCTTCAAGCAGACCGTACCACTGGAAGTGCGCCTCGCGCGGCAAGCCAGGAACGATCGCGATCACGCTCGGAAGTTGCCACCCGGCAGAGAGCGGGACGAGTTGCTGCGCCGTGCAAGACGCGCCGAAAGCGCGTCATGCATGGCCGAGTGGCTTACTTCCACGAACAGGAAGACCGGAAAATAGCTGCGGCCGTGTGTAATTTCGGCCGCGGAGCCGCTCACGCACCGATAGCCAAGGCTGCCTTTCTCGCCCGTCGCCTGTTGGTCGCTCTGCTATTGCCAAGTCCGAGCCGGGATGTAGAGTCAAAAGATTATTAACATGCTTCAATTCGACGACGAAGTGATTGCGTCACGATAGTTCTTTCTATTGGGGTCCCCCATGTTCGATCCTGCTACCACCGCGCTTTTTGCGCGCTGTGCTGGACGAGGTCTGCGAAAACGTTTCCCGGACCGAGACCGGTGCCCGTACCCACGTGGCGTCGAAAATCCTGGAAGCCGCGACCAGAGGCGACATATCTCCAGACCATCTCAAGCAGGTCGGTCGCCAAGCTCTCTCGCAAGCGCCGACCATGTGGCGCTGACCGGCCGAGGAAGCGGAGGTGAATTTCCAGGTCACCGTGCTCAAGATCCTGGTGAGCTACCCGGATGGATTTGCCGTGATGGCCGACCTCAAGCGTGACATGGCCATCCTGGCAACCAGCGGCCCGGACTGGGCCGACCGCACCAAGCGGTTGGCTGCCCGCGTGCCGGACCTCGACATCTTCTCGCAAGGCCTCGTGACGCGCAAAGACGGCGGCTGGAAGATCACCGCCGAGGGACGCCTCGTCCTGGAATCCATGGAAGCACGCCCGCGCGCTGACCAGGCAATGGAGACGGTGCCGGCGAAAATGGTCGATGCGCCAGTGCCTCCGCTGCCGCAGCCCGCCGAGCGGGCGAGACGTCGACACGAGCGTCGTGAGCGTCGACGCGAGGCGCGCGAACGCGCACGGGCGAACGCTTCTTAGTCCTGCGTCGCAGCGCCCGTTCAGAAGGAGGCTGCCAGATCCACGCCGTAGCTCAGCGCGGCGACGAGGGAGAGCAGCAGTCCCAGGCCGCAGAAGATATCGACGAGCTTGAACTCGTCGACCTCGGCGTTCGAGCGGACGGCAGGGGTTTCTTGCCTCTGCGTCCATCTTTTCGATCCTTTCAGGATTGAGCGGGCACGGGCATCGTAGCGAACGTCGCTGGCGAGGCGTGTGAACTGGCTCTCACGTCGTTCGCCGACGCGTAGGTCCGTGGATCCAGTCAACCGCAGCGCTTCGCGCTCCGGCAGAGGTCGTCCACTTTCGGCCGTCCGAACCGCTGTCGCAGTGCAGCTACGCGAAGCGATAACCTCTCGACGGCTGGCGCGACGGCTGTGCGTCGCCTGCGCGACTTTGCGTTGATCGCCGCAGCGATGGTGTAAGTGACCGGCTGGCGCCTCGCCCGCCGCGGCGTCCGCCTGGAACGAAGCCATCGTGGTCCGGTTGACTGCGCAAGACAGAATTGAGGAGGTCAACATGGCCATGGAAGATCGCGAGACGTTCAGCCTGATCGGAAGCGACAAGGTCGAGGGCACGAACGTGTACGGGGCCGATGGGGAAAAGGCCGGCTATATCGAGCGCGTCATGATCGATAAGGTGAGCGGCAAGGTGTCGTACGCAGTGCTCAGCTTCGGGGGCCTGCTCGGCATCGGCGACGATCACTATCCGCTGCCCTGGCGGGCGCTGAAATACGACAACAACCTCGGCGGCTACGTCACCGGCATCACCCAGGACCAGCTCCGTGGCGCCCCCAAATATGCCGACGAGAGCAACTGGAATTGGAGCGATCCCGCAACCACGCGCTCTGTGAACGCCTACTACGGGGTGCCGGTGGCTTGAGGCGGCATGGCGCTGTGGTGCTTGACCTGCCTTGAGGGCGGAGTCGCGCCCTTCCGGCCGGGAAGGCTCGCGGCAGGCAGCCTAACGCCTCGCACCATCGCGCGAGATGGCCGCCTCCGTCGCCGAGGAGATTTGAAAGTGGGCAATGCCGTTCGTGTTCTCGTCGTGGAGAATGAAGCTTTAATCCGCAGCTTCACCGAGGACGCCTTGTCGGATAGCGGATTCGAGTCCTGCTCGGTCCATTCGGGGGAGGCGGCCCTGTCCACCTTTCGCGATGGCCGCGAGCGGTGTCGGGCGCTGCTGACGGATATCAATCTCGGTGGTGGAATCAGCGGATGGGAGCTGGCGCGGCAGATCAGAGAAATCACTCCGAACTTTCCTGTGGTCTACATGACCAGGCCATCGCGCCTGACTGGAGATCGCAGGGTGTTGACGGCAGCGTCCTGATCGAAAAGCCTTTTGCGCCGACGCAATTGGTTGCCGCCGTGTCGCAGCTACTCGATATCGGCACCTCGCCAGGTCAATCGGGATCGTTGTGAGCGGCCGATCCTTCGATTAAGCCCTCACAGCAGGTAGGCCAGGGAAGTTGGCTCGATCGAGAGAGACGCCCTTGTAGGGCCGACCGGGTGGATTGGAACCAATGGGTGGGTCGCGCGTCGAATCCTTGCCTCCGGCGAACCCCAAAAGCCCCAAACCGGAGGAAAACCTACCCAATAGGTTGGCGGTCCTATTGCGCACAATAGCGCAAGGACCGTTTGCGCCCGGAGGAGGGAGCAATGAGTAATCGCCTATCGGAGCGGCGGATGCCGATCGCGGCCGAACTGGAAGCTCGAAAGGTCTTTAGAGACGCGGCCGCCAAAGTAGTGTCCGAGTATGAACGCGCTCAGCAGGCATTCCATGCAAATCGCGAGCGCCTGAAGGCGGAGCGGATGGCTCGCGAGGCAGCGAAACAGAAGCCAAAGACCTAATTGTAGGCACCGCTTGCTTGGGGGGTTGCGGCAGCCAGCCTCACCGGGCCGAGCTCAAGGAGCACGCATGCGCCGTTACGAAGGCGCGCCGCGCGCGCTCGGACCATCACTCTACACGTGTTAGCGATCAATGATTTGAAGGTGGGCACGTCGAGGATGACGCGACTTCCTGTCGCCGTTCCCGGTCATCGATCTCGAAGCCCATGCGTACTCATGGGAGAAGAGTGCGCCATGCCCGAGTCGTGAAATGTACACGGCAAGTTATTATAGAGGCTTCCGATTTTTTGCGTAGATCGAGTCAGAGTGGTCGCGTTGGAGCGCGTGTCTTAGCCCATCATAACCTTGTCAGCTCGGCTGCGTCCCGTTCTCCGATCAACCCCGAGTTCGAAAGTCACACGATCACCTGGCCTGGGTGTTACTCCGGGCAGAAGGGACGTGACGTGGAAGAAGATGTCTTCCCCACCGGTATCCGGCTTTATGAATCCAAAGCCTTTGTCTTCCTTAAACAGCTTGACCATGCCCTTGGGCATTTCAGTATTCCTCCGCTCAAAGGCCGCATAATGGCACCTTCCTGTTAACGAGTTGCTTAGGCCGCGAACAGCAAAGGCGAGGGCTGGGCGGCTTGGATTAGCGCAGCTTCTGGCCCGCTGCTTTCTAGCAAGGGGCCTCGAAAAGTGCATACCGCTTTTCAAAGTTTCGCCGGCCGGAGCATTAGCTTATCCGCCACGAGTCGCACCGGGGGCTAATGCAAGTACGTCAATCCTCCCGCCACGATCGCTAGGACGAAGGCTAAAACGGCCGCCGCAATAATCCAGGGCAGGTCGCGGCGTTCTCGTGGGGTCAAAGGCAACACCTTTGTGCACTATGGATGCAGAAGCGAAAGCAGGCGTTGGCGGTGCTGCTCTCGGTCGAGCTGATATCTACGCATCGCCTCAAGCTCGGCTTGAGCCTTGGTAGTGTCTTCATTCAGCCGCTTCAATTCGACCAAAAGAGCCTCAAGCTCGGCGAGCCGCCTTTCTCCTTCGACCACATCGAGCTCGATCTGTCTCAGCTCGTCCATGATCGCATCCTTATACATTGTTCGCGGTTACTCTCGATCAATGATCCTGTTTCGCCTTGCCGAAGTGTTGGCCGCCGCTCTTTGCCTCGCGGGCCAAGCGCTCCGCCTTTAGCCTTTCTCTGTTTTCATGAAATGCTTTTTGCGCCTTTGCGTAATCGCTCAAAGCGTCCTTCGCTTCTGCCTCTCGGGATACCCTGCGGGCTTCTCTTTCTGCGCCTGCCGGCGCGCTCCTCCGCTCTCGGATGTTGACCATGGCTGAACCTCCTTCTCAGGCTCAACCGATTCAACCCGTGGCGCTAGCTTTTGATCCTATTGGCGGGGGCCGGCTTTTCGGCATTCCGTTGTGTGGTGAACCGTGGCGTAGGTGGTCCACGCAACGTCGTCGCCAAGATTCTCACGCCTCTTAGTTGATGCAGCACGCATCGAAATTATGCTGGGGCCGAGCCCGATCCGCTTAGGAACGACGCTCCGAACGCGCCGTTGAAGTTCTTTCGGAGGTTCGCAAATGCACGAAGTCGCGACAGTCGCCACGCATTCGGCCAATCCCGCCTCGACGGCCAGGATAGGAACGCACCCCATTCATCCGATGCTGGTGCCGTTTCCGATCGCGTGTTTCGTCGGCGCTCTGGTGACTGATGTGGCCTACTGGCAGACGGCCGAGATGCAGTGGGCCAATTTTTCCGCCTGGCTGTTGTTCGCGGGGTTAATCATGGGTGGGTTCGCCGCGATCGCCGGGCTAATCGATTTCTTCAGCAATCGCCTGATCCGCGACCTGCCATATGCATGGTTTCATATGATCGGCAACGTGATTGTGATGCTTCTCGCTCTGTTCAACGCCTTCGTCCACAGTCGTGACGCCTGGACCTCGGTGGTGCCTACCGGGCTGGTGTTGTCGATGCTGACTGTGCTCGTCATGCTGTGCATGGGCTGGCTCGGTTGGGCGATGGTCTATCGATATCGGGTCGGAGTGGCTGGCTGATGCGGATCGATCTGACACACACAAGCCCTGGGAAACTCGCGGTGGCACTGATGGCTGCGCTGTGCGTTGCTGGCTGCAGCAAGGAGACGGCGCCCGACCCCAAGACCCAGATCGGCGCGCGTCCCGATTTGCCGGCGCTCGAGCAGTATCTGATGCCGCCCATGCACGTCGCTTCCGTGGTCGGATGGAAGCAGGGCGAGAAACCCAAGGTGCCGGACACCCTGCAGATCAATGCGCTCGCTACCGGCCTGCAGCACCCGCGCTCGCTTTATGTGCTTCCCAACGGCGACATCCTGGTCGTCGAATCCAAGGCGCCGGGAACGGAGCCGATCAAGCGGCCAAAGGACTTCATCATGAAATGGGTGGAGTCGTGGGCGACCTCCGGCGGCGATACCGGCGAAAGCAATCGCATCACGCTGCTGCGCGATGCAGACGGCGACGGCAAGCCGGAGACGCAAAGTGTCTTCCTCGACCACCTTCATTCGCCGTTCGGCGTCGCACTGGTCGGCAACGACCTCTACGTCGCTAACACCGATGCGATCGTCCGATACCCCTATCATGAGGGCGACACCAAGATCACCGGGCCGGGACAGACCCTGACCCAGCTTCCAGGGGGGCCGATCGACCATCACTGGACCAAGAGCCTGGTGGCGAGCCCTGACGGCGCGTTGCTTTATGTCGGTGTCGGCTCCAACAGCAACATCACCGAGAATGGCATAGAGGCGGAGAAGAACCGGGCCGCGATCCTCGAGGTCGACCGCGTCACCGGCCGCTCGCGGATCTTTGCCAGCGGGCTGCGCAATCCGAACGGCTTGACTTTCGAGCCGCAAAGCCATGCGCTATGGACTGTCGTCAACGAGCGTGACGAGATTGGCCCGAACCTCGTGCCTGACTACCTGACGTCGGTAAAGGATGGCGGCTTCTACGGCTGGCCCTACAGCTATTTCGGCAAAAACGTTGACCCACGCGTGCAGCCGCCACGACCGGACCTGGTCGCGAAAGCCACCGTCCCGGACTATGCGTTGAGCTCGCACGTCGCGCCGCTGGGGCTCGCTTTCTACACCGACGACAAGTTGCCGTCGCCCTACCGCGGTGGCGCCTTCATCGGCGAGCATGGCAGCTGGAACCGGCCGCAGCTTAACGGCTACAAGGTTGTCTATGTGCCGTTTGCCGACGGCCACCCGAACGGACCCGCGCAGGACGTCGTGACCGGCTTTCTGAGCGACGATAAAAAGTCCCGCGGCAGGCCGGTGGGATTGACGATCGACAAGTCCGGCGCGCTGCTGATCGCCGACGATGTCGGCAACAAGGTATGGCGCGTGACCGCCTCGGGCCGGCTCTGATGGGCTCGCAGGCATTTGCCGCCGCGCGCAAGCGATTGGAGACATATGACTGACAGCTCGATCAAGAAAGTATCTATCGCCACGTCCCCGAAGAGCGAGAGGGGGCCAGACTTGCCTCGTGTCCGGCCAACACGTTGCCATGCGGCCCTTGGGACGCCGAACAGCCGCAACCCGGCGCTTCCGATCGGCGCGCCTAAGAGAAGGTCGGATAGGTCATCAGCGGTGGCGGTCGCCACGAAATCTCAAATTACACTCTGCATTGTTATTCGTGACGTCGCTGGTTCCTGGAACCGGCCGCTGTAGTGCCGCAGCTTGATAAATTTTGCAGCGCGTCGATCACGTCGACATCGGGTTCACAGGTAACGGTCCGTCGGCGCGCGATAGAAGACCCCGTTCAGCTCGGTGGTGCGGAACTGGCTCGCGTAGTAGTCGAGTTGCCGCTTAAGCGGCAATCCTTCGGGAAAGAATGGGCCGCGCCACGACGGATAGTGCCAGCCGGATGTACCAATCAGGACGCGTGCCATCACTAATGGCACTTTGAGCTTCCCGGCCGCATGCGCCGGGGGCGCCGACGCCGGACGCGACGAGCAACTCGCGAAGCTTCAGGTCTGCGATCGGCGGCCGCGGCCAAGAGGCGTGGGCTGCTTCATTTCTTGCCGGGAAGTATCGTTTCCAGCACCTGCCTTGCCGCGCCGCGGATCACGCCGACCTCGTTCGGATCACCCTTGGCAAGGGCAATGGAGAAGTTCTTGGCCTGCTCCAGCGTGATGTGTGGCGGGAGCGGAGGCACCTCCGGATCGGTCTTCACCTCCAGTATGACGGGGATGTCACTCGCCAGGGCTTGTTCCCAAGCCGGTCCGACAAGGTCAGGCCGATCGACATAGATCCCGCGCAGCCCGATCATCTCCGCAAAGCGCGAATAGGAAACATCAGGGATACGCTGCGATGCCTCGAACTTCGGATCTGCGTTGATGATGCGTTGCTCCCACGTAACCTGGTTGAGGTCCTCGTTATTGAACACGCAGGCAATCCAGCGATGGTCCTTCCACTCCCGCCAGTATTTTGCGACCGTGATCAGCTCGGCCATGTTGTTCATCTGCATCGCGCCGTCGCCGACCAGTGCAATCACCGGGCGGTCGGGCTCCGCATATTTGGCTGCGATCGCGTAAGGTACAGCGGCTCCCATCGATGCGAGGCCGCCGGAGAGCGAGGCGTCGATGCCGCGCCGCATCTTGAGGTCCCGCGCGAACCAGTTGGCACAGGAGCCAGAGTCGCTGGTGATGATGGCGCGGTCGGGAATCCGGGGGGACAACTCCCACGTGACGCGCTGCGGATTGACAGGCTTGGCGGGTTGCCGGGCGCGATCCTCAAGCGTCGTCCACCATTCACGAACATTGTCCTCGATCGATTTGCGCCAGCCGTCCGCGGGCTTCTGCCTCAGCCTAGGCAACAGGGCGCGCAGCGTCTCGGCTGCATCGCCGACCAGACCCACCTCCATCGGAAAGCGGATCGACAGCATGCTGGCGTCGATATCGATCTGAACGCCACGGGCGCTGCCTTCCTTGGGCAGGAATTCGGCGTAGGGGAACGCGGAACCCACCATCAACAGCGTGTCACATTTCATCATGAGGTCATAGCTCGGCTCGGTGCCGAGCAGCCCGATCGAGCCTGTGACCCAAGGGAGATCGTCTGGCAACACAGCCTTGCCAAGCAGTGCCTTTGCGCAACCCGCGCAGAGCCGGTCCGCGACGGCAATGACGTCGTCGGTCGCGCCGAGCGCGCCGGCGCCGACCAGCATGGCGACCTTGTTTCCGGCGTTGAGGATATCCGCGGCGTGATCGAGTTCGGCCTCATGCGGCACGACACGAGGCGGAGTGTAGCCAATTCCGGAGCGCAGCGTGCCATGGGCGCGGGGTGGGTCTTCGTAGGCCTCCTCCTGAACATCGTTCGGCAGGATGATCGCCGTGACCGTGCGCTTTGCCAGCGCGATACGCACCGCGCGGTCGATCAGATGGCGAACCTGGGCAGCCGAGGAGGCCTGCGCAACATAGGCGCTGGCGACATCCTTGAACATCGAGACCAAGTCGAGCTCCTGCTGATACTGACCGCCCAGCGCGTTGCGCGCCTGCTGACCGACAAGCGCGAGCACCGGTTGGTGATCCAGCAGTGCGTCGTAGAGGCCGGTCGTGAGATGGGTAGCTCCCGGCCCGGAGGTCGCAATGCAAACCCCGAGACGTCCGGAGAACTTTGCGTAGGCCGACGCCATGAACGCGGCCATCTCCTCGTGGCGCGCCTGGATGAACTCGATACGGCCGCCTGCGCGATTGAGTGCACCGAACACGCCGTTGATGCCGTCGCCGGGATAGCCGAAAATGTGCCGCACGCCCCAATCATGGAGGCGATGAACGATGAAATCGCTGACGGTCTGGGACATGGGCGCTCACCTTGCGGACTGACGTTCCGATTGAACGGCCCGTTCGGCCAGCCGTTCCTAACGGGGCGGGCTCCTTGTCAGCGCCGGTAGAGCAGGCCAAAGGTCAGCGCGACTGCAGCGAACGCTGCAATCGTGCAGGCAAACGCGATGTCGGCGACCATCGTATTGGTGAGGCCCGACAGCACGCCGACGCCAATCACCGGCAGCGCATTGCCGATGAAGCCGCAGACGAAATAGGTCGATACCACCGCGGCCCGCTGATCCGCAGGTGCGATCTCATTGACCACCTGGAGGCTGCCGCGATAGCCGAGCCCGGTGGACACGGCGACGACAATCGTCGCCACCAGCATGACCCAAAGAGATGCCGAAACCTGCGCGACGACGATTGCCGCGGCCGCGGGAATCATCAGCGCCAGCGACCAAAGCATCGAGGTTCGGCTGGCAAGCGTCTGCGTGGCCACGATGACCAGCGCGACGACCATGGCGAGTTCGAACAGAAGCGCCCCGCTGGCGGCGCGGTTTTCGATGTGAAGGTCGTGCGACAGGATCGACGGCATCAATGAGGCATAGAAGCCAACCAGCGCCATCAGGCCGAAGCCGGTGATGGCAGGGGCCACGAATTGGGCCTGGAGCTTTCGTGGCAACGCCAGTTTCGGGCGGATCTCGATCTGCCCGCCATCAGGATGCTGGACGGTTTCCCGGGCAAACCAGATCAGCGCGGCAACTGCGCATGCGACGACGAGATAGACCACGAACGACAGCTGCAGCGGCCAGGGGGCGTATTGCGCCAGCAGCCCTGACAGCAGGGCCGCGACACCGAGGCCAAGGAAGTTGGTGCTGGTGCCGATGATCGCGGCGCGCCCATTGTCGGCTTCGCCGACCAGTTCGGCGAGCCAGGCATTGCCGGTGCCACTGGCAAGCCCGATGCCGAGACCGCTGAGGGTGCGGCCGATATAGAGCCAGGTAACGCCGCGGGCAAATAGGAAGACCAAAACAGCGACGATCAAAACCATAATCGCCGATAATGCCGTCGCCCGGCGGCCAGCCCGGTCGGAGGCGCGGCCGATCAGCAGCAATGCGGCGACATTGCCGATCGCATAGGCCGCATAAATCAGCGTCAGGGTGACCTGCGAGAAGCCAAAGGCCTTCTGATAGATCAAGTACAGTGGCGTGATCAGGGTGCTGAGGCCGAAGGCCGTGGCAAGCAGCATCCCCACCGCGGCGAGCGCCGCAGTATTCCGAAGTTCCACCCGATGGGTGCGCATGGCTGCGAGCTGCGCCATTCCAATTGCCTTAAAAAGCCGGAATAGCGAGGCAATCCATGATCGAGCCGTTCGTTCCAGGCATTGCCGGCAGCAGGATCGGCGGCTGCCGGCGGTCGATGGCTACTTGCGGTTCTTGTCCAGGTCCTGCGCCAAGGTGAGATGGTGCTGCAGCGCCGGCAAGGTTTTACCAGCCCAATCCTTCAGCTTCGGATCGTCGCCGCCCTTGGCGTAGCGCTCGAACAGCGAGACCGCGTCCTTGTGGGCACTGACCTGCATCGGATCGTACTCGCTGGCGAAATCGCCCGCCTTGGCGTCGCGCAGCCGGCCGAGCTTCTTCTGGGAACTGTCGTCGAGGCCGTTCGGCAACGCTGACTTCATTTCACCGCTGACCAATTGCTTCAGCTCTGACGTGGTCTTGGTATGGTCGGTGACCATCTGATCGGCGAATTTCTTTTCGGCGGCATTGCCTTTCTGCTGCGCAATCTTGGGCGCCTCGATCTCCAGCATGTCGCTGGTTGCGGCTTCCTTGATGAAATCTTCCGTCTTTGGCGCGACGCCAAGCACGGAATTGACGCCGCTCTTCTCACCGACCGATTGCGCCAGCGCCGGCGAGGCCAGCGCACAGCCGATTGCAATCGCTAGAATGCTTCGCTTCATCGCGTATCTCCTCAGGCTGCTTCGGCGTTGATGGCGCTGACCGCGAGCTTGGTGAGCGCTTCATCCGTCTTCTTTTCCTCGGCCAGGGTCTGGTCGATGAGCTTGACCGCATCCTTCATGCTGAGGCGGTTGGCCCACGCCTTCAAGGTGCCGTAGCGGGCGATCTCGTAGTGCTCGACCGCCTGAGCCGCTGAAAGCAAGCCCGCGTCGAGCGCCGGCGTGTCGGCATACTCCTCCATGATCTCCTTGCCTTCGTCGATTATTCCCTCGATGGCATCGCACTTCTTGCCGCGCGCCGGCTTGCCCATCAGATCGAAGATCTGCTCGAGCCGCTCGATTTGTCCTTCGGTTTCGTCATGGTGCTTTTCGAAGGCGGCTCGCAGATCGTCGGACTCGGCGGCCTTGGCCATACGCGGCAGCGCCTTGAGGATTTGCTTTTCTGCGTAGTAGATGTCCTTGAGGGTATCGAGGAAGAGGGCGCTGAGGTCTTTCTCCGGCATGGGTCTGCTCCGTAACCGTGGGTTGGTCTGTACCCACAATAGGCACTCTACATCCTCGTTCCTATCTGCGATGGTGCGCAGGGGACCGTTGCTTAGCTTTGCCGCAAGGCTCTCAAGGAACGTCGCGGCGGCGCGTCCGTTGACGGTCTCATCGTTCAAGGGAGAACGGCGATGGATTGGAATCGTGAAGGAAACTGGAAGCAGATGAAGGGCAAGGTCAGGAGCAGTGGGCCAAGCTCACTGACGACGACCTCGATGTGATCGCAGGCCAGCAAGATCAACTCGAAGGCCGCCTGCAGCAGCGTTAAGGCTAAGCCAGGGATCAAGCCGCCAAAAAAGTGAACCACTGGTACGGCCGCCAGAAGTGGTAACTTCCCCCATCTCAGGCCTCGGCGAGCCCTTTTGGCTTACCCGCGCCCGAGCCGGATCGTGAGCCGATGTGCGGCGGATGATGCCGGTACAAGTAGGTCGAAGCGATGGGACCGTTTCTCAGCCCACCTGGTCCCCATGCGGTGCATCTCTGCATCGACATGCAGGGGCTGTTCGAGCCGGGGGCGCCCTGGACAACGCCGTGGATGGACCGCGTGCTGCCGCGCATCGTTGAGCTGGCGCGGCATGCCCCTGGTGCCCCAAACGATAGCATCACGCTGTCGCCCATGGGGACGCTCCGCTCGATAGCGTTGAGCGCCCGCTTTATTCCGCCGCGCTCGAAGCATGACACGCGAGAGATTTGACAGGCTTATTACGAGAAATGGGAATGCGTGACCGGTGAGCGGCTCGATCCGGAGCTGATCGAGCTCGTGCCCGCGCTCGCCTCCTGCGTGCCGCCGGCTGGGGTCGTCGCTGGATGCGATCGGCGTCCGGAACTTGGATCCGCATAGTCCGAAAGCGTCGTCGCGTAACGGACGCGCCATAGGAACTAGTGAACGTTGGTCACGTTGCCGGGAGGTGGCGCAATAGGCTTTTCCATGCGGCGTCGATCATTCCTGCTTTCGCTTGCAGCCTCCTTGGTGAGCACGACCTCGCTGAGCCGAGCGGCTCTGATCCACGATCACATGCCGTGGGCGACGCACCCGAACTCGGCGCCGGAGATTAAGCGCCTGGGACCCTGGCAATTCTTCACCGCCGACGAAGCGCGTACGATGGAGGCGATCGTAGACCGGATCATCCCGCCTGATCCCGAAACGCCGGGCGGCAAGGATGCCGGTTGCGCCGTGTTCATAGATCGACAGCTCAAGGGGGGCTATGGCACCAATGAGGGTCTGTACGCGTTCGGACCATACATTAAAGGCACCAAGGAGCAGGGGCCGCAATCGCAGCTTTCGCATGCCGAGCTCTACCGTAAGGGACTAGCCGGGCTCGACGCATTCTGCCGCTCAAGCCATGGCGGCAAGCCGTTTGCCGAGCTGAGCGCCGACGAGCAGGACGCAGTCCTCAAGAAGGTCGAGGCGGGCGAGGCCAAACTCGACAGCGTCGATGGACGGGGGTTTTTCAGCGCACTGTTGAAGGACGTTCCGGAAGGCTTCTTTTCCGATCCGATCCATGGCGGCAACCGCGACATGGTCGGCTGGAAGATGATCGGCTTCCCCGGCATTCGCTACGACTACCGCGACTGGGTGAAGCGGCACAACGAGCGCTATCCCTATCCGCCTGTCAGCATCGCCGGCCGCGCCGACTGGACCCCTGCTAAATCGTGAGCGCCGACCGATGGCCCGCAAGTTGTCAAAAAAGGATGTCGTGATCATCGGTCTGGGCTGGACCGGTTCGATCATGGCCTATGAGCTCGCCGCGGCCGGGCTCGATGTGGTCGCGATCGAGCGCGGCCCGTGGCGCAACACCGCGACCGATTTTCCGCCCGGTTACGCCGCGGACGAGCTGCGCTACCGGATCCGTCATGAGCTTTTCCTCCGTCCTGACCAAACCACCTTCACCTTCCGCAACAAGATGAGCCAGACGGCGCTGCCGATCCGCAGCTGGGGCGCGTTCATGCCGCCCAATGGGGTCGGGGGCGGTGGTGTGCACTGGAATGCGGAGACCTGGCGGTTTCTGCCTTCCGATTTCATGCTTCGCAAACATCTGACCGAACGCTACGGCGCCAATTTCCTGCCCGAAGATATGACGATCCAGGATTGGGGCATCACCTATGACGAGCTCGAGCCGCATTACGACCGGTTCGAATATCTGTGCGGCACGTCGGGTCAGGCCGGCAACGTCAAGGGTAAGATTATCGAGGGCGGCAATCCCTTCGAGGGGCCGCGCTCGAGGCCCTATCCAAATCCGCCGCAGGACCAGCCATTCAGTCCGACGCTGTTTGCCAAGGCTGCGCGGGACCTCGGCTACAAGCCGTTCCCGCAGCCGTCGGGAAACATGTCGCGTGCCTATCAGAATCCACTCGGCGTTCGCCTCGGGCCCTGCACCTATTGCGGCTTTTGCGAATGGTTCGGCTGCGGCAACTATTCCAAGGCCTCGCCGCAGACCACGATCCTTCCTGCGCTGATCCGCAAGCCGAACTTTTCGGCGCGGGACAACAGCGAGGTGGTGCGGATCGACCTCGACAGCACCGGCAAGCGCGCCACCGGCGTCACCTTTGTCGATACCGACGGCAACGAATGGGAGCAACCCGCCGATCTCGTGGTGCTGTCCGCCTATACGATCTTCAATGTGCAGCTGCTGCTGCTGTCCGGGATTGGCAAACCCTACGATCCGCAGGCCAATACCGGCGTGATCGGCCGCAACTTCACCCATCAGACGATCTCAGACGTCGTCAGCTTCTTCGACCCGGCAAAATTCGTCTTCAATCCCTTCATCGCCTCGGGAGCGATCGGGACGTGCATCGACGAATTCAATGGCGACAATTTCGATCACGGGCCGCATGGCTTTGTCGGCGGCGGCTATATGGGGCAGGTGCAGACCAATGGCCGGCCGATCGAGACGACGCCGGTGCCGCCGGGAACGCCGCTTTGGGGCGCGCAGTGGAAGAAGGCGGTCAAGGAGAACTATCAGAGTGCCTTAAAGCCCGGCACCGGCGTGCACGGCAGCATGTACAGCTACCGCGACGTCTATGTCGATCTCGATCCGACCTACAAGGACCGGTTCGGCCGCCCGCTAGCCCGCATCACGATGGATTTCCATGACAATGAGATCAAGCAAAACAAGTTCTTGACCGACAAATTCGCCGAGATCTTCCAGGCGATGGGGGCGCGGCAGGTGCACAAGGAGTACCGCAACGCGCCGTATGACATCACGAAGTACCAGACGACGCATCTGTGTGGCGGCGCGATCATGGGCGCCGATCCGGCGACAAGCGCGCTGAACCGCCATTTGCAGAGTTGGGATGTGCCGAATCTGTTCGTGCTGGGTGCGAGCGCCTTCCCGCAGAACGCCGGCTACAATCCGACCGGTACGGTCGCCGCGTTGGCCTACTGGGCCGCGGACGCGATCCGTGGGAAGTACCTCAAGAATCCGGGACAGTTGATCAATGGTTAGAGGGCCGCAGCTCGCGCTGATGGTTGCCGCGCTCGTTGCCAGCGGCGGGGCGGCCGTCAGCGCAGGACTGCAGGACTTTGCTGCCATCGAACGCGGCCGCTACCTCACAAACGCTGCTGATTGCGGAAGCTGCCACACCGTGCCGGGCAGCGGACAGCGCTTTGCCGGCGGGCGGCCGATCGAAACGCCGTTCGGCGTGCTGGTCGCGCCGAACATCACGCCCGACCGCGACACCGGGATCGGCGCCTGGAGCGACGAGGAATTCGACGCGGCCGTGCGTCACGGCATACGCCGGGACGGCAAGCGGCTATATCCGGCGATGCCGTACCCGTACTTCACTCGTATGTCGCGCCAGGACGTCAAGGATATACGGGCCTATCTCTCGACGGTCGCGCCGGCGCACAATGCCGTTACCAGCAACATGCTGCCGTTCCCGCTGAACATCAGGCTGATGATGGCCGCGTGGGACAAGCTGTACTTCACGCCGGGCGAGTTTCATGCCGATTCCTCGAAATCGGACGAATGGAATCGGGGCGCGTACCTCGTGCGGGGGCCGGGGCATTGCGGCGCCTGCCATACGCCCAAGACGCTGCTTGGTGGCGACGAGGAATCCGCTCCCTTGCAGGGTTATACGTTGCAGGGCTGGGTCGCGCCCGACATCACCAGCGGGGAGGGACCGCTCGCATCATGGTCGACAGACGATGTCGCGCAATATCTCAAGACCGGTCATAATCGCTTTGCGGCCGCCGCAGGATTGATGGGAGAGGTCGTGGATCTCTCGACGTCGAAGCTGAGTGACGCGGACGTCAAGGCAATGGCGACGTATCTCAAGGATGTCAGCGGGCCAAAGCCTGCCGCGGACAGCTCGGCCGATCAAAAGGTGCTCTCTGCCGGTGGCGCGATCTATCAGGACCTCTGTTCTGCGTGCCACAAATCCGACGGCGCCGGCGTCCCGAACCTGATACCCGATCTCTCGCACGCAGCCACAGTCGATACCGGCGACCCGACGACGGTGTTGCGGGTTATCCTGCAGGGGGCGCAGAGCGTGGCGACCGATCGGGAGCCGACAGGGCCGGCGATGCCGGCATTTGGCTGGCAACTCAACGACGCACAGGTTGCTGCGGTTGCGACCTATGTTCGCAACCATTGGGGCAAGGGCCCCGCCGTCAGCGAGGAGCAGGTCAAGGCGGAACGTGCAGCGCTCCACGCCAGAACGAACTAACCTCACGTCCGGGTCAGGAAATCCATCAGGCCGAGCCAGAGCAGGATGCCAAGCCAGAAGAGGCCGGCGCCAGCAAACAGCAGGATCAGCGCATCCCGGTGCCGCAGTTCCATAAAGATTGCGGCAACCAATGCCGCCTTGGTGATGCCGATCCCGATGGCAACCAGGGCGTTCACGGCCCCGAGCGGCACATAGGCCATCGTTACGGTCAGTGTGAGTAGGCCCAGCAGGCCAAGCCACGCGGCGATCAGCGGAAGCGAAGGGGGCCGTTGCGTCATGAGGTCGACCTTCCCGGCAAGTAGATCAGCGCGAACAGGAATATCCAGACGATATCGACGAAATGCCAGTACAGCGCCACGCTGTGCAGCGCCGCGCGGTGCCGTGTCGAAGGGGCGTTACGGCAGAGCAGCGCCAGCACCGCCAGCAGGCCGATGCCGATGATCATGTGGAGGGCGTGGATCGCGGTCGCGATGAAGTAGAAGATGAAGAACAGCTGGACGCCGTTGGCGAGGTCGCCCGTGAAGTGGAAATCGATGCCCGGCACAAGGTGCTCCTCGTATTCTCCGTGATACTCGATGCCCTTCAGCACGATGAAGGCTAGCCCGAGGCAGATCGCGCCGGCGAGCAGCCAGGCGGTCAACCTTCGCATCTCCGCCGAGAATATCTCGACAGCCCAGGCGACCAGGAAGCTGGAGGTGAGCAGGATCGCGGTGTTCGCCGTTCCGATCACGATCTCGGTGTGGCGGCTCCCGGTCGCAAAGCCCTGCGGATAGGCGTGGCGGTAGACGAAGTAGGCGAGCAGCAGACCGCCGAACAGCAGCATTTCGGTGGCGATGAAGATCCACATGCCGAGCTCGGCGGTCTCATCGCGATGGCTGACCGAGGCGAACTGCGGAGCGACGGCGGGGCTGTCAGGCATTCTGCGGCTCCGCCTCGAATTTGCGCGAATATTGATAGGGCGCGCGCGTCACGACGGGTTGGACGTCGAAATTATGCTCGGGCGGCGGCGACGATGTCTGCCATTCGAGCCCCGGCGCATTCCAGGGATTGGCAGGCGCACGAGCGCCGAAGAACACGGAATAGCCGAGATAGAATAGCGGCAGCAGGTAGGCGGCGGCCAGGATGGTGGCGCCGCCCGACGAGAGCACGTTCCATACCTGGAATTCGGGCGGATAGACGTGATAGCGCCGCGGCATGCCCTCCGCGCCGAGCACGAATTGCGGGAAGAATGTCAGATTGAAGCCCAGGAAGATCAGGATCGCCGCGGCCCGCGCCCAGTACTCTGAGTAGAGCCGGCCCGTGATCTTCGGCCACCAGTAATGCAGTCCGCCGAAATAGGCAGTCACCATGCCGCCAACCATGATGTAGTGGAAATGCGCGACCACGAAGTAGGTGTCGGTGGCGTGGACGTCGAAGGCAAGGCAGGCGAGGAACAGGCCGGTGAGCCCGCCGATCGTGAACAGTCCGATGAAGGCCAACGCGTACAGCATCGGCGCGTCGAACCGCAATGATCCCTTATGCAGGGTGGCGGTCCAATTGAACACCTTGATCGCGGAGGGGACCGCCACGACGAAACTCATGAAAGAGAACACGAGGCTCGCGAGCAAGGATTGCCCAGTCACGAACATGTGGTGGCCCCAGACCAGGAAGCCGAGCGCGGCGATCGCAAGGCTTGCCCAGGCCACGAACTTGTAGCCGAATACCGGCTTACGCGAGAAACATGAGATCAGTTCGTTGATCACGCCCATGCCGGGCAGGATCATGATGTAGACCGCCGGGTGTGAGTAGAACCAGAATAGGTGCTGAAAAAGCAGAGGATCGCCGCCGATCCGTGGGTCGAAGAAGCCAACGCCGAAGAAGCGTTCGACTGCGATCAGCACCAACGTGATTGCCAAAACCGGAGTGGCAAGCACGAGAATCACCGACGTCGCGTAGACTGACCAGATAAACAGCGGCAGCCGGTACCACGTCAATCCCGGCGCGCGCAGCCGGTGAATGGTGACGATGAAGTTCAGGCCGGTCAGGATTGACGAGAAGCCGGCGACGAAGACGCTGGCGGCGGCGACCATGACGTAGCTGTTGGAATAGAGCGTCGAGAACGGGGTGTAGAAGGTCCAGCCCGTGTCAATGCCGCCGGCCAGAAGCGCAAACAGCGTCACACTGCCGCCAAGCATGAAGATGTACCAGCTCAGCAGGTTGAGTCGCGGGAAGGCGAGATCGCGCGCGCCGATCATCAGCGGTACGATGAAGTTGCCGAGCGTGTTGGGGATCGAAGGGATCAGGAAGAACCACACCATGATGATGCCATGCATGGTGAACAGGCGGTTATAGATGTCGTCGCTGACGAGATCGGCCTGTGGCGTGGCGAGTTCGATCCGTATCGCGGTCGCCGCCGTACCGCCAATGAAGAAGAACAGCGTGAGGCTTGCGAAATAAAGGATCGCGATCCGCTTATGGTCGGTGGTGAAGAACCACGAGCGAAGCGTGTAGTTGGTGTTGAGGTAATCGGGTTCCGTCATGGCTGTCGACCCAGCGATTTGATGTAGAGAACCAGACGCAGCAGCTGATCCTCGGTGACCTTACCCTCGAAGGATGGCATCAGCGGCTCGTAACCTGCGGCGATCTTGCTGCGCGGCAGCAGGATGGAGTCGCGGATGTATTTGTCGTCGGCAATCACGGTGCTGCCGTCGGACAGCGGCACCGGACGTCCGTAAACCCCTTCCAGTTGTGGCGCATGAATCTTGCTGCCCGCGCTGTGGCAGCCGCTGCATCCGAGCTGACGAAACAGCGCTCCGCCTTCATCCGCAAGCGGACTTGCGGGGGCCTGCTGCGCGAGCCAGCTGGCGAAATCGGCTTGCTCCATCACCACGATCTCACCGGTCATCCCGGAATGCGCTGTGCCGCAATATTCGGCGCAGAACAAATGATAATGCCCAGCCTTCTGCGCAGTGAGTTCGAGGTCCTGATAGCGCCCGGGCACCACGTCATGCTTCAGCCGGAGCGCAGGAATGAAGAAGCTGTGAATGACGTCCTGCGAGGCCATCACAAGCCGGATCGGACGGCCGACCGGCATATGCAATGCATTGATCTCGGATTGCCCGCCGGGATGCTGGACCTTCCACATCCACTGCTTGGCGACCACGAAAGTCGTCAGCTCGTCGGGCGGTCTGCGGTAGATTTCGAGGTAGACGCTCGCTCCCCAGACGAAGAGGGCGAGAAAGCAGAGCAGGGAGGCCGTCGTCCAACTGACTTCCCAGTGCCAGCTCTTGGCTTCGTGGTTCTCTCGGTCGATCTTGTTGCCGGCGCGATAGCGGACGCAGAACAGCGCGATCAGGAAGAATAGCAGACCCAGCACGAGTGCGCTGGCGATCAGAAGGCCGGTGAACAGCAAATCGATGTCGCCGCCTTCCGGGGACACGCCGGGGTGCCAGAACGGAATCCACTGGCGCCACATGCTCAGGTCACCGCCGACGGCCTGGCGGAGCGATCGTAATTCACGGGGCAGGCCATTCCGGCAGACCCTTTCGCAGCAGCATTTCGGTAGCGCGCTTGACCGGCACGCGCACGATCCCGCGGTTGCGGTCGACCCAACCATAGGTGCCCGTGATCTCGACATCGTCGCGGCGCGCGCGCTCGAGTTCGTCGGACGGCGCGACTTCGAGCGGCGGAGCGCTGGAGCTCAGCGCCGGTCGCGCGGCGGGGCTGGCGTAGCGCAACGATTGCGGAAAGATCAGCGGCATCACAACTGGAATTACCAGCACGAAGGTACCGAGACCGGCGGCGATCCAGGCGATCGCATTGGTCGCGATATCCGACCGTTCGAAGTCGAAGCCGCCCGTCTGAGCCATGTTTCGGGTCCTTGCGCGCCCATGGTCAATGCGGAGCCGGTCTGGGCGTTCCTCGGCTAGGAACCAATCGACCGAGGCGAGATTGTCGATCAGGTATCCGCCAGCTGGTCGGCTCGGATGGCTCAGCTCTTTTCACCCGTCGCCGATACGTGGATGCGGTTGTTCCTCGTCGGAAGTCTTTCGCTGATGGCCGGTGGCACGGTTGGCATCATCGGCTTCGCGCGGTCCGCCTACATGACCTCGACCGACGTCCGGCCGCAGCAGCCGGTGCCCTTCAGCCATCGTCACCACGCGGGCGAGCTCGGGATCGATTGTCGCTACTGCCACAGCAATGTCGAACAAGGCCCCCAGGCCGGCCTGCCACCGACGGAAACTTGCATGACCTGCCACTCCCAGATCTGGACCAACGCCGCGATGCTGGAACCGGTCAGGCAAAGCCTCGCTCACCACACGCCGATCGAGTGGACGCGCGTCGCAAAGCTGCCGGACTACGTCTATTTCCGCCATGACATCCACATCGCCAAAGGCGTCGGCTGCGAAAGCTGTCACGGCCGCATCGACCGGATGGCTCTGACTTATCGCGCCAAACCGTTCACCATGGAGTTTTGCCTGGATTGTCATCGCGATCCGGCACCGAGGCTGCGGCCGCCCGAACACGTCACCGATATGGCGTGGATGCCGCCGGCCGATGCGCGCGCCAAAGGCGAGGCGATCGCCGCGCACGAAAAGATCCGCTTTGGCGAACTCACCCACTGCACCGTGTGTCACCGATGAAGCGCGACGCTCGACAGCAACGCAATCCAGTCGCGCCGCCGGAAGGCGGGCGACGCCAATGGTCGGGTATGGAGGAGCTGTCTGACGATCCCGCGTTCCAGGCCTTTGTAAATGCGGAATATCCCGCTGCGCAACAGTTTTCGCCAACCGCCAGGCGCGAGTTTCTCAAGCTGATGGGGGCATCCTTCGCGCTCGCTGGTCTTACCGGTTGCGAGAAGAGCCCGTTCGTGGCCGCATTGCCCTACGTCGATCAACCGGACGATGCAACGATCGGAATTCCACGTACCTATGCCACCGCGACGGTCTTTGACGGGTATGCGCAGCCGGTGCTCGCGACGACCTATTCGGGGCGTCCGACCAAGCTGGACGGCAATCCCGAGCATCCCGTCACCGGCGGGCGTAGCGATGTCTTCATGCAAAGCGCTGTGCTTGGCCTCTATGACCCCGACCGCGCTCAGGCACCGACACGCCGCGGCGAACCCGTGAGTTGGAAGGACGTGGTTGCGGCAATCGGCGTCCTCCGCGAGGGATGGGCCAGTGACGGAGGAAAGGGATTGCGGCTACTGGTCGGCCCGATCACGTCGCCAACGCTGCTGCGGCAGCTCGATGCGTTGTTGAAGCAGTTTCCCAAAGCACGGGTTCATCTCCATGCCCCGACAGCCGACTCGTCCCAGCGGCCATTCGCGACCGCCGCGTATGGAAAACCGGTGGACCTGCACTACGCACTCGAGCAATGCGACGTCATTGTCAGCCTCGACGATGACATTCTGGGCCCAGGCCTCAATCAGGTACGCAATGCGCGTGGCTGGGTTACCTCCCGGCGCCGGTTTGCCGATCGTCCCGGCAATCGTCTGTTCATGGCGGAGAGCGTGCCGTCGGCCACCGGCGCGGTGGCGGGCAACAGGTTGATCGCCGACGCCTCGCGCATGCCTGTTCTGGCGGAAGCGCTGGCAAATGCGCTGGGCGTTTCTGGGCGGGCTGCGGGGGAACTTACGGAGCGTGAGCGTGACTGGATCAGGCGTGCAGCTGACGCCTGCAGCAAAGCGCGCGGCAGGTCGTTGGTTGTCGCCGGCCCGGTCGGGGGCGAGGCAGCGGCGATCTGGAGCGCGAAGATCAATGATGCTCTTGGCAATGCCGGGCAGACGCTGAAGTTCACGGACCCGGTCGCCGGCCCGGCGGGCGCGGGGACGCTTGCAGAACTGGTCTCCAACATCAACGCCGGACAAGTTCATTCTGTGATCGTGATCGACTGCAATGCGGCGTACAACTCCCCCGGCGAACTCAAGACAGCGGAAGCGTTGCAGCGCGTGAGGACGTCGCTTCATCTCGGCCTGCAGCGGGACGAAACCGGCGCGCTCTGCGAGTGGCAGCTCTCGCTCGCGCACGCGCTGGAGAGCTGGAGCGATGCCCGCGCGGTCGACGGAACGACAACCATCCTTCAGCCCGTGATCGCGCCATTCTACGATGTGAGAACCATCCATCAGATCGTCGCGATGCTGCTCGGCGAGATCGATCCCGCATCCGATACAGCCGTGCGCGAGACCTGGCAGGCCACCTTCGGCGAGGCATTTTCGACGCGCTGGGAGCAGGCGCTCCATGATGGCTTCGTTCAGGGCGCTGCGGCCTTTGTGGACGCCAGGCCCGGCAGCGCAGCGGTCACTGCGCCGTCGACGCACGGTGCGGTCGACATCGTGTTTCGGCCAGACCCGACGGTTTGGGATGGCCAGTTCGCCAATGTCGGCTGGCTGCAAGAACTGCCGAAGCCTCTAACGACAGTCACATGGAGCAATGTCGTCGCGATCGCTCCCGATCTGGCGAAGCGCATCCCGATCGCCAACGGCGATCATGTGGAGGTACGAATTGGTAAGCGCAGCGTCACCGGTCCGGTCTGGATTGTGCCGGGCCAGGCCGGTAACACGGTTGCGCTCTATCTCGGCTATGGCCGGACGCGGGCGGGGCGCGTCGGAGATGGCCTTGGCTATGACGCCTACCAGGTGCGGCCGGCAGATCAGCCGTCGCTCGCCAAGGGCAGCCTGCGCAAGATCGATGTGACCGAAACACTCGCGGTGACGCAGCTGCATCACCGCATGGAAGGCTTTGATTTTGTTCGCGAGATGAGGCCCGGCGAGGCAGCGCAGCCCACATCGGCGGAGCAGGCGAGCTTTTATCCGAAATGGGAGTCATCAGAGAACGCCTGGGGTATGGTGATCGATCTCGATGCCTGCATCGGCTGCAATGCCTGTGTCGCAGCCTGCACGGCCGAGAACAACGTTCCCGTGGTCGGCGCCGACCAGGTCAAGGTCGGGCGCGAGATGCACTGGCTGCGGATCGCCCGCTATTACGACGGCGGCATTGAGGAGCCGAAGAGCTATTTCCAGCCGGTACCATGCATGCACTGCGAGGATGCACCATGCGAGATGGGATGCCCGGTGCATGCGACCACGCACAGCCCGGAAGGGCTTAACCAGATGGTCTACAATCGCTGCATCGGTACCCGAACCTGTTCGAGCTATTGCCCCTACAAGGTGCGGCGCTTCAATTTCTTCGACTACCGGGCGCCTGCCGATTCCCCGACGCAGGCTGCGCACAACCCGGACGTGACCGTGCGCTCGCGCGGCGTGATGGAGAAGTGCACCTATTGTGTCCAGCGCATCGAGGTAGCGCATGTCACAGCCGACAAGGAGAGCCGTCCGCTGCGCGACGGCGAGGTCGTGACCGCCTGCCAGCAGGCCTGTCCGACCAAGGCGATCGTGTTCGGAGACATTAAGGATCCAAACTCGGAGGTAGCGCGGCTGAAGCGCGATGGCCGGCACTACGTCCTGCTCGAGGAGCTCGGGACGCGGCCCCGCACCACCTACCTGGCGCGCTGGCGGGATGACGGTTCGGGGAGCGGGCAGGGATGAGCGATCACTCCGATATCCTGCCGAGGCGCCAGAGCATGGGGGGCATCGCCGACCAGCTCACCGGCATTCCGCTACACTTCCCGGCACAGCGTCGCTGGATGATCGCGATGGCGTTTGCAAGCGCTCTGCTGTTGTTGCTGATGGTCTCGGTGAGCGAGCTTTTCACGCGCGGCGTCGGAATCTGGGGCATCAACATTCCCGTGAACTGGGCGTTTGCGATCCACAATTACGTCTGGTGGCTCGGCATCGGTCATGCCGGCACGCTGATCTCGGCGTTGCTGCTCCTGACCGGCAGCGAATGGCGGAATTCGCTCAACCGCTTCGCCGAGACCATGACGCTGTTCGCAGTGCTTTGCGCCGGCATCTACCCGATCCTGCACCTCGGCCGGCCCTGGTACGTCTATTGGATGTTTCCCTACCCCGCGACGATGGGTGTCTGGCCGCAGTTTCGCAGCCCGCTGGAGTGGGACATCTGGGCGGTGCTGACCTATCTCACGGTTTCTCTGGTGTTCTGGTATACGGGACTGATCCCGGACCTTGCGGCCGCGCGGGACCGCGCGACCAAGCGCAGCTGGCAGATCTTCTTCGGCATCACCTCGCTCGGCTGGCGCGGCTCCGCGGTGCACTGGCTGCGCTGGTCGCAAGCCTATCGGCTGACCGCGGCGCTGGCCGTGCCGCTGGTCGTGTCCGTGCACAGCGAGGTATCGCTACTGTTTGCGGCTGGGCAGATCCCGGGATGGCATTCGACGATCTTTCCGCCCTATTTCGTGCTCGGTGCGGCATTCTCCGGCTTTGCCGTGGTCGCCATCATCGCGGTCGCGCTGCGCTCCTGGTTCGGGCTCCGAAACCTGGTCACCAATGAGCATCTCGACGTGCTCGGCAAGGTGTTGCTCGCGACCGGGCTAATGACGGCCTACGGTTATGTTTTCGAGGCGCTCGACGCGCTGTATTCCGGCGAAGCGCATGAGATGCGGACGTTGCTGGACCGCGTCGCGGGCGTCTATGCTTGGACCTATTGGGGCGCCGTGCTCTTCAACTTTGTGCCCCTGCAGGCGCTGTGGTGGAGGGGCGTACGGCGCTCCGGCTGGGCGATGCTGCTGATCTCGATCTCGGTTGCGGTCGGGATGTGGCTGGAGCGGGACATGATCCTGGTCACCAGCCTTTATCGCGACTTCCTGGTGTCCTCGTGGAGCAAGTTCACGCCGACCTTCTGGGACTGGTCAACCTATCTCGGCACGATCGGCCTATTCCTGGTGCCGTTCCTGATCGCGGTGCGCCTGGTTCCGATGATCTCGATTTTCGAGACCAAGGAGCTCCTCCACGAGGAAAAGGAGGAAGGGCATCATGACTGAGCATGCCTATGGAATGCTCGGAGAGTTCGACAGCCCGGAGGCGCTATTGACGGCGGCAAAGCAGGCGCGTGCGGCGGGCTATCGCGAGCTCGACGCGTTCACGCCGTTTCCCGTCAGGAGCCTGGCGTCCATCCTCAGGATTCCGCGCCCACGGATCTCCCTGGTCGGCCTGACCGGGGCCCTTGTAGGAGGCGGCGCGGCGCTTCTCATGCAAATGTTCGTCAGCTACGACTATCCGCTGAATGTCGGCGGCCGGCCGATCTACGCGCTGTCGGCTTTCGCCGTGGTCACGTTCGAGCTGACGATCCTGTTCTCTGCGCTTGCGATGGTGATTGCCATGCTCTGGCAGAACGGCCTGCCGCGGCTCAACTATCCCGTCTTCGCGGCGCCGCGCTTCCATCTCGCCAGCAAGGATCGCTTCTTCCTCTGTGTCAGAAGCGACGATCCGATGTTCGACGACCAGGACACTGCGGCATTCCTCGCCAGTGCGGGCGCCGCGTCGGTGGAGCGCGTGCCGCCATGATCCGATTGGTGCTCACAGTCGCACTCGCTTTGTCTCTCGCAGCCTGCGATCAGAACATGGATATGCAGCCGAAATACAGCGAGTACTCCCGCGCGCCGCTGTTTCGTCGCAGCATGCTGCGTTCTCCGCCGGTCAATACCGTGGCGCGAGGCGATCTGGAGCGGGAGAGGGCGGGGAAAACCAAGCCGGCGCTGTCCGCCGAGCTGTTGGATCGTGGACGGCAGCGGTATGCGATCTTCTGCTCGCCGTGCCACGGCGCGGGTGGCGACGGCGATGGCATCATCGTTCATCGCGGAATGCCGCACCCGACCAGCTACCATGACGATCGTCTGATAGCCGCTGACGATCAGCACCTCTTCGAGGTCATCAGCAACGGGTATGGCGCGATGTACTCCTACGCCGCACGTGTGAACCCACAGGACCGCTGGGCCGTCGTGGCCTATATCCGCGCCCTGCAGCTCAGCCGGCGCGCCTCGATCGAGGATGTGCCGCCAGATGAGCGCGCCAAGCTGACGGGGCAGCCGTGAGAGCGCGCCGCGACATCAGGATCATCGTTCTTCTCGTTACGGGATTGATCCTAGCGGCGGGCTTCATCCTCGATGGCCGCACGACGACGGCGGCTTATCTCGTGGCTTGGGTGACTTGGGGCGCGGTCCCGATCGGAGCGCTTGGACTGTGGATGACGAGCTATCTCGTCCGCCGCATCTGGACCGAGGCCCTCTTCGGGCAATTCGTCGCAGCGACGGCAACGCTGCCGGTCATTGCCCTGGCGTCGCTACCGATCCTGCTTTTCATGAACCAGCTCTATCCGGCGATGGCCGCGCCGTCCGCCTTGCCGCCGTTCAAGGCGTACTATCTCGCGCCATGGTTCTTCGTCTTGCGCGGCGCGGTCTATTTCGGGCTCTGGATCGGGCTTGCGGAATGGCAGCGCCGGGCGTGGCGCGACGCCGCCGCCATGGTGCGTGCAGCGTCGGCCGGATTGGTCTTTTACGCCTTGACCGCATCGCTCGCCGGCATCGACTGGATGGAGTCGCTCGAGCCGGACTTTCATTCCTCGGTCTACGGCCTGCTTTTCCTTAGCTTTACGCTGCTCGGCGGCTTCGCGTTCCTACTCGGCACCAGCCTCCTCGCGGGACGCCGGATCGGCCGCAGCGCCGGCTACAGCGGCCTGTTGCTCTCGCTCATCCTGCTGTGGGGCTACCTTCATGCCATGCAGTACATCGTCATCTGGTCCAGCAACATCCCGGACGAGGTGTCCTGGTATCAGGCGCGGTCGGACCACGGGTGGCAATATCTGCTTGCCGGGCTTGCGCTCGCACAGTTCGTGCTGCCGTTCTTCGCGCTGCTGAGCGCAAGGGTGCGGTCCGACCCCCGCGCACTGATGATGCTCTGTGGGCTGACCCTGCTGATGCGTTGCTGGGAGGCCGCCATCCTAATCCTGCCAGCGGTTCACCATATTGGCCCGCTGACGATGGCGCTGATGTTGCCTGCCTCGGTGCTATTCGTTGGATCGCTGTTATGGCTGACTTTTGACAGGACGCTGGAGAATGATGGCCGCCCCTTTAACTTGGCCTGGAGGCGTCCCGCCGGATCAGAAGCGCCATCAGCACGATGAGGGCGACCATTGTGATCACACTGGCACCCGCCAATATCCGCCAGACCGCCAAAGTATAAAGGCCAGTTGCAGGATCGAAGCCGTAGCAGAGCAGGTGAATCTGATCAGACCAGGTACCGATCCGCCCGCGGCCGGCGTCGACGAGCGCTAGCCGAAGATTGCCGGGATCGATTGCGATGCCCGAAACCACCTGCGAAAGGCGCCCTTCGGGAGTAACCACGAACGCGGCAACCGGGTGGGCGAACTGATCGTGTTCGACATCATAGGCCGCCCCAATACCGAGCGCTGCTAATAGAACGCTGACATCGGATGGAACTGCTCTCAGAAAGACCGACTGTTTTACGAGATTGGCGCGAGGATTGACTTGTGCCGCCTTCATTGCGCGCGCATCCGCTGCCGTGTCTCTTGGATCAAGGCCGAATACCATCAGCCGGTAGGCGCTCCCGGCTTGCAGACCTGTATCGGCCAGCGCGCTCGAGACGATCGATATCATTGGCCCGCAGAGGCTCTTGCAGGTGTAGTCCGCAGCGATCCAAACCGTCGGGACGTTACCCAGCCATTCCTTCAAAGGTTTGGTTGCGTCGAACTCGTCCGTGAGACGAAGCGACAGAGGCAAGCCATCGCCTGTTCGTGGCCGGAGAGTAACCTGGTCGACTTGCGAAGAGGTCAGTGCGGCGAAACCCGCTTCGGGCAGGGATAAGAGCGCGACAAACGCGCATGCCAATGGACCAATAGCGAAACGTAGATGGAAAGGGCGCATCGATGGCTCGTGATCGAACGATCAACAAAGAAAGGCGCAACAGGTTCCAACCACGATCTCGTGAGGCGCCGATTCACGCCCACATCCCGCATACATGGTCGACGAGACCGATCCGATGTCGTCGCCGATGAGTGCCAAGGGCGTAGCGAGAGCTCGGCATCTGCGGCTGGGCCCGCAGCAGTCGCCAACGCGGTCTACGACGCGACCGGCATCCGGAGTCGAGAACACCCAGTTACTATCAAAGAGCGGCTCCGTCGGAGCATCTTCTTCAGCCGGTGAGTGGGCGACGATTACGTTACCATCGCCCGGATCGGTCTGCTGCGATCGAATGGATGCGGTGTACGAATTTACGCTGTTTGCTTGAGGGCCAATGGGCGTGACCCGACGGACGGAGTACGACGCGCTGGCTGTTTGCGGAGTGGTCACACACGCGGGAGCCCCGCGCCAATGCAGGTAAGGCCAGCAATCAGCAGCACGCCTGCGCACGCCTTCAAGATGATCGAACGATGCCGACTTGCATACAAGGCGAGCACAGATCCAACGATCGTGGTCACGATACCGAATTCCAGGACCATTGATACAAATCGCTGAACTTTGGAAATGGCTTTTGACGAAGGGAATGAAATATCTCAGAAGCTAAAGGACGCCATGCCAGGCGCGGTTATCGTTTTTCGGTTTAACGTTAAGGTCGCGACCCGTGAATTTACGGATGCGCCGCCGGTCGCGAGAAAGCCGGCTTGCTCAATAAGCGAGGGAGGCCCAGCGAAAAACCTAATGCCGACGGGGATGAGGCTTCATTCCGAAGCTAAAGCAGTATCCGCTCTTTAGCCAAAGCCGCGCCGCGAGTTGGCGGACGCCAGGGCCTGCGTCGATCAATCGGGCCGATCGCACGCTGAAAGAAGCCGCTAGAGGTCGCGATGAGTGGACGCCAGCGAACCGCTCTAGCGCGGCTGGTCCGGATTTTCTTGCCAAGTCTTCGAGTGCTCTGAAATCCACTTCGCGGCGTCGTGCTCAGTAATAAAACCCTTGATGACTTCCGTTTCGCCATCGGGCCACAGAATGTCGATCCTCCAGCCGGTGCCAGGATTTTTGCAAGCCATGAAAGCTGGTCGCTGCTCGATCATTCGTTGACTATGCGCCGATGGCGGCTAGCTACAAGCCAGTGATCCTGCCCCACCTCCATCTTTTTACCCGTGCAGCTCTTAAATCTCACGCCGATCCTTTCGTGGTCGTGAGTCAAGAATATCCGGCAGCGGCGACAATTGGGGACGCGGCTCGGAATTTGGCTCTGTTGCTTCGCCCTGGACGTTGGCCCGACGCCGGCGGCGGATCACAAGGCCAATCGGGCCGACCGCTACCAGCGCGGCTCCTGCGATTATCAGCCAATGCGACAGTTGCAATGACAGCAACAAGGCGCTTGCCATTTTCACTCCATGACAACGTATCTAAATGCCACGCCTCCTGGGGGGGTCCTCAAACCATTTCTTTGTGGCCTCGATCGTAGCAAGGGCCTTGACGTGGTCCTCGTCGCGGACTTGGCCGTGTCCGTCTAGATCCAGACGGTTCATCGCATTAACTCAAACAATTCCTTGAGCTCGACCGCAGCTTGGTGCCCGCAGGCATATGCCCAAGCAGCATATGCCTGCTGCCGACCGCGATCCGATCGCGTTGGATGTCGTCCTGTTCTGCGTGATAAGCCTTCATGTCCGCGGCGAACCGGCGGGCGACCTCGGGCGGGATTTCCAGCGGCTTTCGGTTGATCGGCATGGCATTGGCATGAAACTACGACAACGCCGCCAAGCTTAAAATACCCGCTCCCGGTTTTGGCACCATGGTTCATCTTCCAAGCGGATTACTGCCGCGGAGGTATACAGAAGCTAACGCTCTTCCGGCCGCCACGTTGGCGGATGGGCGGTGGCTGAAATTTTATTGGTCTGCATCGCCGGGGCGAGTGCAATGATGGACTGACCGACGTCTTGTGCGCCAGGCTGCCGCCCATGCGCCAGCGCTCGCGGGATTGCGGGCAGCTGCAGCGAGCGGTGCAATCGCGCGTAGCGCTCCCACAATGTCCAGCTAGAGGCAGCGAGATGGCCGGAGGAGATGCGTCTGTCCGATCTCAAGCCGCGGTTCACTTGCAGGGCCTCTGAAAGGCGGGGCTCGATCGTTCGATCGGTCGACGCGCCGCCTGAAATGGGCACGGGTTAGCTTGTGCCTTGGCGGATGTCGTACGGTAACGTCGTCGCCAAGGCTCGTAGTGATCGCCGCGATTTTCAAATCGGTCAGCGGACCTACGACCGGGCGGTGAACTGCTTTGTCAGTCTTTCCTTTATGGATTCGGCTTGTTCCTTGGTCAGCTTCTCAGCCCAATGGCTGTTGTTGATCAGCGCTGGCCCCTTGAGTTCTCGATCATAAACCATCCAGCCAGTAGTCCCCATTCGAACGAGGAATCTGGCTTGCACAACGTAATTCACTGGTGACCTCTGCGGCAGTTCGCAATCCGCTTATTGAGCCTCCCATCAGCGTGCGCGTCAATTGAACTATGTGAAATCTTAGCATCGACTTTAGGGGTGCGGGCTGTTTCAGGTCTGTGCAAGCGCTCTTTCCCATCTCCGACGTGCGCCACGCGTTTCCAATCAGTGTAACTGTAAATTTCTGCCCAGTGGTGGACTGGCGTCCCGCAACGCAGGCAACTAAAGAGCCCTGAGCCGGTCACAGGAGCAGAGATTCTATGCTGTCTAAGAGTGTAGAGCGGAATCTTGAAAATACGCAAGCTGGGTCTCCAGCTTGGCCGGTAGGGACGGCTTAGGAGCGCACCATGCGGGGCGACAGGACATCGGTTCGCGTCGCCAGGAGGCCTGGCAGCTCGGCGCGCAGGAAACGCAGCCCTTGCCGGACTACAATACTCCGCTCCAGCAGGAAGGCGCGGATCTGAACCCTAGACAGGTGGTCTCGCCTGAGGGATCATGCAGCGTTAGGCGAACTAGGGCGGCCGCCATGGACGTCGGAGGTTGGCTACGGAGGCTTGGCCTCGAACAGTATGAGGCCGTATTCCGCGACAATGAAATCGACGACACGGTCCTGCCGAATTTGACCGCTGAGGACTTGAAGGAGCTTGGTGTCGGATTTGTCGGGCAACGCCGTAAGCTGCTAGACGCCATCGCCGCTTTGCGCGCTGAAGCGGGCGCACCGGCGCCCCTGTCCGACGCTCCTCCGGAAAGTCGCAAAGCCGTTAGGGACACCGCTGAGCGCCGCCAGGTCACCGTGATGTTTTCGGACCTTGTCGGTTCGACGTCGCTCTCCGCATGTATGGACCCCGAGGACCTGCGGGGGATCATTTCCGCCTATCAGACGTGCGTCGCCGATAGTGTGCGCCGCTTCGGTGGCTTCGTCGCGAAATACATGGGCGAGGGCGTGCCGATTTATTTTGGCTATCCGCAGGCGCACGAGGACGACGCCGAGCGGGCCGTGCGCGCAGGACTGGAAGCGATTGCTGCAGTGGGCGCGCTCAAATTTTCCGTTCCGCTGCAAGCCCGCGTCGGTATCGCGACCGGGCTGGTGGTTGTTGGCGATCTGATCGGATCGGGGGAGGCACAAGAGCGCGGTATCATCGGAGAAACCCCCAATCTTGCCGCGCGCCTACAAGCCATGGCTGAGCCGAACGCGGTGATCGTTGCCGAGAACACGCGAAGGCTCCTCGGCAATCTGTTTGAACTAAAGGACCTTGGACCTCACGAACTCAAAGGCATTCCGGGCCGCATCAGAGCTTGGACAGCGCTACGACCTTCTTTAGTCGAGGGCCGCTTCGAGGCCCTACACGCAGGTGAACTGACTGAACTCATCGGCCGCCAAGAAGAACTGGAACTGCTGCTGCGGCGCTGGTCGAAAGCGAAGACCGGCCAGGGTCAAGTGGTGTTGCTCTCCGGCGAACCGGGCATTGGCAAGTCACGGCTCACTGCAGCAGTCGTCGAACGACTTGCTTTCGAGCCGCACACGCGGTTGCGTTATTTCTGCTCACCGCACCATCAGGACAGCGCGTTGCAGCCCATCATGGCGCAGCTCGAACGGGCTGCTGGCTTCGCGCGTGAGGACACGCCCGAGGCAAAGCTTGAGAAGTTGGCGGCGCTGCTTGCCCCTGTCGCGCCGCCGCCAGAAGAAGAGGCGCTGCTGGTCGAAGTCCTGTCACTACCGACTCAAGGCCGCTTCCCGCCTCTTTCGCTCGCGCCACAAGAAAAAAAAAGAGAAGACGTTTGAGGCGCTACTCCGGCAACTCGAGGGCTTGGCTCGCCAGCACCCCGTGCTGATGATCTTGGAGGACACGCACTGGAGCGATCCGAGCTCCCGGGAGCTGTTCGATCACGTCGTCGACCAGGTTCGCGGCTTGCCCATTCTCCTAGTCGTCACGTTCCGCCCCGAATATGCGCCGCCGTGGGTTGGCCAGGCGCACGTCACGACACTGACACTCAATCGGCTGGATCGAGCAGAGAGCGTCGCGCTGGTGCGGCGGATCGCGGGCAACAAGGAACTGCCGGATGAAATCGTGGCAGAGATCGTGGAACGAACCGACGGTGTCCCGCTGTTCGTCGAGGAGCTGACAAAGTCGGCGCTCGAAAGCGGCGCGAACGATGGCGTGAGCTTCATAGCCAGAGCGTCACACCCAGCGCTTGCTGTCCCGGCGACGCTGCACGCCTCGCTGATGGCACGGCTCGATCGGCTCGGTCCCTGGGGCAAGGAGATCGCCCAGATCGGCGCCACGATCGGCCGGGATTTCTCCTACGAGCTGCTCGCAGCGGTGGCGGATCGCAGCGACGCCGAATTGCATGCCGCGCTCGATCAGCTCGCCGATGCCGGGCTGGTGTTTCGGCGAGGTGCGCCGCCGCAGGCCACCTATCTCTTCAAGCACGCGCTGCTGCAGGATGCGGTCTACGCTACCCTGTTGCGAAAACCGCGGCAGGACCTCCATGCGCGCGTTGCCCGAGGTTTGGCGGAGCGGTTCCCGGAGAAGGTCGAGGCGCGGCCAGAATTGCTCGCTCATCACTGCGCCGAAGCGGGAGCAATCGACGAGGCGGCTGTGTACTTGGGCAAGGCGGCCCAGTTGGCCATCCGGCGATCGGCAATGGTCGAGGCGCGGACCCAATTGACGCGCGCTTTGTCGCTTCTCGGCACCTTGCTGGAGACGCCGGAGCGTCCTCGGTTGGAACTCGATCTTCAAGTCGCGTTGGGCGGCACTCTGATCGCGACCAGAGGTTGGGCGGCGCCTGAGACCGGATCAGCTTTCGCGCGTGCCCTTGAGCTTTGCGAACGGCTTCGGGATACGTCTCAGCTTCTCCCAGCGCTGTATGGCCAATACGTGTTTCACCTCGTTCGAGCCGAATTAAGAGCGAGCCACGAGGTGGCCCAGAAGGCGCTCGGCGCCGCGCAACGCACGCACGATGCCACCGCGCTGGTGATTGGCCACCGCTCGGTGGGCATCAGTCTGATCCATCTCGGTAAACTTGACGCGGCGCGCAAGCATCTAGAGCAGGCGATCGGACACTATGACCCTGCCACCCACCGCGATCTCGCGTTTAGATACGCTTACGATCCGCTGGTCGCGTGCAAAGGTTATCTGGCGTCGCTCACGCTGACGCAGATGGGGTATCTCGATCAGGCGCTCCGGAGAATTGACGAGGCGGTCGCGCATGCCGAAACCCTGTCGCATCGCCCCAGCACGGCATTTGCGTTGCTGCACGCGTGCTATTGCCATTTCTTCCGTCGCGACGAACGGCTGCTCGGCCAACGCGCGGCGGCCCTGATCGCCGAATGCTCGAAACAGGGTTTCGCGTTTTGGCTCGCGGGCGGCGGCATTTATGCCGGCTGGTCGAAGGTGGAAGGCGGCGACGTCGAGGCCGGGCTGAAACAGCTGCGTGACGGACTTGCCAAATGGCGAGCAGCCGAAGCGGCGCTGCTCATGCCCATGCATCTCGTGGTGTTGGCCGAGGCATGCTTGAGAGCGCGACAGGCTAACGATGCGCTCGCGGCCGTTACGGAGGCTCTCGCGTGCATCGAACGATCCGAGGAGCGCGTTTTCGATGCCCAGGTGCATCGGTGTTACGGCGACGTGCTGCTGGCACTGGCGGACGGAACGCTGCCGAGGCGGAAGGCAGTTACCGCCACGCGCTCCAAATCGCACGCGGCCAAAATGCGCGCCTGCTGGAGCTGCGCGCAGCGTACAGCCTCGCCCTTCTCTGGCGCGACCAGGGCAAACATGGCAAAGCGCGCAATCTCCTCGCGCCGGTCTACGGCTGGTTTACCGAGGGCCTCGACACGTTGGACTTGAAGCAGGCCAAGGCCTTACTCGACGAGCTAGCGTGATGGGGATGCTTGTGGTTGCGGCCAGCGTGGAACGTCAGCTTATGGCCCCCGAGCCGAAGAAGCGCCCGTGAGGGCCTAGCGGAGATAAACTATGCCTTCACACTCCCAGTACGACGTCGCAATCGTTGGAGCGAGCATTGCCGGGTGCGCGGCGGCGATATTCTTCGGCCGGGCCGGCGCCCGCGTCGCGCTGATCGAGCGTGATGGCGATCCCGCGGGTTACAAGAAACTCTGCACCCACTACATTCAGGCAAGCGCCACTCCGACATTGGAGAGGCTGGGGCTTGCGAGGGCAATCGAGGACGCCGGTGGCGTTCGGAACGATGCGGAAGTCTTCACGCGTTGGGGATGGATAGTTGCGCCCTCTGAACAGACGATCCGTCGCCCCGCCTATGGGTACAACATCCGACGCTCGACGCTGGACCCGATGCTGCGGAAGACAGCGGCACAAACAGGTGGCGTCGAATTCCTGCGAGGGCTCTCGGCTCGAGAATTGCGGGCCGATCAAGGACGAATTTGCGGCGTATCGGCGCAAGGAGAAGGCGACTCCAAACTGGATATTGTGGCAAAGCTCGTCGTCGGCGCGGACGGACGAAATTCGCGTGTTGCAGAGCTTGCTGGCTTGCCTGCCAAAGAGACGCCAAACGGTCGCATTTTTTATTTCGCGCACTACCGCAATTTGCCGCTAGCGAGTGGCACACGGTCGCAACTCTGGTTCCTGGACCCGGACGTCGCCTACACCTTTCCCAACGACGACGGCGTAACGCTTGTGGCAGCAATGCCTGCGCGCGCCAAGGCTGCGGAATGGAAGGCGGATCCGGAAGCGGCCATGACGCGCCTGTTTGAGCGCTTGCCGCGCGCGCCGTCCCTGCCGCAGGCGCAGCGAGTGACCCCATTCATGGGAATGATCGAGTATCCGAACCTTCACCGCGGCGTGTCCAAACCCGGTTTGGCGCTGATCGGGGACGCAGCTTTATCGAGCGATCCGTTGTGGGGTGTCGGGTGTGGCTGGGCGTTGCAATCCGCCGAGTGGCTGTAAGAAGCCGTTGGCCGCGCATGGACAAGTCCGCCTGACCTCGATCGCGGTCTGTCCGCATATGCAAAACGGCACCGGTCGGAACTGGCCGGATACCAGTTCCTGATCGGCGACTTCTCCACCGGGCGTCGATTCAATTTCCTCGAACGCTTGGCGTTTTCGGCTGCGGCACGCGATCCGGTCTGCGCTGACACTTTCGCGGCATTCGGAAGCCGTTGCATCGGCGTCAGCCGATTTCTCCGCCCCGATGCGTTGGCGCGCGCATTGTGGGTGAACGCGCGCCATGCGCTCGGTGCCACGCACAAGCAATCAACCCAGCACTATTGACGCGACGCGCTAGTCGGCCGGGATTTTCAATTTCCTTCCAATCTCGAAGAAAGCCCATTTCTGTTCGGCGCCCATCAGGAGATCACGATGTCTGTTCATGTGCCTTCGCGACATATTGCGCCGCCGCGCGACCTCGGTCGTAAACGGGGTAAAGCGGAAGTTGACAGTGGCCATCTGTTGCAGAGGCGACGCTCGTGACCCTAAACCGACACGCGGCGCGCAGAAGAGCTCATTGCAGCCTCCCCACCTATTTCAAGCCCCTAGATCACCGTGGCCGATATGGTATCCTTTAGCTGCAATTCGTTCTTTCACTTGCGTGACTTTCCTAATCTCTCGAAAAAGGGAGGGGACGCACATGAGATCGATAATGCTAACGCGATGGGCCCTCATCGGTCCGACGCTAGGTCTCGCGTTGCTAGCCGCTGTAGACCCATGGGCGTGGGCGGCAGACCCGCAGACCCGGGGGCCAGAGCGGATCGAGCACATTGTGGTCATCTATCTGGAGAACCGCAGCTTCGATAACCTGTACGGCCATTTCCCCGGGGCCAACGGACTGCATGATGCCAGCAAGTCGGCAATGCAGGCCGATTCCCAAGGGCAGGTTTACGCCACTCTTCCGCCGGTAATGAGCGATCGCACCAAGCCGCCTGAGCCCGACAAGCGCTTTCCCGCGAACCTTCCGAACGCGCCGTTTCTTATAGACCGTTACGTGCCGATCCACGAGAAGCATGCGGATGATCTAGTTCGCAGCTACTATAGGCAGCAACAGCAGATCCATGGTGGAAAGATGGATCGCTTTGTCGCCGTTTCCGGCTCGGGCCTAACCATGGGTTACCATGATATCAGTCAGACGGCCCTGTACCGCTATGCCGAGCACCACACGTTGTGCGATAACTTTTTCCACGCAGCGTTCGGAGGCTCATTGCTGAACCACTTTTGGCTGATCTGCGCTTGCACACCGCGGTTCGACAACGCGCCGCCCGCCATCCGAGCGGTGCTGGATGAGAAGGGCAACTTGGTCAAGGACGGCGCGGTGACGCCGGACGGCCGGGTCGTGTTCACGGTCTTCTCGGTGAATGCGCCCCATCCCGCTACTGTGAAAGATATCAGTCTCCTGATGCCCCCTGAGACCATGCCGACCGTCGGGGACCGCCTCACGGAAAAGGGCATCTCCTGGGCCTGGTACTCCAGTGGCTGGAATGATGCCCTGGCGGGTAACGCGGACCCACTATTTCAGTTCCCTCACCAACCCTTTGCTTACTTCAAGCAGTACGCGGACGGCACCGAGGCCAAACGTGAACACTTAAAGGATGAGGTGGACCTAATGAAGGCCATCGAGAGCAATAACCTGCCGGCTGTCGCATTCTACAAGCCGATCGGGCCCAAGACCCAGCATCCCGGCTACGCCGACGTCCTGTCGGGCGATCAGCACGTCGCGAACATTATTTCCAAGATCGAACGAAGTCCGATGTGGTCCAGCACAGTAATCGTCGTGACCTATGACGAGAACGGTGGCTTCTGGGATCATGTGCCGCCTCCCGTCGTGGATCGGTGGGGACCCGGACTGCGCGTGCCAACCCTGATCATTTCTCCGTTCGCTCGGCACGGCTTCGTGGATCACACGTTCTACGACACCACCTCGATCTTGAAGATGATCGAGACCCGTTACAACTTAGCGCCGCTTGGCGAGCGCGACGCCCGCGCCAACGACCTGCTCAACAGCCTCGATCTGTACGGACCCGCCCACTGATTCGTTAGCGTAGCTCCCGCGATTGATCATGCTGCAGGTCAGAAACCGAGTTGATCGGCATGCCTCCTGATGGTCCCATCGCGTCATTTCGCAGCGATGCGAAATTTGATTCGCTGCCAGAGCACAGCGGACTCTCGCGAGCCGTCGGTTCGGCAGCTATATGATTGTCGTCGCGACTTTTGAATCGCCAGCCTTCGTTGCCGACGATGTCGCAGTGATGGGTCAGCCGGCCGAGGCGGTGGTCATCTTGGCGTCGCCAAACACGCCCGGCCATTCGCCGAAGGCGAGGTTGGTGGTAACGATGACGGAGGCGCACTCGTAGAGCCTGCTGACGAGATGGAACAGCAGCTGGCCGCCGGAAGCGGTCACGGGCACCGGATCTGATGCAGTTCCTTGCGATTGCGATGGCAAGGTGGGTCTTGCGGATGCCGGTGCCGCCGACACCAGAACGACGTTGCGTTGCTGAGCGACGAAGCCGCCGCCAGCGAGGTCATTGACGAGCGTCTGTTTGATCGGTGTGCCGTCGAACCGCAAGTCGGCGATATCCTTGGCGAGTGGTGGTTTGGCTATGGTGACTGGTACTTGATCGACCGGGCTTGCTTCTCGTTGATCTCGGCGTTGAGCAGATCGCCGACGATGCGCTGGGGTTCGTGCTGGCGCTTGTTCTCGGCAGGATTGCTGGGGCGATCATCGGATGTCCTGCCCCCAATTACCAATTTCTTTATGGCCTATATTCAATTTGTGCCGTACGCTCGGTTCGCCCGAAGACGGATCGAGCGTGAGCCGCGATACACTCTACTTCTATCTCTCGCAGATCTGGCTAGGCCGGGCTCATCTACATCCTAATGACGTAACACAGTCGTAGGAACTATGGAACGGAAGAACGCGCTTGAGATTGAGACTGCGCTTCACGAAAGTGAGCAGCGATTGCGCTGGCTTGCTTCCATAGTCGAGTGCAGCGACGACGCGATTGTAAGCAAAACCCTCGATGGCATTATTACGAGCTGGAACGGAGGTGCCGAGCGCATTTTCGGTTACTCACCGGGCGAAGCGATTGGTCAGCCCATTACGCTTGTTATCCCAGGGGACCGGCAAAGCGAAGAACGCGAGATTTTAACGCGCATCAAACGAGGTGATCGCATCGACCATTTTGAGACTCTCCGGCGGACTAAGCATGGCAGCCTGATCGTCGTTTCGCTAACCGTCTCTCCCGTCAAGGATGCCAACGGCACAATCGTCGGCGCATCAAAGATTGCGAGAGATATTACTGAGCAAAAGAGAAATCAGGAGCTGATCGCGACATTGGCACGCGAGGCAGAGCACCGTAGCAAAAACATGCTTTCGAGCGTTCTGGCTGCGGTTAATCTTACTCAATCAACTTCGTCGGATGACCTTAAACAGACAATCGTTGGGCGCATCGAGGCGCTTGCGAATGTTTGCTCACTCTTTGTCGCGACGCGCTGGATCGGTGCCGATCTATCGGCAATCGCGACACAGGAACTGGCTCCCTATTCCGGGAAGCAAGTGCTGATAGACGGACCGCAAATCGTATTAGAACCGGGCGTAGCTCAGGCGATGGCAATGACGCTGCATGAACTGGCCACCAACGCCGCAAAGTACGGTGCTTTGTCCCAATCCCAAGGCCATGTCCATCTGGAATGGGCGCACACGGCTGACGGTCAATTGCGTTTTCGCTGGACAGAGACAGGCGGTCCGGCCGCGCAGACACCTACGCGAAAGGGTGTCGGTAGCCGTATCATTGATGCAATGATTACTCAGCTAAAGGGGAAAGTTCGCTTTGATTGGCGCAAAGACGGACTTGTTTGCGAAATCGCACTCCCGGTCTCACGCGGGCACAACAAGACCTCGACTGGGTAAGATAAGAAGTTGAGGTTCGTCAATTGTGCTGACTGCAACGATTGGGCGGCATCAGTTCGAGGGGCAAACCTCCTACGCGTTGGACCGCGATTCACGGAAGGCAGCGCCGGCCCGCTTCCTAATGAGGGCTCTGGGTGCCGATTCGGTGGAGGGGGAAGCGGAACGACGGTTGGCCGCCTTGGCGCTGGTCCAAATCTTCACGTAGTCCCCGTTGCGACGCTGAGGTTTTACGACCGCAACATCGCCCCGCCATAAGGGCAGCCGCGGAAATTCATCATCCGGTTTCGGCCTATTGCACTTCGGGCAGGCGCGCCGGCGCCGCCGCACCTACATGCGTGATTGCCAGTCCACGGTTGGTCCGGATGGTTCTCGCAGACCCATCCGGTATCGTCGCAAAGCTTGCAAGCCGGCTCGGTCACAGATCCTCCCGTACACCACGAAAGAACGGGTGCCGTACCTTGCCCTCGGCGGATTTGGCGCGGTACTCGATCTCGGCAAGCAACTTCGGCTCGACCCAGATCGCCTTGGGTGCAATGCGCTTGGTGTAGGGCTGCGTCTTGCGGATCAGCGGCGTCAGGCGTTTGCGGAGGTCGGCGACCGAGGCCTTATCGAAGCCGTGGTCGACCTTACCGGCATAGATCAAGTCGTCACCCTTGCGCCGACCGACATAGATGCCGTCCCATTCATTGCCGTCGAGCACAAAGCCCGCGACGGTCAGGGTCTCGCGCTGGGCACAGGTCTTCTTGACCCAGTCTCGGCTGCGGATGCCGGTGGGATAGACGCCGTTGCCCACTTTCGACACGACGCCCTCATAGCCAAGCTTGCAAGCATGGATGAACATCTTGGGGCCGTCGACCTCGAAGCTCTCGCTGAACTGGAAGGCGGTGCCAGCGATCAGCTTTTTCAGCACGGTCTTGCGCTCGACCAGCGGCAGCTTCCGGAGACCGCGGCCGTTGAGGTACAAAAGATCGAAGGCCACCATCACGATCCTGGTCGACTTGCCGCGCAGCTCGTTCTGCAGCACCGCGAAGTCGGTCGTACCGTCTGCCGAGGGAACAACGATCTCGCCGTCGATGATGGCCGACGATGCGGAAATGTGCCAGGCGTCGTCGGCAACCTTCTTGAACCGCCTGGTCCAGTCGTTGCCACGCCGGGTGTAGATCTTCACCTCTTCGTTGGCGATGTGAGTCTGGACCCGGTAGCCATCGAACTTAATCTCATGAATCCAGCGTGTGCCGCTCGGCACTTTATCGATCGGCGATGCCAGGGCCGGCGCGATGAAGCCGGGAAAGAGCGCCTTGGTCCCGATCGCCTCAGGCTTCCTACGCTGAAACGCCACAACGCAACTCCACAAACAATGAGCCGATTCAAGCTGACGCAATCGCAATCGTTCCGCGGCAGCCCCGCAAATGGAACGGTCGATCCTAGCCCGAGTTGGCCCTCACCAATAGGGAGGCCGGAATGGCAAAGAAGGCGAAGAAGCAGACGGCGCGGTCGCAAGCAGGACCGGGCGCGCGTCGCCGGCGGGCAGGATTACGAGGTGAGCTACGAGTCCAGGAGGACGGGCAAGTCGGCTGCGTCGGTTAAGAAGGCCGTCAAAAAAGTCGGCACCAGCCGGAAGCGGGTTGAGCGTCGGCTTGGAGCAGCAATGAAGAAGTCGCTAGGAACGAAGCCCACGCGGTGAACGTTGACTTGCGTCGCTCGCGGCAGAGCGACGTCAGCGGATGAACGTGCCCCGGCTCTTGCCCCCGAAGGTCCGGGGTACATTCTCAATCAGTTTGAGTGGCAGTCCCCAGCTGGCACCTCGCTGGGGCCACCGACCCGGCCTCAGCTCCTCTTGCTGGGGCCGTTTCGGTTTCGGTTCCGGGAACGAGCAGGCAATCCACGACGTTGACGTTGAATCTCCACGATGGAGTGGGACTAATGCTGAGGCCTCAGCGCTCTCCCCGTGCGTTGGGCCGCTCTGTATTGCATGACGCCGCCCGAATATCGGCCGCTAGATCACGGCATCCTGCAAGCATCCACGCGCGCCGGACATACCCTTGCGGAGACGATCGACTAGGCCGGGGCTCCCGTGTCGAGTGAGATTGCCCGGCCCAAAACGAGGCGGCTTCAGCAATCCCTGGAGGCCCTAGGGCAAAGCTGAGGCCGCAATGGCCAGTCCCTCGTTCCGAGACCGGTCAGTTCGATCGCACTCCGAATCCGATCACGAGACAAGCGCTAACCAAAGCGCTGCGGTGCGACGCCGGGAAACAGTGGCAACATTACCACTAGGATTAGCATGGGTTATTTTCACGCGGTGCAAATAACTGCGATCCGCGCTATGAGTGTTGGATGGATATTGGAGAAAAGGTTGCTCGCTAAGCCGTGGTCCGAAGAGGACGAGCAACAGTTGCTAAAGTTGATGCGAGAGACAACCATGACGCAGTGGTTCGGAGGCTGCAGCAAGCAACCGGCTTACTGTCATCAGAAAGCGGGAGCAGACTGTCGGCGCGCGACACACCTCCCGCGGGCCGACAACGCGTCCTCTCGAAGGAGAACTGGAAAATAGGAACGAGACCGTCGAGTGCGGGTTTTGGCGAGAAGGTAATCATGGCAACTCGGCCTCGGCGTTGCTCGGACCGCGCGCTGGGGCTGTTTTTGCAAAGAGGGTCGGGTCGGCCTCGGTGGGCCCCTTGCTGGGCCGTTTCTCTGGAGCGCCCTTACTCTCTCGTCGCCGTTCTCTGGACGGGGGCGATCGTCGGACTTCCCGAGAAGAACTGGCAAGCTTCGGATTAGCTCACCTCGCGCATCTTCCGGAAGACGAATGTTGAGGCGGGTGGAAGTGCTGGTCAGACGGGTCGCGACCGAAAGCGCGCGGCCCGAGTGGACGCTGCTCGCCATTTCAAACTTCCTTTCAGCGGTGATCGTGCTGGCGCTGCGATCGGTGTTGGGGGCCTAGCGGGAAAAGCCTCATGCGCATCGCCCAGCTTGCTCCTTTGGCCGAGAGTGTTCCCCCAAGGCTTTCCGGCGGCACGGAACGGGTGGTCGCCTGGCTGGTGGATGAGGTCGAACTGGGACATGACGTCACCCTCTTTGCGAGCGGGGACTCCCGGACGCGTGCCGAGCTTCACACGGGGTGGCCTCGCGCGCTGCGCTTCGGACGAAAAGGTGCGACCCGAACGCCGCCTGCAGTGTGCTGCTGGAAGCAACCGCGAAACGGACAGCCGACTTCGACGTGATTCATTCCCACATCGACTGGCTGCCTCTTCCGCTGCTCAGCCGACTGGGCGTCCCGTTTCTCACGACCATGCACGGGCGGCTCGATCTGTCGGGACTGCCCAGCGTGGTTCGCCAGTTTCCGGACGCCAGCTTCATCTCGATCTCAGAGCACCAACGCCTGCCCCTTCCGGACGCACGTTGGTGCCGCACGATCCAGCACGGGTTGCCCTTCGACCTGTGCCGTCCGTCGTACGGACCAGGATCATGCCTGGCGTTTCTCGGGCGGCTCACGGCGGAGAAAGGTCCCGAAGACGCTTCGCATCGCTCGCGCAGCAGGAAAGCCGCTGCGCATCGCCGCGAAGATCCCACGAGCCGGGACCGCCTGCTTCAAGAAGCGCTTCGAGCCTCACGTCGACGGCGAGAAAGTGCAGCTCGTCGGCGAGATCGATGACGCGAGGAAGCAGCCGTTCCTCGCAGGAGGCGTCGCCCTGCTGTTTCCGATCGACTGGCCGGAGCCGTTCGGGTTGGTCATGATCGAAGCGATGGCGTGCGGGACGCCCGTGATCGCCTATCGGTCGGGCTCGGTGCCGTAGGTGGTCGACGACGGCGTAACCGGCTTCATCGTCGACAGCGTGGAGGAGGCTGTCAGCGCAGTGAGCGAAGTGGCTCGACTGGACAGAAGGAAGGTGCGCGCGCACTTCGAGCTGCGCTTCTCCGCACCGGATGGCGCGAGAATACGAAAGTCAGTACCGGAAGCTGATCGCCGCTGACGGCGGGGCCGAGCGGGAGCGCGATCTGCAATCGTCGGCAACGTGAACGGA